>NZ_JAMYVA010000069.1:0-21723 GCF_040323505.1 Mesorhizobium sp. M0040
CGGCTCGTCGATCGCGCTGCCGCACGAAGGCAAAATGCCAGCCAGGCAAAAACTCTCAACTGAAGACGAAAGGGACGTAGTATGAATGCAGATCGTTGGCATAAAGACACACGCCGCTGCCGTCCCACCAGACGATCTTGATCCTGTCCGCTCTTTTGGCGCGGAATACATAAAGTGCGCCGTTGAATGGATCCGAGCCGGCATCGCGCACCAGTGCCAAAAGGCCGTCGGGACCTTTTCTAAAATCGACGGGATGACTGGCGACCAACACCTTCACGCCAGCCGGGATCATGCCTGGCGAACCGCCCGGATAATCCGCACCAGCTGCTCCTCATTGATATCGGCACCGGCGCGAATGACCACGCCACCTAGCTCGATCTCCACCGATGCAGACGCTGTCGGCGTGACCTCGACAAAGCCGAGCCGCTCCGCATCCCTGTGTGGCGTGACCGCACCGCTCTTGATCGCCTTGCTCCGCCAGCCGAACAGCTGGGCCGGCGCCATCCCCGCTTGTCTGGCAATGGCCGATACATTCGCGCCCGGCTTCAGTGTCGCCTCGATCAGCCGCGACTTCGCTTCCGCCGACCAGCGCCGCCGCGGACGCTGCGGGCTTGCCTCCAGTCGGTTGGCAACCGCTTCAAGAACATGGAAACTTCTATCATCAGGCATAGGCGCAGACATAGAAATTGACACTGCAAGCTCCTCGGCTCCTTGCTTCAGTGTCAGTATGTCTCGCTCATCACCTCAAGCCGCGCCAGATGGGGTCAGCTTGGTGCTTACCCTCCTTCCATAGATCTTCCATAGATCAATTGCTGCCCGCGCTTGCGTGAGGGTTATCGCGGATGCCGGAGACCCGACGCGGGTCCTGCGCGTCGAGCAGAGCCTGCATCTCGTCGCGGCTGAGAGGGCGTCGTCGACCTTCTTCGTCGGGATCGCCCGGATCCGGCGTGCCTGATCCAGACAGGACGGGAGCCGATACTCGAGGAAGCGGAAGAAGGCTTTGATGGCGGCAAGACGGGCGTTGCGGGTGCGCGCCGAGTTGCCGCGTCCGTCCTCGATGTGTTCCGGAAGGCGAGAAGGAGCGGCGGATCGAGCTGCTCGGCTGCGCGCCGCCGTGGCCGAGCCATTTCTGTAGTGCCGCTCTTCGTCATTATGGTAGCCGCCATAGCCGACAGTCATTGCTCGCCAGTGATGTGATCGGCATTGCCTTTGGCAATGGGGGATTCGATCGCGTGGGCCTCGACGTGGGAAGGCTCTACCACCCTCTCGCCTCCGAATTTTCGCCGGAGTTCATCCAAGCGAGCCCCGGTGGTCGGGCTGAGCAAATCCTCCACTAGTTGCGAGGATGCAGAACGTATCGAGTGCAAAGCCACGAGGCTGCGGCGCACCTGAACCCTGAGACGATCGCGGCGAATCCAAGGCCTTGGCAATGATCTGCCGCCTTTGCTCGCGTTTCCTGTAATTTTCGATGCCGGAGGGACCGGCGCGGATTGGCGGTCATTTGCCGACGCAGCGAAGACCCCTCTTCCCTATTTAGCGACCCGGAACGCGCCGCAGGCGAGCAGACGATCCTTGCATATCGGCCGGAACTGGATTTCGCTGTCCAAGGTCCCGAGGCACTATGCCGAAAGCTGGAGTCGTATTCGCGCCCGCCGAGCTTCGCGGGAATCCGCTGGAATACTTTCGCCGGCGCGTTCACCGACCCATCGAGCAGCCCCAGAGCCGACTTCTTGTCAAGTTCTCCGAGTGAATGTAGGTCAATCTCCTAGTTCGTGCCGGTCGAATAGGTTGTCAAATCATGCGTCGAAATAGGCATTGGTATTCGCTGCAGCACCGTCCGTGCTTCCTCCGGCCTCCATGTGGCGATCAGAAGCTCGCAACGAAAATTTCTCTTCTTCTCGAATATGCCGGGCGGACGGGACGGATCAGGCGCGACGTCGGCGGGACGTTTCACCGATCTGTCGTTAGCCAACGAGCTTACGAGCGCGTGGCACCACTTCAAGACACCTGCGACGGCACACGATCGCGACGTCCGCGGCGATCGAGAACGGCTCGGCACTGGTCATTGACCCGCGTTCGCACATTTCGGTCACGGGACCACCGTGGCAACCTATGATGATTGAGCGGAAAGGCACTCCGACCGGTCTTGTTTACCACGAAGGAGGTTCAGGGATATGCTGGAAATTGCATGCCAGCAGTATGCTTCAGCGGGGCACCAAACGCACTTTCCGGAAGGAAGAAATTTTCGGCGGATCGTCAAAAGATGCGTAAGCACGCCGATTTCCCGCGTGGACCCGCCAAATCTCGCCGGAAGCCGACGACATAACGGTGCTAGTTTCGGCAGGTCGTTATTGGATTAAAACGAGCGGCGAAGAACCGAACCAGAACTGGGAGGAACTACACTATGAAGAATCGGCAACACGATGAAATCAGGAACGATCCCCGGAGGCGTGCTATCGTCAAGGTGATGGCTACACTCGCCATTGCTGCGCTGGCAATCCACCCATTTGCCGGTTCAGCTGAGGCGCAATCGCTGCTGGATAAGATCAAGAACGGAGAAACGATTAGGATCGCCTTCTCGAATGAACCGCCTCACGCCTACCCGGGCCCGAACAACGAGCCACTTGGCTTCGTCAATGCAATTGGGATCGACATTCTGAAGAAGCTAGGTGCGACCAAGATCGAGCCGGTCGTCACTGAATGGGGCTCGCTGATTCCCGGGCTGCAGGCCGACCGGTTTGACATCATCACGGGAGGCATGGCAATCACGCCCGAGCGATGCCGCAACGCACTATTCACCGAGCCGGTTGTCGCCATCATCGATGGGATGCTTGTGCCGAAGGGCAACCCGAAAGGGCTGCACTCCTACGAGGATGTGCGAGACAAAGGCCTCACCGTTGTCACTGGCACCGGCTGGGCTGCGGTGAGCTTGGCGCACAAAGTCGGTATTCCCGATGACAAGCTCCTGCAAGTTGCCGGTGGAGCGGCGGAGGCCGTCCAAGCTGTGAAGGCCGGCCGCGCTGACGCTGCTGTCGGCGAATTCTTCACCTGGAAGGCATTTGCTAACCGGGATGACAGCCTTGAGATGGCAGAGCCCTTCACTCAAGCTCCCGGGGGTGCCGGTGGTGAGGGGATCGCCTTTCTGCCCAACCAGCAGGCGACGGTCGATGCTTTCAATAAAGTGCTAAAACATTATCGCGGCTCCGACGAGATGATGAGGTCGGTCGAAAAATACGGCTATACTAAAGCGCAATTGCCTCCAAAGAGCCTGACGACCGCAGAGCTCTGCAAGGGTTGAGGCCGCACGGGCTGTGCAGCTTGACTGGGGTCGGCCGCCGGCAAATTGGTGATGATGAAGCGGTATCCACGCGATGAGCGCGCCCGAGCATGGCGCGCTTCTCGGGCTCAAGCTGGCGGACCAACAAGAAACCTCATCAACTCGTGAAGAGCCTGAAGGCACAGCAAATGAGTCAGAGACTGATCGTCGCTCAGCAGGTTGATTTCGGCGCGCCAGACGTTTCTGCGGCACATTGCTGTCTTTGATGAGCGCCCTCAGTCGCTGGTAATCAGTCGGCAAAACGGTGAAGAAGATTCCTCTGCGCATCTGACAGAATCGCACCCGCGAAAGAGATCTCAAGCCGGAGCCTTATGTCAGGCGAGAACCACCTAGCGGAGAGCATTCGTGGGCCGGAAGCCAACTACGTCTGGGAAGCGATGAACGGGCTGGCACATCATAAATGCTGGTTTGGCTAGGGAAATCTAAGCCTCGGCATATGAACATACATCGTAGTCAAGAACGCCTCCGAATTGCATCGACACTAGAAGGATGTTGCAATGAGACTCAGCGAATACGTGCAATACGATGCGACCGGCTTGGCGACGCTGGTGAATGCGGGGGAAGTAACTTCTGCAGAACTGACCCGATTAGCCCGTCAGGCTTTTGGCGAGGTCAACTCTCGTATCAACGCTGTCATCGAATTCTACGAGGATGCTGAGACGGTTGCCGGCGAGGACTCCGGACCGTTCAACGGAGTGCCATTCCTACGTAAGGATAGTGGAGCGAGCGAGGCAGGCCGACTACAGGAAAAAGGAAGCCGTCTGTTCAAAGGCTATCGCCCGGAGTGCGATAGCTTCTTTTTTAGTCGTGCCCAGAATGCCGGGCTTCGCACCGTCGGAAGGACAGCGACACCGGAGTTTGAGCGTTCCGGAACGACCGAGAGCATTGTCAATGGCGTCACCCGAAATCCATGGGATTTGGAACGCTCAGCTTCAGGCTCCTCCGGGGGAGCGGCGGCGGCAGTGGCCGCTGGCATCACCCCAATTGCACATGGCAGCGACTCCGGCGGGTCAATTAGGGGGCCTGCAGCTTGGTGCGGGCTTGTGGGACTCGTTCCCTCGCGTGGCCGGGTCTCCGGCGGCCCCGACCAGCAGGATGCAAATTTTGGCTTGGGGAGATCGTTCGTTCTCTGTCGGTCGGCGCGCGACATGGCGGCCGCGCTTGACGTCTTTTCCGGTCCCCACCCCGGCGACCCATTCATCATCGTCCAGCCGCATCGTTCTTATGTGGAAGAGCTTTTGCAACCCACCGGTACTCTACGGGTCGGGGTTGCCAGGACGAAGTGGGACAACCTGGATCTTGAACCGGAAGTTCTGCAAGCAGTCGAGTCAACCGCCTCGCTACTGGAAGAGATGGGCCACCAAGTAAAGGAAATGGAGCCCCCGTTTAAGTTCGAAGAGTTCACGAAGGCAATAGTTGCCTATTCAAGTCTCGGAGCGTCTTCGCTTGAAACCGCGGCCCACGCGTTGGGCCGGGCTATCAGCTTAGACACGTTGGAGCCCGTAAATCTTAAGTTCTTCCAGCGGGGCCGTAGTAGTCCTTTGTCAATTTGGGATGAGGTACATGAAGCCATTCGGCAGATGCGGCTTCAGGTGGGTGAGGCGATCCGGGCTTTCGATATTTTATTGACCCCCGCGAGGTCGACAGTGGCCCAACCGCATAACAGCATATGTAGTTTGGCCAATCCAACAATTTCTGTAGAAGAATATGTAGAAGCGAACCATTCCGGGTGGGGGCATCTGGCGATATGGAATATCACTGGGCAACCAGCTGTCTCCCTGCCCTTCGCGCAAAGCGCCAAGGGACTGCCAATCGGCGTCCAGATCGTCAGCCGCTTTGGTGACGAGGCGACTCTCGTCCGTATCGCACGTGATTTGGAGGAAGCTCGACCGTGGCGTCACCGGCAGCCCAAAGTTCGAGCCGGCAGCGGCTGACAATGCCTTTGGAAGTTTCTCTGCAAAGCCCATAAGCCTAACTTCTCTCCGTCTAAATGGCACCAAATCGAAAATGTTGACGCACCGCTTGCTGAACCATGGTGAGGGCGGCACCTTTCTTTACGCGTACCGCGTCAGTAGTTACTCTAGACTGGAGCGTCATGGCATTCTTGAACAGCACCAAGCGTTCTATGATCTGTTCGCGATGTTCACGACTTCAATATTGGCGCCAGTTACGGTTCTCCTCGTCGCTGATCGGTCTGTCGCTGCTGACCGGGTTAATAAGACGCAAACCGCGCCGGAAGGCTTCGGCAAAACCCTTCTGGCCGATGATGAGGCGGTCTTCGAGGCCGGCGCTTTCATAGCGTAATAGATCGACAGAGTGCGACCAATGACCCACCTTGGGCTTGCCAACTGAACGCACACGTCGGTTCCGGTCCAAGTGACAACCCAGCCTGCGCCACCGATTGCAAGCGCGATCGCTGCTACAGCCACCGATGATGTGAGAGTCAGCAAAAGGCAACAGATTGCGCAGGCAACGGACGCGAGCGTAATCAATCAATTTTGGGACGTGATGTGTCTTAAGTAGCTATTATTAATGAAGGCGCCTGTGCCGAAGCCGGCCAACAGGACGCCGCAAACAATTGGCCCACCTGCCAGTTTATCGCGAACTAGGAGGGGGGCAGGGCAAGGATCGAGATGCTTGACAGCCCGAACAGGGTTGCATGCACAATCGCCACTCTGATCTCCGAGGAGATTGCCGTGAAGCGTATGCCATCATGAATGGCCGTCGTCATTCGCTCGCGCGGAAGAGGCGAAGAGCGAACTTGCCATTTGGAGCGCAGGACAGGCGCTCAACGGGACCAGGTCGCTCAGCGCCGCCAAGGCGAAAGCCGCCATTGGTCCTAGCAACGCCAAAATTACATGCCTCTAAGCGTTGCAACCGACGATCCCGCATCCACGCGGTCTTCATTGCACCGCTGGCTGCAGCGTCACGATCGCCTGCCGGATGTCGAAGGCGACAGGCCGGCGAAGAAGAAGCTCGCTCTACGCCAAGCCGCATGACCAGCATCATGGCCGCCCAATTTGCAGAACTTGACGCACACAACCTTGGTCTCCAGCGGGGGACAGCAGCAAGGTACTGCCAGAGCTGCCGTCCGAGCTGAGGTCGGGAGTCGGACTGCTTCATAGTATTGAAGCCGTCGAAGGAAACGAGACGGGAGGGAAGGGGTCAGCCTGAGGGGAGCCTGCGCGAGGAGGCCAAGGTCCGGACAAAGAGCCGGGTTGCCTTGCCGCCGAACCTCGAGCGGGTGAACGCGGCGGCCAAGCAGGCTGTCCAAACCCGGTTCACCGCCCTGCTGCATCACGTCGACGAAGAAGCCCTTTACCGGGCGTTTCGGCGACAGAAGCGACAGGGGAGTGCTGGGGTCGATGGGATGACCGTGGCGAAGTACGAAGAGAGGCTGACGGATAACATCCGTCATCTCTGCGAACGGGTCCACACCGGTCGCTACCGGCCACAGCCGGTGCGGCGGGTCTACATTCCCAAAGCCGATGGCGGTAAACGGCCTCTCGGGGTGCCGGCGCTGGAAGATAAGATCGTCCAAAGCGCGGTGGCCGAGGTGCTGAGTGCTGTCTACGAGGTCGACTTCCTGGGGTTCTCCTAGGCTTCCGGCCGGGGCGGAGCCCCCACATGGCGTTTGATGCCCTGCATACAGCGATCATGAGCCAGCGTGTGAACTGGGTGCTCGATGCCGACATTCGCAGCTTCTTCGACTCGGTCGACCACGAGTGGCTGCTGCGGATGGTGGCGCACAGGATCGCTGATCCTCGTATCCTACGGCTCATTGGGCAATGGTTGCGGGCTGGCGTCCTTGAGAGCGGCGAGAAGCAAGAGACGGACAGGGGTACCCCGCAAGGGGCGGGCATCAGCCCGCTCCTCGCCAATCTCTTCCTGCACTACATCCTCGATCTCTGGGCCCACCAATGGCGTCGTCGCCATGCATACGGGCGCGTTGTGATCGTGCGTTACGCTGACGACTTCGTCATGGGCTTCGAGAAGAAGGCCGATGCAGAGGAGATGCTGTTGGCCCTCAAGACGCGGCTGGCCGGCTTTGGCCTGACTCTCCACGAGGACAAGACGCGGTTGATTGCGGCGCGGCGATCAGGATGAGATTCGTCTCTCCCAGATCGCCGCGCTATAGTTGATCCAGTTTGGGCGGTTCGCGGCCCTTTCACGCCAGCGGCGTGGCGAGCGGCGACCTGAGACCTTCGCCTTTCTGGGCTTCACCCACTACTGCGGGCGGACCCGGGATGGCCGGTTCATCGTGAAGCACAAGACGGAAGGGAAACGCCTGACGCGCAACGCTGACGGCGCTGCGCGAGGATGCCTGGCGGCTCATGCACGCGCCAATGGCTGCGCAGCACAGGTGGTACGCCGCCGTTCTGCTTGGACACTACGGCTACTACGGCAGGCCGCACAACTACCCTGCGCTCAAAGGATCCCATCAGCAAATGCGCCGGATATGGCTACGGTGTCTGAGACGGCGCAGCCAGAAAAGCCGGCGCATGGGCTGGTCGGAGTTGGAGACCCTGACGGCGCGCTTCCCCCTGCCAACTCCGCGCATCACTCGAACTTGGGCGCAAGCACGGATATGACGCGGGTTACCCTCGGGAAGAGCCGGTGCGGGAAATCCGCCCGCCCGGATCTGTGAGGGCGAAAGCCGAATGGCTGAGCTACTCGACCTTTACCTGCCCGCACTTTCGAGCGGGTCGGAAAGCGTCCTCTCCATTCGTCCGTGCCTACCTCACTATGCGGCAGGATGACAACCTCGCCACTTTACCTGAAGAGCAATGTCATGTGCAGTCCTGGGGGCCAGCGGTTCCGAAATACCGCATATGGGCGACATCTAGGATGCGATTGATCAAGCTTGAGTAGCTGTGTCCCGCCGGGTTCGCAGCCACGCAATACGATGAGCCCATTGTGAGGAGCGGACTGGTGTTGATCTCTAAGACAAAAGGCTGGCCGGAGCGGTCGATCCGGAGGTCAACGCGCGCATAGTCCCGGCATTGGCAAACGCGGAATGTCGCAATCGAAATATCCCGCAGAACCGTCGCAAGCCTACTCCCGATCTGTGCCGGGCAAATCTTTGACGGTGCCCCAGCCGCCACGTACTTCGCTTCCCAAGTCATAAGACGCGTTGCGCGGTCGCCGAAGTCCTGCTCGACAAGAGGCAATACCTCAAGTTCTCCATTTCCAAGCAGCGGGACGCTGATCTCCCGTCCGTCGATGTATTCTTCAACGAGCGCGTCCTGCGCATACTGCTCGACAATCATTTCCACGGCCCGCTTTAGCTCAGCAGGTTCATCTACGAGCTGCAATCCGACGCTGTCACCTCCGCGAAGCGGCTTCGCCACCACTGGAAATCGCAATCCGCCGGTACTCTCAGTGCCCCGACGCATCACGCAAAAATTCGGCGTCGGCACACCGCGGTCGCGGATGAGTATCTTGGTGATGACCTTGTCGTTGGCAAGCGCATGTCCGAGCGGGCTCGGTCCTGTATACGGAACGCCGGCCATCTCGAGCATGCCAGGAACGTGGGAGAAACGGGACTCGCCCTGAATTCCATAAGCCAAGTTGAAGACGAATCCGGAAGGGCGGGCTTGCGCATCGGGCGGCATGAACCGCTCAAGCGTAGTTAGCAGGCCTTTATCGCCCTCACACAGCAGCACATCGTGGCCGCCCTCTTGCAACGCCGGCACCACACTGTCGCAGTCCCACTCGGGCCAAGGCTCCGGTGCACGAGGCTGGCCGAACCGGTTAATCACGCCGGTAACGTCTCTGTTCGCAACAACGGCTACTCGCATGAGCTACTCCTTTAATGTTCGACTGGTATGACGGATTTTGCGCCGGTGCCTCCCGATCATCAGCTCACTTACCCAAAAGGAGCGCCACAGCCTGCCAGAAGGCTCATGAACAGTGTCATCAGCACAATTGGCACCGCAGACTGAACGTGGCTGCCAGTAGAGTCCTGCTGTGCAAGACGCCGCCGATCGCAGCGAACTCCAACGCCGCTGTTGCGTCCCACGGCATGCGCAGTCAGGATTGCGTGGGCGAGTGTCATCTCAACTCCTGGACTGAAGACAGCGCGACGGCCATGTCGAAAAAGGTATCCTGGCTCCGCACACGCAATTGGTATGCCACCAAAAGCGCTGCGAGCAGGGGAGCACAAAATCAGCGGGGTCGCCTGGCCAGGTTAATACTAGTCAGTCTAGAAGTGGATGGAATCCAACACTTGGTGCCCTCGTTTGACGGAAAGCGACAATTTTGTCTTGGTCGGCGGCTCAGAGCGGATTCCGATCGAAGGCCGGCCAGCGTTCCAATCAAAACCGGCCAGTTTTAGGCACTGAAGATTACCTCTCGGGTCAGCAACTTTGGCATCAAGTGCCCCGCGGTAAACGGGGAGATCTTGATGCCGGCGAAGAGAAGGCTGACATGAGACAATTTTGACAAATGCTTCGGCTTGCCGGAAGGGGGACGAGCTCCCGCGAGATAGCAGTCACGTTGGGGATAGCGCGCGGCACGGTGCAGGATAACCTGCAGTGTGCGGCAGCAGTTGGATCGACCTGCCCTTGCCGGGGTTCAGCTCTTGCACCGTCATACGATCGATAGCACGACTTCCCTCTGCGCATTGCAAACGGCAGCAGCAGCGCGGTAGCTGGCTTGGGTGTTGCGGGAAAGATTGCGTTAGGCAGCCAGGTGCTCCAATAGGAAACGACGGATCCACGGACCAAGGAGGCTCTTATCCTTCATGGTTGGCCCCGTTGCGCGACGAGAAGGCCGAGCATGCACTTGCGTTGCACGGCACCGGTGCGCTCGTCGTTCCAGATGCGCGGGAAATCGGCGGGAGCGCCCTGATGCGCTCCTTCGCGGGCCTGCCCAGCAGCGAGCATGGCCTCGTTCTGCCGCTCATGCTCGCGCTTGAGTGCGTCGAGATGCGCCGGATGCGGCCTGGCCCTTCGGAATCACTGGAGCCGATGACGTAGATGCCCGCTTCAGCACGCGCTGGGCCATCTTCTGCGCCAGCGCTGCTCGCCCAGCATCATGGGGATGGTCGGATGATCCGCACGGGGAGAATAAAACCCAACTTATCAATTTGAGACCGGCGCAGCCAATCGGCCACCTTTTTCTTTGCAGGCGTATAGCCCCAGAGCGCCGCCTAGCGCTTGCCGAGCGTGCTGGTGATGAAGTCCACCCTGCCGTCGACGCCGCAGTGCTCGGCCGAGCGACGGCCATTTTTGCCGATGAAGCCAACCGCATGGCTGTGTTCACCATCACCATGGCGTCGTATTTCTCGGCGAGATCGCATACGCCCTTGGGTCTGGCGATAACCATCCATCGAGAGGACGCCGTCGGTAGCGATCAGCGGGAACCGGCATTCCTTCGCCTCCTTCAGCCGGATTTGAGATCGGCCATGTCGTTCTTGGCGTAACGGAAAGCGCTTTGCCTTCGAAGCCTGACGCGTCGATGATCAAGGCGTGGCTCAGCGCGTCCGAGATGACGGCATTCTCCTCGCCGAGCAGCGTCTCGAATAGGCCGCCATTGGCGTCGAAGCAGGAACCATAGGATGGTGTCTTCCATGCCAGCCGATCGCGCTTAAAGGGCTTTGATGGGTGAACCTTCGCGAACTGCGAACGTCTTTGTTCCGTCTTTCTTGATGCCATAGTCGTAGAACATCCGATCGCGCACTGAATTATCCGAATTAAATGTCAGTATTCGCGGTTTGATCTCAGCGATCTGATTCTCCTCAACATAAGTGGAGGAGCAGACGATTATCTCATCTCCGACCTGGCAGGTACGAGCAGCGGCTCCGTTTAGCACACAGCAACGAGAGCCCCTCTCGCCGTAGATGACGTATGTGCTGATTCGCGCACCTGAAGCCTTATTCCAGATCTCAACGAATTCTAACGGAAGAATACCAGCCTCTCCGCAATGATCTGGATCTAAGGTTATTGAGCCATGGTAATTCAAATCAGCATCCGTCACATTTATTCCATGGAGCTTCGCCGATACAATTTTTTTCATATGCGTGGTTTCCTCGTAGTTCTCAGGTAAATCATAGAGTCCGAGCAATGGGAATGGTGCCCCTGTTATGGTGCCTAGTCATTACCAACCCATGTGCTTGTTATCTAGAATAGACCGATACTCATTTGACAGGTTATTTTCACTCGATTGATGCATGCGGTCAAGACGTCAACCCACACTGTTGGCAGGCTCCGCAGCATCGCACACGGTCTCGCAAACCCCGTGCCAACTGGGTTGAGGCAGCCACAGGCAGAAGCATTCAGCTATTTAGCCGCACGCCAGCCAGATGTCGGTTCGACCTGTTCGCGTCGCGATGCTGACAAAGCGGCGGACGATGACATCGTTGCAGGCGTTATGACGCAGCGTCATGGCAGAAGGTTTCCGACGGGAGACCTGGTTTCCGGACGAGCGCACCGAGGCGAAGGCGGCATTGTGCGCCTCGATCCAGTCGGCGAACTGCTCGGTCCAAGTCGCGCAGGCAAACGACGCGCTCGATCCGCCGAGCACCGCCACAGACAGATGGGCATCGCGCACTTCGCCGGTCCGGCGGTGACTACAATCGATACCGTGTCGCCGGCGTAATCGACAAACATCTTCTCGCCGCCCGCTCCCGCGATGCGATGGCCCGGCTCTGACATTTTCGACCGACCCCGTTGATACACCAGAGCGAGCAATCGCCCACTTCCCAGCAGAAATCGTCGAATTGTGCGAAGACAACGGAATAACGCAGATTTCCTGCGTCGGTAAAGGAAACACCGCCCAATGGCGCACCTTTGAGCTGCTATGTTTACGAAGCAGGCACTGAAGCACAGCTTGTGTCGAAATTGGGCACGGAGAACGGCCCGCAATGTCGATGCGCGTTTATGAAAGCCTGCCTCGCACGGCAACTATAGCATCTAATTCACGTGAACATGAAGGTGAGTGTCAGCTACGGATTTGTTGGCGGGCTAGCGACGAATAAAAGGAGGAATTTCGTGGACAAATGGCAACTTCTCAAGAATCGGCGTGCAATCCTGAGCGGATTGGTCGCATTGGGTATTGCGGCGATGGGAATGGCCTCGTTTACCGGTTCAGCCTCTGCGCAGTCGCTGCTTGAGAAGATTAGGAACGGCGAAACGATCCGGATCGGCTTCTCTAACCAGGCTCCATGGGCCTATCCGGGCGAGAACAACGAGCCGCTCGGTTTCGTGAATGCGATGACGCTCGATATTCTGAAGAAGATGGGCACGACCAAGGTTGAGCCGGTGGTCACTGAATGGGGCTCACTTATTCCAGGTCTGCAGGCCGGTCGCTTGGATATCATCACCGGCGGGATGTACATCCTGCCCGCACGCTGCCGGAACGTGCTGTTCACTGATCCAATCGTCGTCGTTAAAGACGCTCTAATCGTGCCGAAGGGCAACCCGAAAGGACTGCATTCCTACGAAGACGTACGCGACAAGCGTGTTACCTTGGTGACGGGTTCGGGCTACGAATCGGTGGCGATTGCCCAAAAGGTTGGCGTTCCCGATGACAAGCTTATGCAGGTCGCGGGCGACGTGGAGATCGCCCAGGCTGTCAAGGTCGGCCGCGCTGATGCCGGCAGCGCGAACTACTTGAGTATGAAGAGAGTTATCGAGAACGACGATAGCCTAGAACTCGCCGATCCGTTTACCTCGCCCAAAAGGCCCGGCTATAGCGCACTCGGCTTCCCACTCAATGAGCAAGCCACGGTCGACGCCTTCAACACCGCGATGAAAGACTATCTCGGGTCCGACGAGATGATGGCGTCGGTTACAAAATATGGGTACGATAAGACGATGTTGCCGGACGGCACCGCGACCGCCGCAATCTGCAAGGAGTGAAGCGCGGCGGTAACGCTTGTCCACGAACTGAAACGCGTTCCCGGTCCAAGCGGGGAGGCGCACAGCGGGAAATGCTAACATGAACGAATTTGCGCTGGGTTTCAGCGTCGCGGCATTGGCCAAAGGCGTGCTGATCACCCTTATCGTTACTGTCGGTGCATCTTTAGTGACAATCGTCCTCGGGCTGATCGTCGGCCTGATGCGGGTCTCGCCCCTTTGGCCGCTGCGGTGGTTGGGCATCGCGTATATCGAATTCTTTCGCGGAACGTCAATGCTTGTGCAGCTATACTGGTGGTTCTTCGTGCTGCCGATCTTCGGCGTTGTCCTTTCGCCATGGGCAGTCGCCATCTTCGGCGTCGGCATGTGCAACTCCGGCTACGGCGCCGAGCTAGTGCGCGCGGCCATCCAGAGTGTCGACCGAGGCCAGTATGAAGCGAGCATCGCGCTAAACTTCCCGCGGCTCAATATGATGCGCCGTATCGTGTTGCCGCAGGCCATCCGTGCGATGCTGCCGTCATGGGGCAATCTGCTGATCGAGCTGCTCAAAAGCACCTCGCTCGTCTTCTTCATCACCATCACCGAGTTCACCACCGCCTCCAAGCTGGCGGCCGACGCCACCGGCAACTATCTGCTGTTCTTCGCAGTGGCACTTTTTGGCTATTATGCCATCGCGCGCGCCCTCATTACGCCCTTAGTGCGCTGGCTGGAGCGCCGCCTTTCGGGTGGTTTCGTCCGGGAGGCGCTGGCATGAACATTTGGGATTGGTCTTATGTTTGGGAGGCGTTGCCTTATCTCTATCGAGGCGCGCTCGTAACGGTTCAGGCAACATTGCTCAGCTTCGCGATTGCACTTGTGCTGGGATTAATCGTCGCACTCATCCGCCAGTCGCCTAACCGCTATCTATGCACCTTTATGGCAGAGATCGTCGAATTCATCCGCTCGACACCCGCGTTGCTGCAGGTATTCTTCGCTTACTTTGTTGGCCCGCAGTTTGGCATCGTTATTCCCGCTTGGACAGTCGGCATCGGTGTGCTCGGCATCCACTATGCCGCCTATTGTTCAGAAGTTTACCGTTCAGGCATCGAGAATGTAGACGGAGGTCAGTGGGAGGCCTGCACAGCGCTCAACCTGTCGCGGCTTCGCACCTGGAGGGCAATCATCCTGCCGCAGGCGATTCCACCGATCGTTCCGGCCTTGGGCAATTACTTCGTCGGCCTCTTTAAAGAGACGCCGATTCTCGCAGCCATCGCGATCCTTGAGATGCTGCAGCAGGCTAAGAATTTCGGGGGAAACCATTATCGCTACATCGAGGCGATCACCATGGCTGGTTTCTTCTACTTGGTATTCAGCTTGGCCGCTTCCGCGATCGTGCAGGCGGTGAGCTTCTGGCTCAACCGCCGCTATCATCTGCAGTAGGGGCTTCATCATGAACGAACGCGTGATCCGTTTCGAGAACGTCGCAAAACGCTATGGGGCGCCGACAGCGCTGGACAATATGGACCTCGCATGCAACGAGAAAGTCATGAGCGAACCCATGGTCCGATTTGAGAATGTCAACAAGCGCTACGGTGCTCTGACAGTGCTTGACGAGCTCAATCTCGACATCGCTCGCAACGAGAAGGTGTCCATCATCGGCCCTTCGGGCTCGGGCAAAACTACCGTACTGCGCATGCTGATGACGTTGGAACGTATCAACGGTGGCGTGATCTGGGTCGACGGGGAGCCGCTCACTCACATGCAGAAGAATGGCCAAATGGTGCCGGCAAGCGAGCGGCATCTCAGGCGCGTGCGCGCCAAGATTGGCATGGTCTTTCAGCACTTCAACCTGTTCCCGCACGTGACGGCGCTGCAGAACTGCATGGAGGCGCCGATTTCCGTACTTGGGCTATCCAAGCAAGATGCTGAGGCCCGAGCGGCTGAACTGCTCGACATGGTGGGGCTCGGCGACAAGAAGAACCACTTCCCTATCCAGCTTTCTGGCGGACAGAAACAGCGCGTGGCGATCGCCCGTGCGCTTGCCATGCGGCCCAAGGTGATGCTGTTCGACGAGGTGACCTCGGCGCTCGACCCAGAGCTCGTGGGGGAGGTGCTCAACGTCATCCGCAAGCTCGGCGCCGAGCACGATCTGACTATGCTGATGGTTACGCACCAAATGGGCTTTGCAAAGGAGTTTTCCGACCGGGTCTGTTTCTTTGACGGCGGTAAGATCGTCGAGCAGGGACCGCCCGACCAGCTGTTGGGCAACCCGCAGAACGAACGGACGCGTCATTTCCTCAGTGCCGTGCTGGAGGCAAGGTAAGGGAGACGTGACGCCTCCGAGTTCATGATTCTGGCAGTTCGCCTCTCGTGGCATGACGATACATGCAAGGGTGCGTTTCCAGAAACCCGGCCACCCTTGCGATGCTTCGCATGACCGCGCCGACAGGTCGCAGAGGCAGCGCGCCGGACCTCGATTGGCTATGTAAATCGGGCACGCAGGTGACCGCCCGATCCACGACAGAATTTCCCCAAGTGCCAACGCGATCTGCAGACGCACGACCTGGCTGGGACTATTATTGAGGTGACGACCGAGATCGTCTAACGGCAATTCTTGCCGGCATGGGATGATGCATTCGGGGGCTCGATACGTATCGGTAAGCCGTCGAAGCTTGTTTGGCGCCGCCGGTCTCCCTCGATGAGCTTCACATTTCGCGCGAGTGGGCTGTGTTAGCCTGCCCAAGCATCGCTCGCGGCGAGGCCTAGCCTGTTACGACGCTGCAAGACGGCCTTCGATACGAGGCTTTCGTCCCGGCCAGGCGAAGCCGTGAAGTTAGTAGATACAACAGTGCCTCCTAACCCGGGTTCTCACCTAGGGGATATTGTGCGCACAATTCACAAAAACGCCGATTTCCTGCGGGCTGAACGGGTACTTCGCGCCACCCAGCTTCTAGGAGCTTGCTACCCTTTCAGCATGTGGGTCGGCGTAGAGAAATCTCGATAGCCGTAATGAGCTCTACAAAGGAATGGACTAGATGAAAGTTTCAGGCGTCGACAAGGCCGTTATCCAGAAAGATCTTGCATTTCCGATCACGGAGTTTGAACGACGCCTTAAAGCTGTTCGGCAGGAAATTGCGAATAGGGGATTAGACCTGCTGATTGTGAGTATCCCCGAAAACATCTACTACCTCAGCGGGTATCACACGCTAGGGTATCCAGCCATTCAATTCCTGCTAGTACCAAGCCATGGCGAACTGCACATTGTAACTCGCGCCATCGAGCAGACAAACGTTAGAGCGTATTCCTGGCTAGATAACACCTCAAGCTACATGGACCACGAGTCGCCTATAGATGTCCTCGTGGAAACGATTGGAAACATGGGCTACGCCAACTCGATCATCGGCATCGAAAAAACAGGTTGGTTCTTGACAGTTGCTCACTATGAACAGATCAGAGAACGCCTTCGGAGTGCGAGAGTTGAGGACGGATCGATGATCGTCGAAAGTGCACGAGTCGTGAAGTCGGACCTCGAAATCGAGTATATTCGCCAAGCTGCCCGGATCGTTGAAGCGGGTATGGAGGCTGGCATAAACCAGATACACGTGGGCGCAAGCGAGAATGATATCGCTGCTGAAATTCAGCGCGTTGTGACAAGCATGGGAAGCGAATATCCGGGTTACCCGCCGTTTGTTGCGTCGGGCGTTCGTACCAGCTACGCCCATGCAACCTGGTCTGGCAGGAGAATTCAAGAAGGGGACCCGGTCCTGTTGGAGCCGTCTGGTACTGTCCGCCGCTACAGCGCTGCCCTCATGCGCCTTGTTGTCGTCAAACCAGTTAGCCGCGAGTTACAGCGCATGGAAGAGGTGTCCCGAAAGGCGCTGGAAAACATGCTGGAGGCCATTCGTCCTGGGCGCCCCTTGGAGGAAATTTGGAATGTTTGGTCGAAGACTGTGACGGACGGCGGCTATGAGGGTCGGTTCAAGAGAACGGGTTACTCGATCGGAGTATGCTTTCCGCCTGATTGGGGTGAGGGCCATATTCTTTCTTTTAGGCGCGGAGAAACCCGAACGCTGCGTCCAAATATGACGTTCCACATTCCTTCTCTGGTCAAGGTGTTCGGTTTTGCTGACGCCGGAACAAGCGAGACCGTCCTCGTCACGGAAACGGGATGTGAAATACTTACGAACTTTAAGCGTGAACTTCACGTGCGGTAGCGGCAGGACTGCATTGACCAAATAATTCGGGTATGGCGACAGCGGAGAGGAGGTCGTCAAAAAGAACGACCGGAGGCGACCGTGCGCCTCCAGTTTAGGGTGTTCTGAAAAAGCATACCGTCCTTTACGGCTGGCGACTCGGATCCAGTCAGTATTTCGTCGCCAAGATCGCCCCCTTCTAAGAAGCTCGCCCTAGCACGGCGGGCCTTATTCTGCGCCTTGACTATGCTGTTATAATGCGCCTTGGCTTCGGATATTTGCCGGCGAGCACCGCCACACACGCGGACTCTCCGCAGATGACGAGATTGTAGAATATCTTGTACGGGACGCCTCCTCCATGCGGGCCGTTCTTCATACAAAGCCGACTCGCCACGGTTCATCCATTCACGCGAGAACGTTTCGGATCGTCGTCCCCTCGTCAGTTTGCCTCCTTGGGCAATTGGGACCGAGTTCTGATCACGGCGGAGAAAAAGCTCAACTGAAGGCCGGTATTCGCAGGACAACGTCCTCGCCGCCTTCAACTGCGCTGACAATCGACGCTGTTGCAGGACTAGTTTCATGAAATCGAACGCCCGACTTGGAGTTACAGATGAAAGGTTCCGCAACCGCAGCCTTGAAGCGCCTCAGGCGGCCGGAACTTCTGCAAGCGCGCGCTTATGTGAATGGCGCGTGGCTCTCGAAGCCGGAAAGACTCGCTGTGGTGGACCCTGCTACTGACGAAGAGCTGATTCAGATAGCAGCCTGCGAAGTATTCGATGTGGACAACGCGGTCTATTTCGCAAGAGCCGCATTCTTGCGGTGGCGCGATTTCCTTCCTGCAGAACGTGGCGCATACCTGCGAAAATGGGCAGCCGGTATGCGCGAAAACGCCGGAGACTTAGCCGTCATCATCACCGCTGAGCAAGGCAAACCGCTCGCTGAGGCTTGCAGCGAGATTTCCTATGCTGCCTGCTTTCTCGACTGGTTTGCAGCGGAGGGCGAGCGCTCCTACGGCGAAACCATACCCAGCCATCTCGCTGGAAGCCGATTGTCCGTGCAGATGCAGCCGATCGGAGTGACCGTTGCGATCACGCCGTGGAATTTCCCATCGGCAATGATCACGAGAAAGGCTGGAGCCGCACTGGCTGCGGGCTGCACGATGATAGTAAAGCCGGCACCAGAAACGCCCTTGTCGGCGCTCGCCCTTGCACGTCTTGCCGAGGACGCTGGAATCCCGCCAGGCGTGTTTCAAGTGATGACAGGAGAGGCTCAGCCGCTTACCAAGCGGCTGCTGGAGCATAACGATGTGCGAGCATTCTCTTTCACGGGATCTACCGAGGTCGGTCGAATCCTGCTGGGGCAGTCTGCGAACACGGTAAAGAAGGCTTCACTCGAACTTGGCGGCAATGCACCCTTCATCCTTTTCGATGACGCTCCGATGGAGGCTGCAGTCACTGAGTGCGTCGCAGCCAAATTCGCGACGTCCGGCCAGGACTGCCTGGCAGCCAACAGGATTTACGTCCAGCGGGGAATCTATGACCGTTTCGTTGAAGAATTCGCCAAGGCCACCAGCAAACTAAAAATTGGGCACGGACTAGAGCCTGGAGTCGATATTGGTCCGATGACCAAGGCATCCGGCGCCGAAAAGTGCAGACAGCACGCTTCAGAAGCTCTTTCAGCCGGCGCTCACATGGTTACCGGCGCACAGAATTGCGCTCTTGGCGGAAATTTTGTAACGCCGACGGTGCTTGCCGACGTGTTCGACGATATGCGGGTCGCGAAGGAAGAAACCTTCGGGCCGATCGCTGCAATCCTTCCCTTTGAAGAAGAAGATGAAGTTCTCGCGCGGGCCAACAATTCGGAGATGGGCCTTGCGGCTTATGTCTACACCCGAGACATCAACCGTGCGATGCGACTCACTGACCGGCTCGAATACGGCATGGTCGCGGTCAATACCCCGAAATTCACAGGAGCGCCAATCCCGTTCGGCGGGTGGAAGCAGTCCGGTCTTGGCCGGGAAGGCTCCAGACACGGCATCGCAGAGTATCTTGAACCAAAGTACACATGCTTTGGAAATCTTGCAGCGTAAGAGGATGACCCAATGAATATCAACATTAAGGAAATCGGCGAAAAGGATAGAGCCAGCGTCCTGCATCCGTTCACGCAAGTAAAGGATTTCGCGACCGGCAAGCTAGGCGATCCCACCATAATAGAAACCGGCAAGGGCATCCGTATCAAAGATGCGTATGGCAACGAGCTCATCGACGGCTTTGCTGGCCTCTATTGCGTCAACGTCGGCTATGGCCGTACCGAGGTCGCTGAGGCGATTTCTCGCCAAGCTTACCGTCTCGCCTACTACCATTCCTACGCCGCGCACACTACCGACGAACTTGCCATTCTGTCAGACCGACTTGTGAAGATGGCGCCTGGCAAGATGAGCAAGATCTTTTACGGCATGTCCGGATCGGACGCCAACGAGACGCAGGCCAAGCTAGTCTGGTACTACAATAATCTCCGGGGCAAGCCGAACAAAAAGAAGATCATCTCGCGCGAGCGCGGCTACCATGGCTGTAGCGTTATGTCGGGCTCGATGACGGGTATGAGCTTCTATCATGATCACATGGACCTGCCGCTCCCCCAGATTGTTCACACAGGTGTTCCACATTATTACTGGGGCGCAAGCCCAGGCGAGACAGAGCAGGAGTTCTCGGCGCGGCGAGCTTATGAACTTGATCAGCTGATCGAACGTTTGGGCTCGGACAACGTTGGCGGGTTCATCGGCGAGCCAGTGCTTGGCACTGGCGGCATTACGCCCCCGCCGCAAGGGTACTGGGAGGCCATCCAGGCAGTGCTGAGAAAGCATGATGTACTGCTCATCGCCGATGAAGTGATCACCGGCTTTGGCCGAACGGGGTCCATGTTTGGCTCGCAGCACTACGGCATCGAACCAGACCTGATTACGATCGCGAAGGGGCTGACATCAGCCTATTTCCCGCTCTCCGGCGCGATCATTGGCGAGAAGGTCTATAAGGTCTTGGAAGAGGGCGCTGACAGGGTTGGCGCATTCTCGCACGGCTATACCTACTCCGGTCACCCGATCGGAGCCGCCGCGGCCAACGCGGTTCTCGACATTGTCGAGAAAGAGGACCTTCCTGGTAATGCTCGCGAGGTTGGCGCGTTTTTTCAGGCGCAGCTCAAGGAAAAATTCGCGCAGCTGTCGATCGTCGGTGAGGTGCGCGGGGTCGGCCTTATGGGCGCGATCGAGTTCGTGGCCGATCGCGACAACAAGAAGCGCTTCGATCCGAGGCTTAAGGTTGGTGCACGAATCTCCAAGGCAGCCCGTGACCGTGGGCTCATCGCTCGCGCTATGCCCCATGGGGACATTCTCGGTTTCGCTCCGCCGCTTGTAGCCACAAAGGCCGAAGTCGAAGAGATCGTTGCAATCGCTGAAAGCGCGGTACGCTCGGTTATGGATGAACTTGTCCGGGACAACCAAAGCATCTAAAATGGGGTCCGGCTGTGAGCACCAGGAAGCAGTAGTCTGACCGGTTTCCTACGCCGGGAAACGAGCCCTGCAAGGCTCGCCAACATCGCAAAGACGTCCGAACATGACGGCCGGTTTGTCGGTGCGGCCATGCGACCGGCGAGGCGGCCGAGTGGCGCAGAAATTTGCTCCCACCTGCGCCGCCCCGTGCGGGCGATCCGAAGCAACTGGTCGAGCACCGGATTCTGATCCAGGCCTACGACCACTACTGCAGTCCGCAGCTCATCGACTGGTGCCGCGCCAACGACGTCGAATTCATCCTCGGCCTGGCGCCCACCATGACCCTGCGCAGTCGCGGAGCTGGAGACCAGCACGACGGCGCGCTTCGAAGCTTCGTCGAAGACGAGGAAGGTCCGCCGCTTCAAGGAATTCATGGACGGGGGGCGCCAGCTGGAGCCGCGTCGAGCGCGTCATCGCCCGCGTCGAGGTCGGCGCCCAAGGTGCTGACACCCGCTTTATCCTCACCATCCTTGCCGGTGGGAAGGCCAAGGCGCTCTACGCAGCCGGCGCGGCGCGGCCAAGAACCACATCAAGTCCTGGAAGATGCATCTCGCCGCCGACCGAAGGTCCTGCACAAGAGTCACGGCCAACCAGTTCCGGCTGTTCCTGCATGCCGGCGCCGATTCGCTCATGTGGAGCCTGCGCGAAGCGATGCCGAAACGCTCCAGCTTTGCCATCGTAAGCGGGTAGCTGATGCCGTTCAGCGATGGTAGTTCCAAGGCATGAGCGCCTCGATAGCGCTGTTTGGCCAGCCATTGGCGATGCGCTCGAGGGTCTGGGTGAGCCAGGCGTGCGGATCGACCTGGTTCA
>NZ_JAMYVA010000070.1:0-21644 GCF_040323505.1 Mesorhizobium sp. M0040
GGGGCCGAGCGTGACCTTCACCGCGTCGGCGAGGATGTTGACGCCGCGCAGCATGCGCTCACGAGCGTCGCGGGAGAATTTTACGTCTTTGGCAGCCATTTTTTACTCCTGGGCATTTCGCCCGAAATTCAGATTGGATGGTGCGGATGAAAGGCGGCGGCGTGTCAGCCGATGACGCCCATGATGTCCGCTTCCTTCATGATCAGAAGGTCTTCGCCGTTGAGCTTGACTTCGGTGCCCGACCACTTGCCGAACAGGATGCGGTCGCCGGCCTTGACGTCCAGCGGGACGAGCTTGCCGACCTCGTCACGGGCGCCGGAACCGACGGCGATGATCTCGCCTTCCTGCGGCTTTTCCTTCGCCGTATCGGGGATGATGATCCCGCCGGCGGTCTTCGCTTCGGACTCGACGCGGCGAACGACCACGCGGTCATGCAGCGGCCGGAAATTCGACTTTGCCATTTTTGGATTTCCCTGGTGCGGATGTTGAACGGTTCTCCGTTGCCGGAGCGTGTTTAGCACTCACCAGAAGCGAGTGCTAACGCGGCAGTGAGATAGGCCGTAGGCTCCTGCTAGTCAAGACGGAAGAGGGACGGGCGAAGAGCAAACGAGCGTGGAAGCACCGAGCCTTTTACGTGAACGACGTCGGAGATCGGACATGGATGGGGCGGCTCACCATTTGCAACTGAAGGCTTTATTCATTTGGCACGATTGGTGCAGCGAATGATCCGCAAACGTTGCGCGCGACCGATATAATGAGAGGTGAGCGCCATCAGGATTCCTGCGTTAACCGTCCACTCGGTCTTTACGGTGTGGCCGCCGCGCGGGCGCCAGGACTCCGGCCATCCCGATAGTCACCAATCCAATCTGCGGAGAACAGGAGGCAAGATGAGAGCGACAGTCAGCACGCACTCGAATTTGAAATGTTTGGCCAAAGCAACTGCCATCGCCTTGCTCTGGACGGTCACGGCTACATCGGCGGACGAAAGTATGTGGATGCCGGGCCAGACTGCGGAAGTGTGCGCGGCCATGCGCGCGGATGGGCTCCAGATCGATCCCGCCCAGCTGGGCCGTCTAGACGCTGACCCGCTCAACGCGATCGTATCACTGGGCGGATGCTCCGCCTCGTTCGTCAGTCCACAAGGGCTGGTCGCAACCAATCATCATTGCGTGTTAGAATCCATCCAATACCACAGCAAGGAGGGCCAGGACTATCTCACAGACGGCTTTCTGGCGAAGAGCCCTGGGTGAAGAATTGCCCGCGGCGCCAGGCAGCCGCATCTATGTGATCGAGGACATGCGGGATGTGACCGCCGAAATGCTCAAGAGCGTCTCGGACAAGCTGAACGGGTTTGCCCGCTATGAGCGGCTCGCCACGAACAAAAAGGCCCTGATCGCCGCATGTGAAGGACAGCCCAATCGCCGTTGCGACGTATGGCGGCGTCTCCTACTATCTCCTCCAGAAGCTCGAAATTGAGGACGTGCGCCTCGTCTATGCGCCCGCGCTCGGCATCGGCAACTTCGGCGGCCAAACGGACAACTGGATGTGGCTGCGCCACACGGGCCACTTCGGCTTTTATCGCGCCTATGTCGCTCCTGATGGTTCCTCCCGGCCATATGCGCGCGACAATGTGCCTTACCGGCCGAAGAGTTGGCTACCCATAGCCTGTGAAGGCGTCAAGGAAGGCGACCTTGTGATGGTCGCCGGCTTTCCCGGCGCAACCCACCAGTTCCTGACCGCGGATGAAGTCCGGTTCAACTTCGCGCAATTCGAACCGCGGTTGCAGCGTTCGCTCTCGGATTATCCCGCCCAGATCAATCAGGCAACGGCAGGCAATCGCGAGGCGCAGATCCATTGACCGCCCGCTTCACAAATTGGCTCGGCCTAAAACGCATGGGAAAAGCAGAAAAGGCAACAGATCGGCACCAGAATGAATATGGCCGCGCGAACTGACAGACGCGCCAACAATCGGCATCTCGCATGGTCGGTGGCACTGGACGTGGCTCCCACCCTGCTGGCGCGACTCCCCATCAGGTCGTCGGGGTTTCGCTGGCGATAAAACTTCCGCGTGTCTCTGCGCGATCCATCCCGCTTGCGCGTGCCTAGTCAACCAAAAAACTGACCATCTGCAGGATCAGGATCAGCAAAAAAAAGCCAAAGGCAGACGCCAAAACAGCTGCCAGCAGGACGATGCGTTGTTTCTTCACCCACAGTTCCCCCGGGAGAGAGTCTAATGATAATCCTTAAAAAGGCGCCCTAGAACAGGGCGCCCCACGCTCATTTGTGCAGGTTTAAAGCTTAGCTTGCCTGCTTTATGTAGATTAGACGTTTTCTTTTATGCAACACTTTTCCAAGTGTTACTTGCACAAATCGAACGTATCGCACATTTAGACGAACTGTACATTCGATAGCGACTTTGACGCACGCGTTTACTGGCCGTATACATCCTTCACCGTTGCCGCAAGGCATTGGCCCACTCGCGCGGCACCTCCTTCACGACAAAGATTGAAAGCCCGTCCTCGGCCGTTTCATTTCCAAGATCACTTCGATCCACTCATACGGGCTTCCCGAGCGAGACCGTGGGTTCGGACGGTGCGAATGAATTTCTCGTTATAATCGAATTGATTATAAGGGTATATTTCTACGTTGAGTATAAAGGATGTCAAGCCCGCGCCAGCGGCAATTTTGTCCGGGCGACCGCCGTTTCGTCGAGGACATGGTGGCGGAAGCGATAAAGCTTCACCGGCCGACCGCCGGTATCAAATGCACTTTCGCCGGTCTCCTCCACCAATTCCTGCTGCTCCATCAACCGGCGAAAGTTCTGCTGAAGCGCCCTGCCGATCTAATCGTCAACGCCGTCCGCGTCAGCGCATTGCCATCGGTCAGAAAGCCGACGACATTGTTGATGACGAATGTAACGATCCGCGGCTTCAGAGAGGAATGCGCGCTTCGTCCAGATGGATGGAGTGGGCTGGCAGGTCCGGGCGGCCGCGCCGTTGAGGATGCAGCATCGAGAGCCGCGCTCGCCGAGGATGACATAGGTCCAGATTCGCGCGCCGGAAGTCTTGCTCCATGTCTCCCACGAATCCATTGGCAGGATCCCGGCTTCTTCGCAGTGGTCAGGGTCGAGCGTTATCGAACCGTGGTAGTTGAGGTTTGCTTCGGTGACGTGGATGCCGTGCAGCTTGCCGGCGACTATTTTTCGCATTGGTCCCGTTGTCCTATTCATCTCACAGAGCCAGTGAGCAGCTTCGCTGGGCTAAATCCCGACGACGAGCGCCCCGCCGCTGAGTCCCGCACCTGCCGCCGCCAGGAGTATTTTCTCGCCCGGCCGAAACGGCTCCGCTTGATTGGCGACCGACAGTGAGAGCGGGATCGTCGCGGCGGAAGAGTTGCCATATTCGGCGATCGTTTTGACGATCAGGTGATCGGCAACGCCGAGGTTTCGCCCGACCGCATCGAAAATGCGAGTATTGGCCTGATGCGGCACGAACCGGTCGACATCCTGTGGTCGCACTCCGGCAGCGGCTAGCGCGCTTATCGAGCAATCGGTCATCATCTCGACGGCCTTGGCGAATACTTCGCGGCCGTCGGTTATCGTCATTCGCGTTTGCGCGAGGTCGAGGTCACCGTGGAACGGCTTGTTGCTTCCTCCTGCGGGAATCTGGATCAGCCCGTATCGCGAGCCGTCCGAATCCACGGAGGCACCGAGAATCCCCCGATCAGTATCCTCGCACGGACCGATCACGACGGCGCCGGCGGCATCGGCAAACAGCACGGCGCTGGCGCGCTCAGAGGGATTGATGCGGCGGCTGAGGATATTGGCGGCGATAACAAGGCTCGCTTTGCCGTGCAGGCGGGTAAATCCGTCCGCAAACATCAGCGCATAGATGAAGCCGGCGCAGGCGCCGGTCAGATCGACAGCGCCGGCGCGGCCGAGCCCCAGCCGATGTGCGACCAGGGGCGCGCTGGGCGGCAGGAGGTGATCGGGCGTCGAGGTGGCAAGCAGCAGCAGACCGATGTCGTTGCGCGCAATGCCGGCGCTGGCCAGCGCCATGGCGCCGGCCTGCGCAGCAAGACCAGACAGCGTGTCTTCGTCCGTTGCCCAGAAGCGCGACCGGATTCCAGTACGCCGCTCGATCCAGCCCGGTTCGAGGCCGAGATTGTTCTCGATTTCGGCATTCGTCACCTTTCGGCCAGGCGCATGATGGCCAAACCCGAGAAGGCGCGACAACCTGCTCATGGGCTCGAACCGAAGCGTTCGCCGGCCTCCTCGATCGCGTCATGGAGCCGATCGAGCTCGTCGCCGGTGACGCAATAGGGCGGCATGAGATAAAGGACATTGCCGAGCGGGCGCACAAGCAGGCCGAGCTCGAGGAAAAAGGCCCGCAGCTTAGGTCCGATCTCGGCCAGATAGCCGGCAGAGCCGGCGCGCAGGTCGAGAGCCAGGATCGTGCCGATCGCGCGGCTGTCGGTGAAGTTGGCATTGTCGCGAAAGCGTCGAAACCCGGCGGCCTGTCTCTCGCTCAAGGCCGCGATCCACTCGGCCACCGGCTCGTCACGCCAGATCTCGACATTGGCGAGTGCTGCCGCGCAGGCAATCGGATTGGCCGTGTAGGAACTCGAGTGGAAAAACGTCTTCTTGCGCTCCTCGGAATAATGAGCCTGGAAGATGGCATCGGTGGCAAGCGTGGCGGCCAGCGGGATGGCTCCGCCGGTCAAGCCCTTCGAGGTGCAAAGGATATCAGGAGAGATGGACGCTTGCTCGCAGGCGAACATGGTTCCGGTGCGCCCCCAGCCGGTCATCACCTCATCGGCGATCAGCAGTGTGCCGGAGGCCTCAGTGATGTTTTTCAACTCTGACAGAACCCAGGCCGGATACATCAGCATGCCGCCGGCGCCAAGCACGAGCGGTTCGACGATCAGCGCGGCGGCGCGCTGGTCGCGGCTGAGGGCCTCGAAACGATCTAGCGTTTCCTGCTCGCGGCCGGCGGCCGGGAAGGGAATGGTGTCGACCTCGAACAGCAAGGGTTCGTAGGCGGCGTTGAACACGCCACGGGCACCGACGCTCATGGTGCCGATCGTGTCGCCATGATAGCTGTGCTCCATGACGACGATGCGCGAGCGCGGCGCGCCGATGTTGCGGAAATAGCCGAGCGCCATCTTCAGCGCGACTTCGACGCTGGTCGAGCCGCTGTCGGAATAGAACACCCAGTCGAGTCCGGCGGGAGCGAGCCCGACAAGCGCCTTGGCCAAGCATTCGGCAGGCTCGTGCGTGAAACCTGCGAAGATGATCTGGTCGAGGCTCGAGGCGGTCGTCTCGATCGCCTTTATAATGCGGGGATGGCGGTGGCCATGGGTGACGACCCACCAGGAGGAAATGGCGTCCAGAATGCGCGCGCCATTGGCTTTGTGGAGATACGCGCCTTCAGTCAGGACGATTTCAGGGATCGCCGGCTCGAGCGCGTGCTGGGTGAAGGGATGCCACACACGGGATTGCGGCATCATCCGCCTCCGGCAATCAAAGCGAGGTCGAAGCCGGCAATCATCGCTTGTCTCAGCGTTTTGTCCGTCAGCGGATCGAGGTGCGGCAGCCTGCCGAGTTGCGGCACGTCGCCGAATTCCACGATCGTCCGTTGCGTATCGGTCATCTCATCGCCGATGAAGGCGATGCCAGCCAGCGGGATAGCGCGCGCCCGCAGGGCCTCGATCGACAGCAGGGTGTGATTGATTGTTCCGAGCGCGGTGCGGGCGCACAGAATGACCGGCAACTTCCATTGCTGGAATATGTCGATGAACCTTATCCGGCGGTTCAGCGGCACCATCAGCCCGCCGGCGCCTTCGATGACGAGCGGTGTCGGCAGGACCGGAAACGAAAGATCGGCAGCCTCGATCGAAACGTCGTCGATTTCGGCCGAACGATGCGGCGAAAGCGGGCTCTTCAAGCGGTAGGCTTCCGGCAGCACGCGCCCCGACGGCAGCCCGGCAAGTCGCGCAACCGCCTCGCTGTCGGTCTCGCCGTCGAGGCCCGATTGCACCGGCTTCCAGTAGAAACCGTCAAGCAGGCCGGCAAGCCCGGCCGAGAACACCGTCTTGCCAATTCCGGTGTTTGTTCCGGTGATGACGATGCGCTTGGTCATGTCGCCTCCGGTCATGTCTGAGCCAACACCTCGACGAGCGCCTCGACCATGGCGGAAATGTCGGCTTCGCCGATATTGAGCGTCAGTGAGATGCGCAGCCGCGACGTGCCCTCGGGCACGGTCGGCGGACGAATGCCGCGTATGTCGAAGCCGCGGGCCTGAAGGCGCGCCGCCACTGCTATGGTGCGCCTGACATCGCCGATTACCAAGGGCTGGATCTGAGAGCCACTTGGTATCACGCCGCAGCGATCGACCAATTGGCGGCCTGCGAGGGCGACGCGTTCATGCAGCTGAAAACGCCGCATAGGCTCGTCGGCGAGCATTGCGAGCGCTTCGCGCGCCGCGACCGCCATCAGCGGAGATGGCGCGGTGGCGTAGATGAATGGCCGGCAACGGTTGATCAGATACTCGCACAGTGTCCTCGGCCCGGTCACGAGCCCACCAGATGCGCCGAGCGCCTTGCCGCAGGTGTGGAGCGCGACGATGTTGTCGCGGCCCTCGAAAGCGGCAGCCAGCCCCCGGCCGTCCGGTCCCCAGACGCCGGTGGCGTGCGCCTCGTCGACGACGAGGAATGCCTCGTGCCGATCGGCAAGCGCGACCAGGCTCTCCAAAGGCGCGCAGTCGCCATCCATGCTGTAAAGGCTTTCCACCGCAATCCAGACGCATCCCATGCCGCCTTCGGCGCGCCAACACGTGATCGCATCCTCGACAGCGTTGGCGTCGTTGTGCGCGGCCAGCACGAACTGTGCGCGCCCGGCCTGCGCACCCTCATGCATGCTGGCATGGGCGAGTTCGTCGAGGACCAAAAGGTCGCACTTCTGCGGCAGCGCCGTCAGCAGAGCGAAGTTGGCGATGTAGCCGCTGCCGAAGAACAGCGCGCGGTCGGCTCCAAAGAATGCTGCCGCGTCTGCCTCGAGCTGCTCGTGTTCCGGCGCATTGCCGCGCAACAGCCGCGACCCGGTGGCGCCAACCGGCGTGCCACGCGCAATCGCCGCCGCAACCGCTTCGCCAAGTCTTTTGGAGGCGGCAAGCCCGAGATAGTCGTTCGACGAGAAGTCGCGGCCGGCGCGCGGCTTCAGCGTCCGCAGCCGGTCCCTGCGCGCCAGTCCCTGCAAGGTCGCCTCATAGCGGGCAAGCGGTGCCCCGTTCATTGCGCCTCGAGTTCCATCGGCTCGATGCCAAGGCGCCGGAACAGCAGGGTATCCCTGTCCTCACCGGGATTGTCCGCCGTCAGCAGCGTGTCGCCGACGAAGATCGAGTTGGCGCCGGCAAAAAAGCACAGCGCCTGCATCTCGTCGGTCATGGCCGTACGGCCGGCGGAAAGACGGATATGCGATTTCGGCATCATGATGCGCGCCAGCGCGATCACGCGCACGAATTCGATCGGCTCGATGGGCTTGGCGTCGGCAAGCGGGGTGCCGGGGATCGGCATCAGCATGTTGATCGGAACGCTTTGCGGATGTTCCGGCAGGTTGGCCAGCGTCACCAGCATGCCGATCCGGTCCACCGGCTCCTCGCCCATGCCGACAATGCCGCCGCAGCAGACCTTGATGCCGGATTGGCGAACGTGCTCGAGCGTCTCGAGCCGGTCGGCAAAGCTGCGCGTGCTGATGATCTCGCTATAGTAGCGTTCCGACGTATCGATGTTGTGGTTGTAAAAGTCGAGACCAGCCTGCTTCAGTCGAGCGGCTTGCTCACGATCGAGCATGCCGAGCGTCATGCAGGTCTCCATGCCCAGCGCCTTGACGCCTTCGACCATCGCCACCACCGCATCCATGTCGCGCGCCTTGGGGTTTCGCCAGGCCGCGCCCATGCAATAGCGGGTTGCGCCGGCGTCACGCGCTTTCTTCGCCTCGGCGACGACGCGCCGGACCTCCATCAGCTTCGACGCCTTCAGGCCGGTCTCGTGATGCGCCGACTGGCTGCAATAGCCGCAATCCTCCGGGCATCCGCCCGTCTTGATGCTGAGCAGCCGGCTGAGCTGGACCTTGTTGGGATCGAAATTCTGGCGGTGCACGGTTTGCGCGAGGAAGAGGAGATTGTTGAAGGGGGCATCGTGAAGTGCCCGAGCCTTCTCCAGGGTCCACGCTCCAGGGTCAGGGGATTGAGCCTGTGGCGATGTCTGCGTTGGACTGGCTGTTTGCATGTCCATGCTGTTCCTCCGGTTCTGCCTTGCTTTGCTGTCTGATTGATGACGATCGGAAAGGACAGTTGATTCGATCCTGTCCGTTCCTCAGGCAATCATGAGCCCCAATAGTCGAGGCCGATATCCAAGATCGGCGCGCTGTGGGTCAGTCGGCCGACTGAAATCAGATCAACGCCGGTCGCGGCAATCGCTCGCGCTGTATCGGATGCGATCCCGCCAGAAGCCTCGGTGATAGCACGGCCGCCAACGATTGCGACGGCGCGGCGAAGATCGGCGAGGGACATGTTGTCGAGCAGAACCGCATCGGGAGCGAAGCCAAGTACCTCCTCCAACTGGGCCAGCGTATCGACCTCGACTTCGATCTTGACGAGATGACCGGCCCGTCTTCGTGCTCGCTCGAGCGCCGGGCGAACGCCGCCTGCGATGGCGATGTGGTTGTCCTTGATCAGAATTGCGTCGTCGAGGCCGAAGCGGTGATTGGATCCGCCACCTGCGCGCACGGCATATTTTTCGACTGCCCGCAATCCGGGCGTCGTCTTGCGCGTGCAGACGATCTTCGCGCCATATCCACGAACCGCAGCGACGATCGATGCCGTTGCTGTAGCGATGCCGCTCAGATGGCACAAAAAATTGAGTGCCGTCCGTTCGGCTGTGAGAATGGCCCGGGCAGGGCCAACCACTGATGCAATGACCTCTCCATCCATGACATTGCAGCCGTCTGCCCGCTCCACCGAAATTTCGACATCAGGATCAATCAAGCGGAAAGCGAGCATCGCCAGATCGAGGCCGGCGACAACTCCGGACTGGCGCGCCGCCAGCACGGTTCCCGCTTGGTGTGCCTTCGGCACGATGGCCTCCGTGGTCAAGTCGCCGGCTCTGCCAAGGTCTTCAAGAAGAGCTGCCCTTACAAGCGGCTCAAGCATGACCGTGGGAAGCGGTGAGAGCGTCATCACTTTGCCCCTTCGAGGCTTGGCGAGTGTCCGAGTTCCCGCGCAGCGGCCAAGGCGGCTTCGAGGGTGATTTCGGACCGTCGGGCGACAGTCGCATAATGAGGAAAGTCTGTCCGGTAATGAGCGCCGCGGCTTTCTTCGCGCAACAGGGCGGCAACCGCGATCATTAGCCCGACAGCCGCCGGATCCGAGGCCGCGTCCTTGCTTTCGGCGAGCGGCAACAAGGCATATGCGGCTGCTTTCAAACCTTCACCATCCCGGACGATGCCGAGTGCGCGCGACAGGAAGACACGCACGGGTGTCGGCGCGGGCGATGGGTAAACGTCCGCAAACGCAGGCTTTGTTCTGCGAGCAGGCGTTCCGGCGACACTTTCAGCGACCCAGCGGGCGCACACGACGGCCTCGGTCAAGGAATTGCTGGCGAGCCTGTTGGCGCCATGCAGTCCTGTCGAAGCGACTTCGCCGCAGGCCCACAGCCCCTTGACGGAGGTCCTACCGGAGCCGTCCACGGCAACGCCACCCATGTGGTAGTGTTGGGCCGGACGAATGGGGATGAGATCGCGCGCGGGATTGATGCCGGCTCCACGACAGGCTGATGCGATTGTCGGGAAGTGTCGAGCAAATTCCGGGCCAGGCCGTTGCCGCGCGTCGAGAAAAACACGGTGGCCGTTGGCAAGATGGTTCCAGACGGCGCGCGCCAAGACATCGCGAGGCGCAAGTTCCGCCCCTGGCACGCTCTGGAGAAAAGCCTGGCCGGTTTCGTCGATCAGGGCAGCACCTTCGCCGCGGACGGCCTCGCTGACCAGCACCATAGGGCGTTCCGGGCCGTCAAGCGCGGTCGGGTGGAACTGGATGAACTCGAGGTCGGCAAGGACAGCTCCAGCGCGGGCCGCAAGCGCCAGGCCCTGTCCCCAACTGGCCCAAGGATTGGTGGTGTCGAGAAACAGTCCCCCGATCCCACCGGTGGCGAGGACGACCCGCCGTGAGCCGAAGAAGACAGGTCCTATCGAACCGCTCGCCCAGACGCCTCGGATCGCATTCTCTCGCACCGCCAGCCGGCGCGCTTCCACGCCCTCCACGACAACAATCGACGGTGTGGAACGCACAGCCGCGATCAGGGCACGCATGATCTCACGCCCGGTGCCGTCACCATGCGCATGAACGATGCGACGTCGGCTGTGTGCGGCCTCCAATCCGAGGCACAGTGATCCTTTCGGTGTACGGTCGAAGGGAACCCCAAAGCCCGCAAGCCTCTCTATCGCCTTGGGCGCGGCTTGGAGGATGCGGCTCGCCACGTCTCTGTCGCAGAGACCATCCCCGGCGGCAAGCGTATCGGCCAGGTGCAGTGCCGGATCGTCGTCTTCGCCGAAACTTGCAGCCAGACCACCCTGTGCCCAGGTGCTCGAATTGTCAGCTCCCAGCAGCGTCCTGGACAGAAGCAGCACCGGCTCCGGCGCCAGTTGAAGCGCGGTCATCAGTCCGGCGATGCCGCCGCCGATGATGATGGGCCGCCCGAAGAAGCTGCGGACATCGGCGCTCAAATTGCCAGCATCCGTTCGACCGCAAGCCGCGCGCGCTCGGCGATCCCGGGTTCGATGGTTACGATATGGTGGTTCTGCTCGAGCGCCATGCGGATGTTGGCAAGCGTGATCCGCTTCATGTGCGGGCACAAATTGCAGGGCCGGATGAACGCGACCTCTGGGTGCGCTAACGCGACGTTGTCGCTCATCGAACATTCCGTCATCAGCACGACACGTGCCGGCCTTTGCCTTTCGACATAGTCGGACATGGCAGCGGTCGAGCCGGAAAAATCTGCTTCAGCCACGACGTCGGGCGGGCATTCGGGATGCGCGAGCACGATCACGCCGGGATGGCTTTCGCGCAACTCGCGGATGTCGGCCGGTGTAAAGCGCTCATGCACCTCGCAATGCCCTTTCCAGGCGATGATCTGCACATCGGTCTGGGCGGCGATATTCTGGGCCAGATATTCGTCCGGCAACATGATCACCTGGGGAACGCCAAGGGATTGGACGACCGCCTTGGCGTTGCCGGATGTACAGCAGATATCCGACTCGGCTTTCACTTCGGCCGACGTGTTGACATAAGTGATGATCGGCACGCCGGGATAACGCTGGCGCATCAAGCGCACGTCTTCTGCCGTGATCGATTCCGCCAACGAACAGCCTGCCCGCAGGTCGGGAATGAGCACCGTCTTTTGCGGATTGAGCAGCTTGGCCGTTTCGGCCATGAAATGTACGCCGGCCACCACGATGACTTGCGCCTCGATCGTCGCAGCCGTGCGGGCCAGTGCCAAGCTGTCGCCGACGATGTCGGCCACGCAATGGAAGATCTCGGGGGTCTGATAGTTGTGCGCCAGGATGATGGCGTTGCGCTCGCGCTTCAGTGCAAGGATCGCCTCGATATCCTCGACGAAAGCCGGCCATTCGATCGGCGGGATCACTCGTCGGACGCGCTCGTAGAGAAACGCGGTCGCAGGCAGCATGGCGCTCATCGACCCCTCCAGCTTATACTCTAGTTGAAAATAACCAGCATATACTTGCTGTGAGTATAAGCGATGTCAACCCCGCGCCAGCGGCAATTTTGTCCCGGCGATGACCCTCTCGTCGAGAACGGCGTGGCGGAACCGGTAAAGCTTCGCTGGCCGGCCGCCGGTCTCCGCGGTTGCCTCTCCGGTCTCTTCGACCAGCTCCTGCTGCTCGATCAGCCGGCGAAAGTTCGGCTTACGCACGAGCCTGCCGGCAAGCGCCTCCACGGTTCGCTGCAGCTGCAAAAGCGTGAAGACCGGCGGCATCAGCTCAAAGACGACCGGCCGGTATTTGATCTTGGAGCGCAGCCGCGCAATGCCGGTCGCCACGATGCGGCGATGATCGGCGACCATAGACTTGCTGGGCACCAGCGGAGGCAGCGTCGCGTCCCGTCCGCTTCCGGCCTCTTGGACCAGGCCTGCTTCGTAGACTAACTCATAGCGTTGAAGCGTGAGTTCCTCGTTCCAAAGGCGGTCGTCGAAGCCGAAGGCTATCGTCGCCCGCTGCCAGCGTTCACGTCGCGTGGCCGCGTCGCTGACGCTGTCTGCCCATTCAATCAGGCGCGGTCGCAGAACGTCCAGCACGACCGGAGGCGTGCCGGAGCGGTGGTCCTCCCATGGAAAATATTCATACCAGCTCTGCCAGCCGCACTTGGGCGAGCCAGCTGCCTGTTCCTTGCGGGTCAATGCGAGATAGCTGATGGAGATGACGCGCTGCTGGCGCTCGGCGCCGATGCGATCCCGATCCGCGAAGGTGTAGAGTTGCTCAATATACCCCAGCGGATGGCCGGTCTGCTGCTCGACCCACCCCCTCAAACCGGATTGCAGCGATCGGTGCTCAAGCGCAAATGGTCCGGAGGGCAGGGTGTCCGCCTGGCCGATGGTGAGGACACAGGGTTCACTGTCGTTTACGGCGACGACAAAGGCGATCAGGTCCACTTTGACTTCGTCGGCCTTGACGGCGGCTCTGTCTTTCCTGGGTCCTTTTGCCTGATCGTCCATGTTCGCGAAAGTGGTTGGCCAGCTCGGGAGCGCCTGAATCGATTTAAATGTAAGCGCGCCTGTCCGCACGTCAACACCGCACAGCTGCACGGCCATTTTTAGCTCTTCGCACTTGCACAAAAATGTGGCAAACGCGACACCCGCGGTTGGTAACGTTGGGGAAGGAGGGTCCATTGAGTGCGTTTGGTGACACCAAGGCGATCACACCGCCGGATATTCGTTCGCGCAAAGGTGGGACGCCGCTCGTCTGCCTTACCGCCTACACGACGCCAGTCGCCCGGCTTGTCGATCCCCATTGCGATGTGGTGCTGGTCGGCGACAGCGTCGGCATGGTTCTCCACGGCCTGCCCTCGACGCTCGGTGTGACGCTGGAGATGATGATCACGCACGGCCAGGCCGTGCGCCGTGGCCTCGAGCAGGCGCTGATGGTCGTCGACCTGCCGTTCGGTTCCTTCGAGGAAAGCCCCGAGCAGGCTTTCCGCAATGCCGCGCGCGTCATGGCCGAGACCGGCTGCGCGGCCGTCAAGCTCGAAGGCGGCGAAACGATGGCAGAGACGATCGGCTTCCTCGCCGCGCGCGGCGTGCCGGTCATGGCCCATGTCGGCTTGACGCCGCAGGCGATCAACACCATCGGTGGCTACCGCGTGCAGGGCAGAGGCGGGGATGCCGAGCGCATCAGGCGCGACGCGCTTGCGGTGAGCGAAGCGGGCGCCTTTGCGGTCGTGCTGGAGAAGGTTCCCGAGGCGCTCGCCCGCCGGATCACCGGGGAGGTGGCGACCCCGACCATTGGCATCGGTGCCTCGGCCGCCTGTGACGGCCAGATTCTCGTCGTCGACGACATGCTGGGCCTCTTCGGCGACTTCCGGCCCAAATTCGTCAAGCGCTATGCTGAACTGGGGGAGGCCGCTGCGGCTGCGATCGCGGCCTATGCGCGGGAAGTGAAGGAGCGCCAGTTTCCGGCCGCCGAGCACGTGTTTGCCGATGCGCCCAAGCCCGCCGACGGGGACGCCACCAAGAGCGGAGAAGCAGCGTGAGCGTGCCGATTGTCAGGAGCGTTGCCCAGCTTCGCCAAATCATCGCCGCATGGCGCCGCGAGGGCGTGAGGATTGCCGTCGTGCCAACGATGGGCGTCCTGCATGAGGGCCATCTCAGCCTGGTGCGCGCGGCACTCGTGAAGGCCGACCGGGTGATCGTGACGCTCTTCGTCAACCCGAAGCAATTCAACAGCGAGGCCGATCTCGCCGCGTATCCGAGCACCGAGGACGAGGATGCCGCCAAGCTGGCACCGCTTGGCGCGCACCTGCTTTATGCGCCGGACGCAGAGGAGATGTATCCGGCGGCCTTCGCCACGACCGTTTCGGTGTCCGGTGTCAGCGAGGGCCTGTGCGGTGCCTTCCGGCCGGGACATTTCGATGGCGTGGCGACCGTCGTCGCCAAGCTCTTCCTGCAGACCAGCGCTGACTTCGGCTTCTTTGGCGAAAAGGACTTTCAGCAGCTTCAGCTAGTCAGGCGTATGGCCCGGGACCTGGATATTCCAATCACCATTGTTCCTTGTCCGACAGTCCGCGAAGCCGACGGTCTTGCACTATCATCGCGCAATGTCCGGCTCTCGCAAGCAGAGCGTGCTGTTGCCCCCGAGCTATCATCGGTCTTGCTCGAGACGGCTGAGCGGCTTGCCCGCGGCTCGCCCGTCCTGCCAACGCTTGCCGAAGCGCGCGCAGCAATTCTGGCTGCGGGCTATCGCGAGGTCGAATACCTGGAACTTCGCGACGAGGCAGATCTGCGACCCATCACAAGCCTTGACCGACCTGCACGCTTGCTTGTCGCGGCCTGGCTCGGCGGCACACGGCTCATAGACAACGTCAGAATATCACGGGTTTCAACAGATTAACGGGGTTCTCGGCACGCGCTGTATCCGTCCGGGATCGTTTAAAACAAGGTCTCTGCCTGGCATCGAGCGATCACGGAGGTTACGCAAAGCGCAAATGCATCGCGTGTTTGAGAACTTCGTCGAGCAACTGTCTGCAAGTGTTGATGCTGCCGATCTCCGTGAGGCAATGGCATCCGCTGCAGCCGGCTTCGATTTTCCGCTATTCGCCTATTTCACTTACCCGTCGGCCCCCGGCGAGGCCCCGCAATTGATCTCAAACTATCCTTCATCCTGGACATCACGTTATCTGCAACAGCGGTACCACAGTCTTGATCCGGTCATCCTGCGCGGGCTGCAAGGCTGGGATACCTTTGATTGGGGTGTGGATCGCGCTCGGCACTGTCTGCCGAATTCGCAGCAACAAATTCTGGAGAGTGCGGCTGAGTTTGGCATCCGCGGCGGCCTGACGATATCCATGCATGATCATTGCGGCCGGTTTGCTGCCCTGACCTTTGCTTCCGACGAGTCCCGCCCGCCTCTGTTGCGGTCACTGACACGTTACGAAAAAGCATTGCAGCTGGTGGCCATCAACTTTCATATCCATGTCCGGCGCAGGCTCGCCGACGATCGCGTGGTGGATGGTGTAACGCTCACCCCGCGGGAGTTCGAGTGCCTGAAATGGGCGGCGCGCGGCAAGTCGGCTTGGGTTATCAGCCAGCTTCTCGGCGTCTCAAAGCGCACCGTGACCTTTCATCTGGAAAACGCCAAGGCAAAGCTTGGCGTTCGCACGATCAACCAGGCCGTTGCACGACTGGCTGCCTCCGGCCAGGCGAGATCCTGATTCGTCGGCCACGATAGCTGTAAACCTCTACAGGCTGCATCGCTGCCGGCTTTGCCCTTCGATGGCGGGAACACATCCCGCACGGAGGCGACCATGATGCAGCTGATAACACCAGACCTTTACGACGAGTTCGCAAGCGAGCTCAAAGAGATGCACGGGCTGAGGTTTCGGGTGTTCAAGGAAAGGCTCGATTGGGAAGTTGATACCGAAGACCAGATGGAAACAGACCCGTTTGATGGTCTGAAGCCTGTCTATCTGCTCCTCAAGGGATCCGACTGGCGAATTCGCGGTTGCGTGCGTCTTTTGCCCAGCACCGGACCCACAATGTTGCGCGACACGTTCCCGGTGCTGCTGGGTGCTGACGTCGTGCCCTCGACCTCCGACATATGGGAGAGCAGTCGTTTCGCGCTCGATCTTCCTCCGTCGGCGCCCAAGGCAGCGGGCGGACTGGCCCAGGCAACCTACGAGCTCTTCGCGGGCATGATCGAGTTCGGCTTGGCCAAGGATCTGACCCGGATAGTAACGGTGACGGACACGCGCATGGAACGGATCCTTCGCCTCGCGACGTGGCCATTGTCGCGCATCGGACAACCCAAGTCCGTCGGCAAAACGGAGGCGGTGGCCGGGTTTCTCGAGATTTCCCGCGCGAGCCTTTTGCGCATCCGCAGCAGGGGACGTCTGAGCGGACCGGTACTGTGGCAACCGGTTCTAGGCCCGTCGGCATTGTGGACACCTGAGCCGTGAAGGATGCTGGTCTGCCCAAGGAAGCGACGGCCGGTCTTGTATGCTGGCCGGACTGGCGTCGTCACGAAGCTTACCACTACGCCAGACGATTGCCACGCACTGCCTGGGCCTGGGAGTTCCTTCGGCGCAATCCACAATTCCAGCGCGACCACGCCAAAATGGCACCGTCCGCCTGCATTGTCGGAGCCCAGGCCGACATGAACATAATCGAGTTGACGACAGGATCATCTTTCCTAAGACAATGGAGCCTCCTTTTTCGCGGACGCGCCACAGTGGGACGCTACGTCGGCAAGGGTCTTTTGGGATCCGCGCGACTGCGCCCGTATTCTACGAGCGGCCGCGGAGCTGGTTGGGCTCGACCACGATTTTGAACCGCTTGATCTTTCGTCGCTCTCATGCTGCAAGGACATCCTGCTGACACCTGCCGGCGTGCAGCACGTGCTGCTGAGGGAGGACTGCCGGAGTCTGCAGATCGCCCTTTCCGGTGCATCCGTTCTCCGCCCGTTGCGGCTATATGTCGACGCGATCGTGCAGCCGCAGCACCTGAAGTTCCATGTCGCTGCCCTTCAGTTCCTGAACGACATCAGTGGTTGCGGCCGCCTGGCAGCTGCTTGCTTTCCGCCGGAACCCCGCGGAGCGCGTCTGCGTATCGTGCTCCGGGCTTTGGATGGCTCGCTTGCGGGAGCATCTCATCAGGAGATCGCCATTGCCCTGTTCGGGAGACGCCGTGTTGAAGAAGATTGGTCTCATCCAGGTAGCCATCTTCGCGATCAGGTGCGTCGCGCCATCCAACGTGGCCGCTACCTGATGGGCGGTGGCTATAGACAGTTCCTGATGTGATTCGGGTGACAGCTCGGTGATTGTCTTATCCGAAAACGCGCAGGCATCAATTTCCATTTCTCACTGCTATTGTGCCTTGTACAAGACGTGACACGCGCCTAGTTCTTCCGCTGCGGGAATCGGGTTTGAGTAATACGGACGAAGCACTGAGAACCAACGCTTTCGTGATAGTGCATTCATGCCCCGAGAATCCTGATGACCGTTACGAACCCCAAGAAAGCCGGCGCTGACTGAAACGGTCGCTGAACGTGCTCTGTGGCGTGCGCCGCCTGACTCTCGGTTTCGGCCATGCCGACTAACAGCGTATTGATAGGCCATCGCGGGCTAAGCTCTACCGGCGAAAGCCGCGTCAAAGCGGCAGGCAATCAGAAACTTGATCGGCGGCGACGATGATTATGATCAACGTGACGAACACGTGAATCATGCCGACGGCGCCGACGTTGCCGATGATGATGATGCCGATCATGCGTCGCTGACGCTGCCTAACTACAGTGCTTGTGATCATGCCGATCACCGCGTGATCACGAGCGGCGGCGGTCCGTGGTCAGGTGCGTAGCCGGGATGGTTCGCGCATGGCCGATTGTTCCTTCGTGCCGCGGGGTGTGGGCTTGCGTTCGGGCATGAGGGCGTCAGGCGCAACGAGAAGTTAGATCAGGGCCCACGAACGCGGCTCATCCATGGGGTGGATGATAGTTATCCCTACAATCAATTGTACCAATATTACCGACTACTACTACAAGGTCCCCAATGAACGCGGCCGGATGGGTATCCGTCTCGCGTGGGCTGAAGCTGCCGGCAAGAATGGGGAGACGAACATGTGCGGGATTGTTGGCATCGTTGGGCAACAGCCGGTGTCGGATCGGTTGGTCGACGCATTGAAGCGTTTGGAATATCGCGGCTATGATTCCGCCGGCGTTGCGACGATCACCGAAGGTGCCTTGCACCGCCGGCGCGCCGAGGGCAAGCTCGTCAATCTCGAGAGGAGACTGAAGGAAGAGCCGCTGAGCGGCAACATCGGCATCGGCCACACGCGTTGGGCAACCCATGGGGCCTCGACGGAACACAATGCACACCCGCACTTTACCGACGGTGTCGCCGTCGTCCATAACGGCATCATCGAGAATTTCACCGAGCTGAAGGACGAATTGGCGGCGGCTGGCGCCGAGTTCCAGACCGACACCGACACCGAGGTCGTCGCGCATCTCTTGGCAAGACACCGCCGGGACGGCATGAGGCGGCAAGACGCGATGCGTGCCATGCTGAAACGCCTCAGGGGCGCCTATGCGCTTGCTGTCCTCTTTGAAGATGATCCGTCGACCATCATGGCGGCGCGCAACGGACCACCGCTGGCGATCGGTCACGGCGACGGCGAGATGTTCCTGGGTTCCGACGCGATCGCGCTTGCTCCCTTCACCAATGAAATTACCTATCTCATCGAGGGCGACTGGGCCATTGTCGGCAATTCGGGCGCCCATATCTTCGATTTCGACGGCCATCCCGTCGAGCGTCCGCGCCATACCTCCACGGCCGCGGCCGATCTGGCCAACAAGGGCAACCATCGCCACTTCATGGAGAAGGAAATCTACGAGCAGCCCGAAGTCATCGCCCATGCTCTCCGTCACTATAGCAACATCATAGAGAATCGCGCCGACACGGTTTCTGGCATCGATTTCGCCAGGATCCCGAGCTTGGCGATCTCGGCCTGCGGGACCGCCTATCTCGCCGGACTGATCGGAAAATACTGGTTCGAGCGCTATGCGCGCCTGACAGTTGAAATCGACGTTGCGTCCGAATTCCGTTACCGCGAGATCCCGTTGTCGCCGCAGTCGGCGGCTCTTTTCATTTCGCAGTCCGGCGAAACCGCTGATACGCTCGCATCGTTGAGGTACTGCAAGGAGCGTGGGCTGAAAATTGGCGCTATCGTCAATGCCTGCGAATCGACCATCGCTCGGGAGGCCGATGCGGTCTTCCCGATCCTTGCCGGACCGGAGATCGGCGTCGCCTCCACCAAGGCGTTTACCTGCCAGCTTGCCGTTCTAGCCGCACTCGCCATCGGCGCCGCCAGAGCCCGCGGGACCGTAACCGAAGACGAGCTGCAGGCGCTCGTCAGGAGCCTCGCCGAAGTGCCGCGCGTCATGGGCCAGGTACTCAACAGCATCCAGCCGGAGATCGAGTTCCTGTCGCGCGAACTGTCAAAGTGTCGTGACGTCCTGTATCTCGGCCGTGGCACCAGTTTCCCGCTAGCGATGGAAGGTGCGCTGAAGCTCAAGGAGATTTCCTACATCCATGCCGAGGGCTATGCGGCGGGTGAATTGAAGCACGGTCCGATCGCATTGATAGACGACAACATGCCAGTGATCGTCATCGCGCCCCATGATCGCTTTTTCGACAAGACCGTCTCCAACATGCAGGAAGTGGCTGCCCGTGGAGGGCGGATTATCCTCATCACCGATGAAAAAGGGGCAGCCGCATCGAAACTCGACACCATGCACACGCTCGTGCTGCCGGCTGTCGACGAGATTATCGCGCCGATGATCTTCTCGCTGCCGATACAGCTTCTTGCCTACCACACGGCGCTCTTCATGGGCACAGATGTAGACCAGCCGCGCAATCTCGCAAAATCGGTCACGGTCGAATGATTGTGAACCTTTATAGGTGGCGATGCTTGTCCATCTTCGCTGCATCGGCGGTGGAAATTGGTCGAAGGTATCAGCGTCCGCGAGGCTGGGTGGACGGTGCCGCGAATAGCCACTGGAGGCGTCAGTGAGAGTTCGAGTTGCTGTTCAAGAAAGCCATCGGGGAGAATGAGTCGTGTAAGATCGCAGGTCGAATGCGCTACAGCCGATCAGGCCATCTCATGGCGGGCAGGTTCTTAGAACTTGATCAGAAGCAGGTGAGCCGCCATATTCCGACCCGGCTGCCAATTTCAAGTGGCCCATTCCATGGATGAGGCCGGTCCGGCCGAATGGACGTCCATTTTTTTGATTTGCTGGGTGTGCGCCAGGGTCGGGGAGGAAATCTCCCGATTTGTCAGGCGCTCCCATCTTCTTGGAGATGTTTATGAAGGATTCGCGCATTCCCGAGCCAGTCTTGACGGCTATGTCGCAGGGGACCCACATCATCCGCGCTTATCGTGAGCACCTTGGGTATTCAATCGAGGACCTCGCGGTCGCGTGCGGGCTTGCCGCTCAGGAAATCCAAAACATCGAGCGGGGTCTAAAGTACAATAAGGGCTATCGGAATCGGATAGCGAGATCGCTGTCCATACCTGTGGGAATTCTTGAGGCAGAGTCGGACATATCGGACGCCGCCTGATCAGTCGGATAATCTGCAATGGGTGGAAGACCGCTCTTGTGATGTGACGTTTGCGGCTGATAGTCGTCGCTTGATTCCGTTGGACGCGAATGCCTTCTGGCGCAGTACCGCCAAGAGAATTCTCGTCCACTGTCCGAGTCAGGAACTGCACACGGGCTCGCCGAACAGGAAGTTGGAACGCTTCGTCATGCTGTCTTAGGCGATATAGCCGCCCGGAGTGCTGCGACACGTGCACGATAGCATTGGCTCGCGAGGATGGATTGCTAACGGCGAACCCATGCTGGTTGGCAAGGCGATACTGGCTGGAGCATCAACTCGGCCGACGAGAGTGGCCCCCCATCCTAGGCAGGATCGGCCGACATGGCCGGCATCGCGAGCCGCTCTGAAAAGAGCACAGCGGGCATCCAGACGCTGCCGGGTTGACTATGGGTGTCGGAACCGCAAAAAGGGGCCGCTCTTCATGAGTGGCGTGCGCCGGCAGTCTAACCCTAAGCCCCCCGCCAGGCTGCCGGCGCGCTTCTAGCCGCCTTGATGCACGGCGATAAGCTTTTGACGGCCTGAAGCGACGTTGTGGTCGCCGTTGCGGTGCTTTTCCACGCGCCTCGTCAGGCGCCGGGATTGCTCCGTCGTGATGGCAGGCGGGGGTTTGCAGGTTGCGGTCGACGGGTTCGTTTCGGGGCGTCTGCCCCCATCGTATGTCGCGAGTTGGGGGATGCGATCGAGGACGATGCGCAGGATGCGCTGGTCGGGGCACGATGTCGGCAGGTGCAGGCGGATTTGCGATTTCATCTCGACCACCCGCGCAGCGATTTTGATGAGGCGCAATCGCAGCGTGTCGAATTGGGCGACGGCAAAGCTCGAGCGCCTCGGCATCGCGGCCCGCAAGCCCCACATCAACCAGTAAGCACCGGCATGCAGGAATAGCCGGAACTGGTTGGCCGTCGCTCTGGTGCAGGATGTGCGGTCGGCGGCAAGATGCGTCTTCCACGACTTGATGTGGTTCTCGGCCGCGCCGCGCCGGCAGTAGACATCCTCGTAGAGCGCCTTGGCCTTCCCACCGGCAAGGTTGGTGACGACGAAGCGATATCGCCACCTTGGGCGCCGACCTCGACCCGCGCGATGATGCGCTCGACGCGGCTCCAACTAGCGGCGCCGTCAACGAACTCCTTGAACCTGCGGACCTTGCCTGTCTTGGCCGACGCTTCGAAGCGCGCCGTCGTGCTGGCCTCCAGATCCGCGACATGCTTGCGC
>NZ_JAMYVA010000071.1:0-21639 GCF_040323505.1 Mesorhizobium sp. M0040
TGGCTCATGCTGTGCTGCTAACTTCGCTCGTAAGGGCGACCTTAAGAGCGCAGCCTCGCTACCGTGCCGTCCTCTCGCAAGGCGGCCTTCGCCGGAGGGTATCAGTGTTCCGTCTTTTGCCAGATAGACCGGAAGGATAACGGTGTTATCACTTTCGGTCACCACGTCTTCGATTACTCGGACATACTTGTCCTGCTCGCCGGGAAGGGAATTGGCCTCTCGGTCCCAAGCTGCGATGGCTCCTGAAAGCCAGTCTGCTGCCCGGATATAATGGTCGAACCACATTACTTCCTTGCCGGTGCTGCTATCCGGAATAGCGACTCCAGGTATGATGCCCGATGCATCTATGTCCAGAAGTCCAGCCAACCCAACAAAGTTATTGATTGCGTAGTCCCAAACGAGGCTATCGCAGTAATTGATCATGCTGTCACGGTCGCAGAACCAACTAATCATTTCCGGTTTGCGGTCGCGACACAATATCAACGAGATGATGGCAAGGTACAGGGCTAGCAGAGTGAGATCGGTGAAGAGCCCCACATTGAATGAATTGGCCTTCGTTTTTTGGATCGCAGCCTTGAATCTCCGGATCTGTTCGTCGCCTCGTTCCGCCGAGATGAGCGCCGCCACTGTCAGCGCCAAGCTCTCTTGGATGACGTCTCTCGGCTTCATGTCCCCATTACTATAGAAGGCCCGATCCTGCCTCATCGGTATCAGGATGTGAAAATGGCGCGAGTCCCGCAGCCAAGCCGCTGCATTGGCGCCAAGTGTCTTGCTGTCCTTTAAGTCTCTCGGGAGGTTCTGCCGAACCTCTTCGGCAAAGTCTGCGGGAAACAAATCGTACGGGATGATGCTGAAGGCGAAGCAGTCGCCTGGGCGGCTCTTGTCGCGTAGCGCGAAGTCCCCTGCAATGATCCACTTGGTAGTAGCTGGCTTCTTGGCAAGCCAACTACGGAATATCTTTAGGGCACTCTTGTCGAAAGTTTCGATGAAGCAGCTGGCAAACTCTGAGGGCTCGATCATGAGCGCTATGTAGCGAACGCCCGATGTTCAAGCTAGCTCTGTTTGCCAAGGCTGATCGGCCCGATGGTCGGTCCGTTCGGTGTCGAGGCTTGTCGCAAGAGTGGCCGGTGACCTTCAAGAACGTTCATCTAGTGGCCAGATTTAACTCTCGCTCAATCATTTCCCTCGTTACCACGCGCGCACGATCTCGCTCCCGGTATGCCTTGGCAAATTCCTCGTCGCTCAGGCTCCCATCGCCATGCGCGCCAGGATGTACGTTTGCACAAAGGGTACAGTCCCAAAGGATTTCTTGACGAACTGAGCTCCAGGTGTATCGGCAATGAACCACGGTTGCCGGCCAAAATAGCCGAACTGCTTGGAAATGATCGCGCTAAATAATTGCAGTGACGAAAGAGCGTCTTCGCGCGGCGCCGCATAGGTATCCGCGTTGAAATGGATTGACCGGTTTCGCAGCTTAGCTAACTCCAGGAAATAATCGCCGACACCATCCGCAAAAACACCCCACTCGGAAAGCACGTTGACGGCAAATGGCCAGTCATCGAACGAGATATACGTTTTTGTAGTGAGGCGAGCTCTTGAAACTGCCCCGCAAGTCCAGAACCAAGTGATCGAGGATGCGCACACCCAACGCGCAAGCCGCAACGAGAGCCGGATAGTAGGCACCTACAACGAACGCCTGGCGAGCCTGATGATAGAAGCGATTATGGTACGCAACCAGGGACATCGGCTTTGCGCCGGGATCGACAATGTTTTGAACGATTGCGTCCTGATTCCACGTGCCGTATTCGTCCTTTATGCGCGATATTGTCTTCTCGCGGTTCTCAGCATGCAGCGTCTTTGCTTCATCGTCCCACGTCTCGCCGGGCTCATCGAGGAGCATTGGAGTCGAGTCAAAATCGAATGAGTACGGGTGATACCGGCGCATCGCCCGATCGGCGACTCCCGCGTGATGGGTGTGACTATATACGCCTTGCGCCAAGTCTATGATTGTGATGCGGGTTTGAGGGTGATCTCCCACGGTGCTTCCCGAAATATAGATCATAACATACGCGCGTGGTGGGTAGGTGCGAAAGCACTCTTCAGGATTGCGTAGCAGCGGCCTCAAGCAGCCTTTTCGTCTACGGCGAACATTTCGGCGCTGACTTCATCCGGGTGACGGTGTGTGAACATATGCTCGACGACGTTACGCCAGTTGAGAATGTTCTGAACCTCACCCTTTCCAGGTACCGCATAATACTGGCAGTCGGGCTCAGAGTTCCGATTGTCCAGATGCAGAACGCGAGTCGGACTGAGCGGAAATATGACGCTCGTCTCCGCATCCTTGAGGCCGCGGAAACGCATGCTCGGATGCAGAACCGTCACCGGGCTGTCTGATGTGATGAAAACCGGTCTCTCCGAAGTTATGATGGACCACCTCATATTTAACAGCAACTCGGCCAGCGATGAGGCTTGGGTCAATTATCCAGCCACATGCGCTTTACATCATCTTCGCCTGCGTCCCGATACGCGGGCCATGATGCCTTATCCACGTCGTACTTTCGTCCGCCGATTTCCACCCTGTCAGGCGGTTCGCCGGCTGCCATGTAGAAGGATCGAAGATGCTGATAAATTTCAGCGGTCCGATTGAAGAAGGATGGATTGCGCAGGTACATAACCGCCGTCAGAAGAGCGATGCCCTCGCGCGTAACCTTGTTACTGAGATCGATATACCCCGTGCTGATTTCTGACCAGAACGGCATGCCAAAAAGCTGCTCAAGATTGCTGAGCTTCTGTTCGAGTTGGTAATTGCGCTGGCCGTTTTCGACGGGGGCATAAAGGTAAAATTTCACGGCGACCTTTGAGATAGATCGCTTGAGGGGATCGCCGCCTGACTTCCCGAAAGTCCAAATTTTTCTCAGAGCTACTATCGCAGGCGAACGCCCGCAAGTATGCCTTAGGGACCCAGTGATTGCGTTTATATTTTTGTTGGCTCATGACTTTAGGCTATCGATTCCTAGCCCTTTTATAGCACATCCTGAATGGCTGAATTGGGCTGAATTTGGGGACGGCATCACACATGCCAAAAATCTCGAAGCTAGTTCAGAGAATCCATTTTGAGGATTTCGGCGGACCCGAATTCGAACGATTGGTCTTTGCCTACCATGTCAGGGCCGGATGGACCGATGTCGCATGGTATGGGCAAGCCGGAGGCGATCATGGACGCGATATTGTCGGAGTTGAACGGCTGGACGATGGCCCGCCACGCCGGAGCGTTATCCAGTGCGTCAATCGCAGCAGTCTCACTCAGGCCAAGGCCGAGCATGACATTCAAAGGCTGCTGTCCTCTCCAACGAAATTCGAAGCTCTCAAATTTGTGACGCGGGGCGCCGTATCCGCTAGCCGCCGCGATGCCGTTCAGAAATTTGCCAAGGCGAACGGTATCAATAATTTGTCAATCTGGGGCGGCGCGGAGCTGGAGGAGCATTTGCGCTTGATCGGCGAAGACCTGCTGAAGCGATTTTGCGAGGGAGAGGAATTTCCTGACAAGGCTGCCGAACTGACGCGGTTTGCTGAGGACTTTGCGGGTCTGTCGGATATGGATGCTCTTGCTCAGATGGCCATCGTGTTTGATCGCCCGGCATTTCGCACGCCATTTCAGCAAGAGTGTTCGCTACACGCGTTTAGGCAGGCCATTGACGATACCATCTCCGCGCTGAATACGGGCATTTGGCGAACGCGCGAGGGCGACGAGATAAGGCGTATCCCCTCCCTCCATCATCTGCGGGATCGGCATAAAAAGACGAGCGTGAGTCGTTCCGTGCAACTGGTAGATCAATTGCGACGCGCTTTTGCGTCCGGTCTGCGTGACAAGACCATCAGGCCTTGCGGGTGCGGGAATCCGGATTGCCCCGTATTCACTGTCGACTCAGATGTCGCGGTCAGGTTGAACCAGATCCGATCCGGTGCCCTCGCGGCATTCAGGGATGCCTATCCGAAGTTTCACGTCGAAGTCGGATAAGGGGCGTCCGGTCGGCGCCCCTCTCTTCCGACCATTCAGGCTGCGAGTGCTTGCCCTCGCGTAGGCTCGTAGAGCATAGCGAAGAATTCATCAGCAAGATCGCAAGCTTAATTCCGGCAGTAGTGGATCCACAGAACCCACGAAGCTCGAGCCAGAGAATAACGACTTTCCCGGTATGCGGCGGGCGATTCCTTGATACGTTTTGGACATAGCTTTTGTCAGGGCGCTTCCGCTCTCGCCCATCACGTGGGCCTCGCTACGGCCGTCCAGAGATATGCAATCCCAGTTCAATTTGACGTACTTGGTGCGCTTGGAAATACGCAAGTTGGGAATGTCGCGGTTCCGGCATTCCCGGAACCAGTAATTGTTGGCATTGACATTACCGTTGCGGAATTCCACCCATATGTGCTCGGGCATTGAGGGCGACCTGAGGGTAGTCCCTGTGGAAACGACACCAAACATGTTGTTCCCAAGCGCGGCTAGTCGTGCGGCAATCTTTTCATCGTCAACCTTCGCCAGAATAGGACGATGCCGGGTGCAGGTCTTGATCGCCGCCAGCAGAGCTGCGTGCGTGTCATATCCAACGCCAAATGCAAGCGCTTCGGTGAGGTGCGCAGAATTCCCCCCCCGGCATTGCCTTGCGCAACTCGGATTTCACAAAATCGATATTGTCGAGGGTTAGCAGAATAGAGGCCATGTGACCGTTCCTTTTTCATGATCGTCTGTCGCCAATTACGAGACGACCCAAAGGATCGATTCACGTTTGCAGGTAGTCCATGTCCACTTTGACCTGGCGACAGGTCTGGCAGGAATCGCCGCATGAAGGTTATCCATGTCGATCGGATCGCGCAATCTGAAATGGATTAACCGTTCGCACGCCCACCGGCCGATCTGAAGGGACGAACAGCCTCCACTAGCCCAAATACGTTCAGGGTCCGGACGTTTACACAGGCAACGGGACGATTGCGGCCCGTAATCGGCAGGTCGCTCCTTCATCTTTCACGTCCGCATCGCGCTTCTCGCCGGCTTGCTAAAAAATCTCCTGTGAAACAACACAGGAGGCAGCTGATGGAATTCTTTGTGGGCTGGACGTGTTGATGGACGAGACGGCGGTGTGCGTCGTGGACGGGGAGGGCGCGGTGCATCTGCAGGCGGTGGTGACCGATCCCGAGGCGATCCTCGAGATCCTCAAACCGTACCTGGGGCGCCTGCGCCGCGTCGGCCAAGAGGCAGGATCGCTGTCGCCCTGGCTGCATCCCGAGCTCAAGAAACTCGGCCTGCCGGCGATCTGCCTGGAGACGGTGCATGTGCGCGCCGCGATGGCGGCGCAGGGCAACAAAACCGACAAGGCCGATGCGCTGGGGCATCGCCCATCTGATGCGCACCGGCTGGTTCCGCCAGGCCTACATCAAGTCGCAAAGCTGCTACCGGACGAAGCTTCTCTTGACCCACCGGCGCAACCTGAAGGCCAAGTTCCTCGACCTGGAAAACGCCATCCGGCACTCACTGAAGGCGTTCGGCATCCGCCTGAGCAAGGTCGGATGCGGCGCTTTCGAGCACGCGGTGCGCGCCGCCGTTGCGGACGATCCGCTGTCGGCCGAACTGATCGACGCCATGCTGACGGCGCTCCGCGCTGTGGAAACAGTACTGTCGGCTGCACGATCTCGTCGTCAGGATGGTCGCGAAGAGCGAGCCATGCAGGCGCTTCATGGCGATCCCCGGCGTCGGCCCGGTGATGGCGCTCTCGTTCATGACGGCAATCGACGACCCGTCGCGCTTCCGCCGCTCGCGCGACGTCGCCGCCTACTTCGGGCTGACGTCGCGACGCTGGCAATCCGGCTCAACGATCGACATTCAGGGGCGCATCTCGAAAGTCGGCGATGCGGACGTACGGCGCGCGCTCTACGAGGCGGCGTCAGGCCTGATGACGCGCTTCAAGGGCTCCGACAAGGTCAAGAGCTGGGGCCAGGCGATCGCCAAACGCTGCTACCGCAAGGCCTGCGTCGCGGTGGCGCGCAAGCTGGCGGTGATCATGCACGCGATCTAGACCGACGGGACCTTCTATATCGGCGATCCGGCCGCGGGCCAGGCCGACGCCGTAGCGCCCGAATTTCCGCGGGGATGGGTGAACGGAGGCGATCCATTTGCGATTTCCAGCGCGTCGGGCCGCACCCCCACAATCGCTCAACAAGTTGAACACGTCCTGACCCGACTGGGACTTCTAGTTCGGACGTGAAACCTGGCCGGGTACTGCTGGATGGCAGGGTCCGTCAAGCGGGCGGAAGGATGAGGAAATGAAAGAGCTGCAGATCAAAACACATAATCGAGCGATGAATATCGCCGGCGCGATCATCCGGACCAGATCTGATTGAAACATCGTCCGGCCCCGAGATCGATGCTCCAATCTTGTATAGCTTCCATGCGACGTTCTCTTGGAGTGTTGCGGGATTGGTCCGCTCAACCGGAGCTCAACCCTTTCATCGCGTTAGAATGAGCGTTCGAAACGCAGGATTCCGCCGACACTGCTCTTCTTGTTGGCGTTGGTCCAGTTCACGTTGGAAGCGTCCACCTTGCCGACGGCGAAGTTGCCGTAGCGGCCATAGTCGAGTTCCGCCGTAACTGTGAAATCTGGAAGAAACGCATAGGCGACGTTTGCAGCGACACCATGGTTCTTGAGCTGATCACCGGAGAGCTGAAGCTTGAACGAAGTTGTCTCGTTGAGCTCGTAAGCGGCGCCAGCCCAGAAAGCCCAGTTCCCGCCCCAAATCTTATAGAAGCCGCGACCATGAGCGTCGATCGCGTTCGTGGAGTCGTCGATGAGCTTGCCATTGGAACCGTAGCCGAACATTCCGAACAGCAACAGTTCGTTGGTGACATTGATGTCGACACGGACCTTGGCGGCCACCGATTCGTAGTTGCTATCATAAGCGGCAACGCCGGTGATCGCGCCCCAGCCATGTGTGTATTTCAAGCCGCCGACTACGTGCGGAGCGTAGCTGTCGATTGTGCCGACCACGCCTGAGCCTTCTTCGAGCGAAACCACGGCCGAAAAGCCGTTCCTGGCGTCGAAGTAGTACTGAACCACATTGGTATCGAAAGCGCCGTACGGAACCGGCGTCTGGTTGAGTACGTCACCCGCGCCGCCAATAAACATGTCGAAGGCCGACCAGTCCTTACCAACTCGGAGGCCACCAAGCTGAATCCAGGCGAAAGTCAAGGTGCTGTCTCCGTTGAAGGCATAGGACCGAGAACTGTCCGAAACCGAAGCGTCGCGGTTACCGAAGTTCATGCGGGTTTCGGTGTAGGTCTTCAACGTGCCGAGTTCGGTCTCCTGGCCGGTCCAAGTTTTCAATGTGAAGCGCGTGTTGTTTTGCCATGTGCCCTGATCCTCACCAGTCCTCACATCCGAGGTTCTTGCGTGATCAACCACATGGCCCAAGCCGACGTCGTAACGGACATAGCCGCCGATGCGCAGGCAGGTCTCAGTGCCTGAAATATAGACGTAGCCCGAGCCGTAAGCGTCGCAGATTTTAACGTACTCAGTCGGGTCAGGCTCGGCAACGGCGGTCACGGCGCGAGCGTCGGAAACGGCAATCAGTGCCGCAGTTGAGCCGAGGAGGAGGCTCCTAATGTTCATTGTTGATCTCCGTTCAAAGAGTAAAAGTAATTGACGTCAGTGAATGAATTCTTGCTAAGGAAACAGTCGATAACGATGCGCATTGAGTGAATTTGAGCAGTTTTGATGCGCTCGTCATGCCAGATGTTCATGAGAAATTGAGAATATGATTGGGTAGTATTGCTACAGATATGCAATTGTTATTACAAATATAATTATCGCGGAAACGACGCCATTCAACAATTCTGTACAAATCACCACCGTCATCTCCGCTAGTTGTGGGCGGGCCGTCACAAAGGCTACTGCAAATGGCGTGCCATCCTGACGACGCGCTGCGGCTTGAAGCTCAAGTGTGCCGGCGGACCTTGGTTCGCTCTTCCTTCCTTTTTGCCTTGCGGATCAACCCAAGCACGAACGGCAAACGTTTCGGCTACGGTTCGTCTGTTCGTTTCGCGACAGTTTCGTTCAATGGCGACAGCTTTGTTTGCTGTGAGCCCCGACGTTGAGACATCATGCGGCGGCACCGCTCGGTACGACGCCGTCATTTTGGCGAGCGCGATGATCGGTAATCACGCGCTGAACGCGCAGCCTTGCCTCCACCACGGAGTCAGTAGGCGCGCCGGCCTGGCATTGCGGCCGACCTGACGGTCGCGTCGAGCAGCCTCTCGTCCTGATAGACGGCGCGCCACAGCTAATGCTTCTTGCCAGCAATTCACACAACGAGCTCATCGAGATGCCAGAGATCACTATGGGGCTGCGCTAGCTGGCGAGCAAAGTCTGATCCCAACGCCGTGTTATCTCGTTGGATGCGGCAGCCGCGCTCAGCAGAATCTACTCGACCAGGCGCAGGCTGAAGGGAAGGGATGGTGGAACCAAACGGTGCGCGTGAGGGTCGCGGCGGGAACAGCCATGGCCAGTCGCTGACCGTCCAGCCAAGACTGAACGGCCGCTATTGCTGAGAAATACAAGTTTCGAGCCCAAAGCGGAACGGACTGACATAGCGCAAAGACACAGGCGAGCGCAGCGGTAAGGTTGGCGGTTATCAGCATGGGACGGTAACTGTTGCAGACCACAAAATATCGCGAGGCCGGCCTGCCTTGGTACACTATCTATCCGACTGTGTCAGAGTTCTCTGGGGCGGTCGGCGCCGAGGCTTATGAGGAATGGCTCAGGAACCTGCCGGCTGACGATCCGGTGTCGCTCTATTTCCACGTTCCGTTCTGCCGATCAGCTTGCTGGTATTGTGGCTTCCCCACCACCATCACCCGCCATGATGCGCCGATCCTCAACTATCTGGCGGCGCTGCGTGACGAGATCCGTTTGGTCTCGGAGCGAGCGCCGCAGACGCTGCCCGTGAGCGACATGCATTTCGGCGGCGGAACGCCGTCTCTCATAGGACCAGCCGAGTTCCTGGCTCTGATGGAGTTCCTGCGACGCCGCTTCGCTCTCACGAAAACAGCTACGGTTGCCGTCGAGATTGATCCGCGCACGTTCACGGCCGAGATGGCCGAGACCTTAGGAGCAGCCGGCGTGAACCGTGTGAGTCTCGGCGTGCAGAGCTTCGATCCCATTGTTCAAAAAGCAATCAACCGGGTTCAGAGTGAGGCGCAGACGTCGGCTGCCGTGGAAATGCTGCGCCGGCATGGAGTAAGCCGCATCAACTTCGACCTCATCTTCGGTCTCCCGCATCAAACGGTGCAGTCCTGCGTCGAGACCGCGAGGGCGGCGGTCGCAATGCGCCCCGACCGGCTTGCGGTGTTCGGCTATGCGCACATCCCGTCGCTTGTAAAGAATCAGCGCCTCATCGAGGAGGCAGTTCTTCCGGGCAGCGCTGCCCGCGCCGAACAGTATGCGGCCGTGGCCGCGACGCTGATTGCCGCCGGCTACCGCGAGATCGGGCTCGACCATTTCGCCTTGCCGGACGACGAGCTCGCGCTGGCACAGAAAACGGGTCGCCTGCGGCGTAACTCGCTGGGCTACTCGGCCACCACCTGCAGAACCCTGATCGGTTTCGGCGCGTCGGCTATCGGCCGCGTCGGCGAGGGGTACGTCCAAAACGAAGTTACACGGGATTCCTACATCCAGCACATCGCAGCTGGCCGTCTGGCGACGTCAAAGGGCTATCGCCTCACCGACGACGACCGCGTGCGAGCCGCAATTATCGAGCGACTAATGTGCGATCTCGAGGCCGATGTGCAGGCAATCTGTGCCGCCCACGGATCTGATCCGATCCGTCTTCTCGATTCAGCTGAACGCTTGGTGATGCTGGCCGAGGACGGGATAGTGGACTTCGAAAACGGTTTTGTCCGCGTACGGCGGGAGCATCGCTTTGTAATTCGCGCTGTCGCTGCCGCGTTCGATGCTTTTCTCGATCGGGATGGCCGTAAGCATAGCCACAGGTGAGGGCAAGCATCCAACCGGAAGCTAAACTCGACGCCCTTGGCCGAGGCCTGTCATGAAGCGCGCGTCAAGGATGCGAAAAGCAGAGCTGATCCGCCTATTTCATCTCATCTTCATGACATCGACCTCGTGGCTGCCACCGAGGCGTTTCCATATTGATCGTGGTAGGTGCGGGGCATCTGGGTGTTTCGCCGTCAGCGCATATCCCCGCCATGTGATGGGTCAGGAAATCGCGGTGGCTGCAATCAGCCCGTCCATCGCTGACAGACCGCGGCCACGCCGCTTCGCGAGGCCCGTCAGGTCGCCCCAGGCCAGGGCAACCAGTTCGTCCACGGGCAGGACTCTCGGCTCGAAGCGCTGCGGCAGGTCCCGGGTGAGCCATCCGGCCAGTGCGTCACGTTTCCGACCTTTGTCCATGAGGGCAGCGCCGCGCCGGATCTCGGCGATCGACACAACGCTGATAAATGAGCGGTCTTCATCGAGCCCGTCATCCATTCCAGCACGCGCGCGTCAGGGCTCGGCCTCGTCACCTCGGAGAGGCCATTAGTGTCGAGCAAGAGCCTCACAATGGCAGACCATGCGGTTCATCGCGTAGCCGCTCGATGTCCAGTTCGGCGTTGCGCAGCGGCGATGCGCAGCGAGTGCCCGAAAAACAGCAGTCAGCTCCCCTTCCGGAAGACGGAGCGGACGCCACGCAAAAAGCGCCAAATCCTTGGCGCCGGCGGTCTGTGTGTTTGCGCGCTGGCGGCTTTGGTGTACTCCTGTGCCGTTTCGACGAGGCTTCCAGCCGGACCGGCAGGGGAGGAGGCTTTGGCGGCGCGGCCGGCACACGGCCCACCTCGAGGACGAGATCGACGATGTCGGGCAGATCCTCGGTCGCCTCACAAATCGGTGAGGTCGTCGGGACACCGTCTTCCACTTTTGTTGATCAGCCGCCTTCCTGGCCATGTTCCGAGACAATAAGGCGCCCGTGCGCCGCCGCCTCGATTAACCCAAGACGCGCTAGGATCTTTTGCCGGAGACAACGAGGTCACCATCCTGCGGTGCCGCGTTGCGTCACAGTCGGCATGAGATGTGCAAAGTGGACCGTCGTCAAACGTCAAACAGAGGCGTCGGTGACTGGACTGAACGACCAGAACGGGCTGCTTGCGCCCTTTCGGACTTCACAAAGTTCGAAAATGGCGTCGTTTCAGGGCATAATCGCCGCTTGTCAAAATGTTTGCGACAAGTCCGGTGAAAGCCTACCGAGTATCTTGTGCTTGGGGGGCGGTTAGTTCCGATAAACTATGCGGCATACACATGCTAATCTATTTGATTTACGGGCCGACCTGCAGCGGCAAAACAGACGCGGCAATCCAAATTGCACGAGAGACCGGATGGCCGGTCATTGCGCTGGATCGTGTACAATGCTGTCCTCAAATCGCCACCGGCAGCGGGCGTCCCTCGGATTCCGAACTGCAATCTACCCAGCGGATCTACTTGGATTCGCGCCCGCTAACCGCGGGCATCATCGACGCCGAGACCGCCCATCGTAAGCTGATAATGCAAGTGGATGAGCGTAGTTCCCAGCCGGGGCTCATCCTCGAAGGCGGTTCGATCTCCCTTCTCAATTTAATGGCGCGAAGTCAGCATTGGGATGGCGCTTTTCGGTGGCATGTAAGGCGGTTGCGGCTCGGCAACTCGGACGCCTTTCTGGAGAGAGCCAAGCGTCGGGTCACAGACATGTTTGTCACAAGAGAAGGACAACCTTCATTGCTGCAGGAACTTGCGGATCAGTGGAAGGAAGATGCAGTCCGTCTCACTTTGGAAGACGTTGACGGATATCGTTGCGCCATTCGTTTTGCGAGAGAGCACAGCTTGGCAATCAGCGAAATGCCGTGCCTTCGCAAAGAGCTCCAACAAGATCTTGTAGAGGCGATTGCGAGAGAATATCTCGAATATGCGCGTTGGCAAGAACGCGACTTTCCAGAATGGCAAACTGAGTGAGCAAGCCTCCCCGGACCTCGCCTGCGGTGCGGGCACGGTAGCTCCTGAGAATTGCGCTAAGTGGTTTGCTGAAGCAAGCTAGTGCCAGGCGACATTAGGTCCGTGTGGCAGCGGAAGGATTGCTTTCGCCACGGTGACTGCGGAGGAGGCGACATGGCTGCACTGCTCATTTCAGGCATGGGACGGAATGTACCGATGACAAAGTGCTGCGCGCTTCGTAGCGACCGCTACCGTCGCTGACTCGCGAACTACTATCCGCCAGCCCAGTCTGTGGCGTCGTCTCGGCTTTCATCGCCACCGCCTTCGCCCAGGAAACGCCCGAGGCCGCAAGCGTCGCCGTGGCAGTGCGGCACCCGGCAAGATGGGTGGTCATCGGCCCTATCTGATCGGCGGGGAGCACCGTGCTTTCGTCCTGGGCGAGGTTGAGCGAGATGCCAACATGACGCTTCATCAATTGACGGCGGCACTGGCTGAACGTGGTCTCCTGCGAGCGTCGGTCGCTTCCTGCACCGCGAGGGCAAGAGCTTCAAAAAAACCGTTCTGCCGGCCGAGCAGCTCAAGCCAAAGCTGATGCGCGGGCGTGCGCAATGGATGCGCTATCAGACCCGCATTGACCCTACGCGCCTGGTCTCCCTGGATGAAACATGGGTCAAGACCAACATGGCGCCGTTGGGCGGCTGGGGTGTGCGCGGCAAGCGGCTGATGGCCGACGCACCATATGGCCATTGGAAGACGATGACCTTCATCACCGCGCTGCGGCATGATCGGGTGGAGGCGCCTTGGGTCATTGACGGACCCATCAATACGCAGGCCTTTCGCGTCTATGTCGAAACCGAACTCAACAAAACACTGAATCCGGGCGACATCGTCATTCTCGACAATCCCGGTTCTCACAAGGGCCAAGCCGTCCGCGACATCGTCAGGGCTGCTGGCGCAAGGCGGGTCAAGCCCGCGAGAGCGGCAATTTTGTTCCGGCTATCACCCTCTCGTCGAGAACGGCGTGACGGAAGCGATAAAGTTGCGCCGGCCGGCCGCCGGTTTCCGCGGTTGTCTCACCGGTCTCCTCGACCAGCTCCTGCTGCTCGATCAGCCGGCGAAAGTTCGGCTTACGCACGAGCCTGCCGGCAAGCGCCTCCACGGTGCGCTGCAGCTGCAAAAGCGTGAAGACCGGCGGCATCAGTTCGAATACGACCGGCCGGTATTTGATCTTGGAGCGCAGCCGCGCAATGCCGGTCGCCAGGATGCGACGATGATCGGCGATCATCGATCTGCCCGAGACCGAGGTGGCCGCAGCGGAATGTCCGGCGCGTATTGCTTCCTCCACCAGGGCGGCTTCGTAGAGCAGCTCATAACGTTGAAGCGCGAGTTCCTCGTTCCAATGGCGGTCGTCAAAGCCGAAGGCGATCGCCGCCCGCCGTCGTCGGTCGAGGCGTGTCGTACTGTCGTCAGTGCCATCCGCCCATTCCATCAGGCGCGGCCGCAATTCGTCCAACACGACCGCCGGTGTGCCGGAGCGGTGATCCTCCCACGGGAAATAGTCGTACCAGCTTCCCCAGTGTCGCCCGGCCGGGTTGCCAGCTTCGTCTTGGTGGGTGAGCGCCAGATAGCTGATAGAGACCACGCGGTCGTCAGCGCCAACCCTGTCGCGATCGGCGAAGGTGTAGAGCTGTTCGATATAGCCGAGCGGCTGGCCGGTCTGTTGTTCCACCCATCCCCTGAGGCCCGACTGCAGCGAACGGTGAGCAAGCTCGAACGGGCCCGAGGGCAGGGCGTTTGCCTGCGGGATGGTCAGAACGCAGGGGGCGCTGCTGTCCATGGCGACCACAACGGCGATCAAGTCCGCATTGACGTCGTTGGCCTTGCCTCCAGCTCCGCCTTTCCTAATCCCTTTTGCGCGTTCGTCCATGGTCCCCGAGGTTGTTGAGCAGAGCCCTACCGCGTAGGCCGCTGAACCGATTGAATTCCGTTTTTGTCTGATAATTGTCGGCGCGTCAACACCACCCGTCGTGGCGATTTTAGCTCTTCGCAGCTGCACAAAAAGTGCCAACGCGACATCCGTGCTTGGGGAAGGAGGCCCATTGAGTGCGCCGATTCTAAGCTCGTCGATCGACATTGCGACGTTGTTCTCGTCGGCGACAGCGCGGCATGGTTCTCCACGGCTTGGCGTCGACGCTGGGCGTGACGCTGGAGATGATGATCATGCACGGTCAGGCCTGCCCCGTGGCCTGGAGCCGGCGCAAATGGTCGTCGACCCGCCGTTCGGTTCCTTTTGAAGAAACCCGGAGCAGGCTTTCCGCAATGCCTGATAAAGCCCTTCCAGTGCGCCCGCGCCAGCATCATCGCACTCTCGCTCCAACACAACCTATGCGAGTCAGTAAATCGACTCGCCGGCACTATTGTTTCAGGGGAAATGAATCTAGTTTCAAAGGGTTCGGCCGATAGGCCGGGCACAGCTGCGGTCTTCACGGCCTTTTTGACATAAACGCGTCGCCCGATTGAGATTATCTTGACGGTAGCGCAGTGCGCCATCCATGCCAGTCGAGATGATCATGGGCAAATATCGAGACCATCGCGAGCCACGCCGGCATCGCTATGACGATGACCCCGTTTCCTTTTCGGAACGGACTTCCGAGCCAAGCTATTTTCAGCGCCCGCCGACCGTGACGGCAGATCCTGTCGATGCGGAGGTATTGTGGTTCACAGTCAGCAAGGGTTTTGGCTTCGTCAAACTGTCGGACGGCACGGAGGCCTATCTGCACGTGCGAGTGTTAGAGGCGGCCGGAAGCCGGGATGTTGCCGCGGGAACGCCTCTCAAGATCACGGTCGAAAAAAGTCCAAAAGGTCATCAAGTCGCGCAGGTGCTGGAGATCGGCGATCACCGCGCGAAAACTCCGTCACATACGCGCGTCGCTGGAGGGACCTTCGTTGAAACCGGTGCGCAGCTGGAGAGCGGGGGCACGGTCAAGTGGTACAAACCCGAAAAGGGCTTCGGCTTCATTGCTCCTGACAACGGTGAGAAGGACGTCTTCGTTCATGCCAGCGCCCTGACGCGCTCAGGGCTCAGCGTGCTGGTGGCGGGACAGAAGGTGTTTGTCGAATGCGGGCAAGGCAAGAAAGGCTGGGAAGTCCGGAGCATTCGCCTTGCCTAGACGGCGATGCATTGCTCGCCTCGAAGGAGATGCCGGAGAGCGTCGGGCGGCCGCCCGAGCCCGCGTAGCAGAAACCGACATTGTCGAAGCGCAGCACGCCGTCGGTGACGACGAGATCCCTGGCGCCCGCCGCGTCCTCGATGTCAAGTTCGGCGTCGAGCAACTCGAACAGCCGCGTGCCGCAGGTCGAGGCGCGCGCGAACGAGTTGACCATCAATCCGAGCTGGCGCACCGGCATCTGTAGAATGGTCATGAAGGTGAGCACAGGGCCAGCGTGCCGACGCTGATTTGACCTGCGATCACTTTCTGGCCACCGAACCAGAGCACCAGGCCCATGGCGGTCAGGAACGAGAAATTCATGGCGCTGGTGTTGCCGACACGGATGTCAACGCGCTCATTGGCGAGATCAAGGCGCGTCCTGCTTGGCGCGGTCGAACTTTTCCAGCTCGTGCGGCTGCGCGGCGAAGGCACGCACGACACGGATGCCGCCGAGATTCTCATCCATCACCCGGATCTTTAACGATCGCTGATGCCCAGATATGGGAAGGTCAGGCTTCAATGACGGGGAAGGTGAAGGATTGACTGGTCGGGTTTCCGGGCCGAGCTTGTCGGCCGCTCAATCGAAAGCGTCATTTGAGGCGCTTTCTCTCCCGCGTGTAACTGGAAGACACGCTCGTCCAGTTCCTTGTCTACTTCCGTGAGACGATGATTGAGGCGAAGGTAGTCGGTCCAGGTCGGCGTTCGGAACGTTTCTGTCCACTGCATAGGCTTCTGAAGGTTGCGCTGGAGCGTCCAGTTCCGAGCACCGACGCGGCTGTGTACATGACGCCGCTGCCGCATGAGGTCGAGGAAGGCCTCGACATTTCTCTCGGCTATCAGATATTCGATCTTGACCACGATCGGGCCGCTTCTCGGCTTCAAACTGAGAGCGACAGCTGGGGCGTCGAATTCCTCCAAAGGATCGGGCTCGGACTCGCGGCGCTCGCGAAGAGGAAACAGAACGCCGGCTGCAGCAACGAGCAGCAGGGCCGCAGCGGAACCCTCTAGCGCCCAGGTCAGCGAATGGTTCTGGGAAACGGTGCCCCACACCCAGCTGCCGGCCGCTATGCCGCCGTCTATCAATGCATAGTAGATGGAGATCGTGCGCCCCACGACCCAGCGCGGGCTTGCCAGCTGCACGCTCACGCCAACCCCGGACCAGGCAGTGACCCAACCTGCGCCGCCCAAAGCAAGTGCAATTGCCGCCACGCCGATCGAAGAGGTAAGCGCCAGGGAGAGGGAGCACGCCGCGCAGGCGACGCAGGAGAGCCTCATCAGCTGTTCTTGCGACAAGCTCCGTCTGAACAGGCTGTTGGAGAGGCCGGCGAAGACCGCGCCTGTTCCGAAACCTGCCATGAGCGTGCCATAGGCGAGCGGGCCTCCTCCCAACTGGTCGCGGACAATCAGCGGCAGCAGCGCGAGTATGGCGATGCTCGCCAGGCCAAAGAGGGTTCCGCGTGCGATCGCCGCTTTGATTTCCGATGACATCGCCGTGAAGCGCAGCCCGTCATAGATGGCCCTCCTCATCGACTCGCGCGGAAGAGGCGACGAGCGGACCTTCCACTTGCAGCGCCATATGGTGGCCAAGGGTACCAAATAGGTGAGGGTGGTCACGGTAAACGCGGCCAAAAGCCCGAAGGAGGCAACCACGATGCCGCCGAGCGCCGGGCCCACGGTCCGTACGGTGTTGAAGCCAACGGAAAGCAGGGTAACGGCAGCGGGAACATCGCGCCGGTCCACCATATCGCCAACCGACGCCTGCCAGGCGGGATCGTTGAGAGCGCCGCCGCATGCGATTAAAAAGCTGAAGCCGAGAATCATCCATGGGTCGAGAAAGCCCAGCGCTACAACAGCGGTCAGCATCGCAGATGCTATCACCATAAGGCAGCGGCCCGCGAACATAACCCTGCGACGGCTGAAATTGTCAGCGAGAACCCCGGCGAACACGGACAAAATGAAAGCGGGCAGGTTCGATGAAGCCTGCACCAGCGCAACCATCAGATCGGAAGTCGAGATGGTAGCCATCAGCCAACTGATGGCAACAGTCTGCATCAACCAGCCGAGGCTCGAGACTTGCGTGGCGAGCCAGATCGAACGAAAGGTGGGCTGCAAAAGTGGCCCAAAGGTCGTTGGTGCAGCCAAATCTTCGTTTAATCCAGCCACCCTACTCATTTTGCGACCCTTTGCTTTCCGTTATTGTCGTTTCCCATGTAATCTAGGCTGAACCGTGGCGGCTAGAAGAATAGAGAGAAACTGTTTGCCTTGCGGCACAGTTCCTCGTGATTAAGGGTTGCGGCCGAGACGCATGCCCGAGCCGGCTCACCCCGCCTTCGAAGACATCACTGGGTGGAGCCCGGATCTTGCTTGTCGTTTGACGCAGCATGCTTCATCAACGGGCACTTTGCCGAGCGATGCCTTTTCGCGAAACGCGACGATGTTCTTTCGTCGGAAACTCTCTCCAACGGCGTTCGATGCGCTGAGTCTGGCTTGGGGCGAAGTGAGGGCTTGCAGATCTTAGACAGGATTGATTCCTGATAAACGCAGACGGTTGCCGGGCCGCGATCGAAGAGGCGCGCGCCTTGCTGCTTCAGCTTGAACAAAAGTCTGACGCGCTCACACATGCCATCGACGACTTTCTGCTCGATCTGATGAGGCTGGCTTTCATTGTTGAATGTTATGGACACGGCTTTGAACTTTTGGCGCGAACGCTTGCCCGTAGAAGACTGGCAAAGGTCAGGCTTTTGTCGGGGCGGTGGACTCCGCCAGGGGAGAAATGACACCCAAAGCCGGATGGCTGACGCCACGGTCGCCCCGCGTTCCGCACAGTGACGAAGGTAACGGTACGGCTCTTCGGCAGATGGCGCATCCTCATGGTAGCGTCTGGCCGTTCCCTCTGATGCCTCGGCCTCCCACACCTATCCGAACAGGCCCGATCCTGGAGGGTCCTCGAAGTGGGCATGAGGGCGATAGGCCGCGTGGTTGGGGTACCAAGCGTAGGCGCGGTATTGGGCTGGAAATTGGCGACGCGCGACGAAGAAGTCCGAGATCAACTCGTGCAATGGCAATTCCTAACACCGTGGACGTGTTGGAGCAGCCTCATCCTCCTAGTCAGGAACGTCATCAAGGTTATAGGATTGATGCGCGGCGAACCCTCGGAACTCAGGATCATGTTGACATCGCTGTTCGACAGAGCCGACTTCGCGCAAGGAAGCCACATCGTTTCGGAATTGCTTATCGCATGGTCTATCGTCGGCCTAGTCAAACCCTTGGCGCGGCGAGGAAGCGGCGGTCGTCCGCGTGATGCATGACGGGAGTCGGCGGCGCCTCACCATAGGCGAAATGCAGAAACCAAAGGAAAGGACCACCTGCATGGAATTGCGAACCGCGTCCTCGGCGTCTGAGCCGCGACCCTTGCCAAGGATCATTCAACCCGCGAGGTAGAGCTTCAAGCCAGCCTTGGACATGCGAACCGCGCTACCATCGTTGCAGAGGAGCCGTCCACCAGATGGTTCCATTTGTAGTCCGCGCCTTTGGTCGACATAGCGGACTGCCTCTGGCCACCGGCAAGGTTGAAGAGTGTTCCGTTGTTGCAGTCGTACTTGGCCTACGTGAACCAGATGCCTGAGCACGCGGTCGCGTTTCAGGGTTGATCTACTCGTAAAAAGGAATTGTCTTAGGCGGAAGGCCGCACTTAATACCACTATCCTATTGGCGCCCCATCGGGTTCCCGGATTGAGCAAGTCCGGATCACTATTTTATGCCGCTGCCAGCGTTGTGTCCGCCATGTGCACGCGCGCTGCCGCTGCCAGCAGGTCGGTCTGGGTGATCAGCCCAATAATGCGTCGCTCGGCATCGACGATGACCACGGCATGGCTGCGGCCGTCGGTGAGCAGCGGCAGCAGGCTCATCGCCGGCGTATCGGGAGAGGCGGTGCCAGCCTTCGACATCACAGCCCTCACCGCGTCGGTCGCCTTCGTCAGCTCGCGCAGGCCAACTACACCGACCAGCCCGCCCTCGGCGTCGGTCACCGGCAGCGTCCGGATGTTGTGATCGAGCAGCAAATGACGCGCCTGGTCGGCAGGCGCATGTTCATCGACCGAAATCACATCGCGCGACATGATGTCCTCGCACAGCAGGGTGCGGTGGGAGCGCACCATCGCCTGCAACTCGACCTGCCGCAGCAGCCGCTCAAGATCGTTGCGGTCGATATCGAAGGTTTCCTCCAGCGCGCCGAGCGCGGCATCTATATCCTCGGGCTGGAAGCCGACCCGCTCCCGCGCCGGCGGATCGATGGTTCCATGCGCGCTTTTAAGGGCGGGGGCCGCCACATGTGGATAGTTGCGCCGCGACAGTTTATGGATGCCGTAGCCGAGTGCGACCAGCACGATCGAGTTCAGCGCTACCGGAACGAAGGGAAACAGCAAGCCGGAACTGAAGACGGCCGGTCCGCCGAACACCGCAGTTAAGGCGGCGGCGCCACCCGGCGGATGCAGGCAGCGCGTGAACGACATGGCGGCGATGGCCAGCGCCACCGCAATGCCGGTAGCAAGAACGGGTTCACGCACGAAATGCGCCACGATCACCCCGACCAGCGCCGAAATCGTATTGCCACCGATAATCGACCAAGGTTGCGCCAGCGGGCTTGAAGGCACGGCAAAGAGCAGCACGGCCGATGCTCCCATTGGAGCAACCAGCAGTGCGACATGTGGGCCAGACCCGTTCGCCAGCGCACTGATCACGCCAGTCAATGCGATGCCGATCATGGCCCCGATGCAGGCGAGCAGCCGCTCGCGCAGCGTTGCACCGGCAAGGATCGGAACAAAGAGACGAAACGCCATGGCATACCCTTGGGCGAGTGGTCGGAACTCCACGCTCCGCAATGCAGGCAAAGCCACAGATTTGGAAGTTAAGCCAATTCGGAAAGCCGGCTCACGGGGGAATACTTTTGCGCGAAGCGGCCATTGCCAAATGGGTGCAGACATTTTGATCAGCCAGAGGAGGCGGACGGCACGCTGATCCGCTCGAGCGCAGCTAGAGGCCAAGGGCTGTCGTGCCGCGGGCAGCCGGAAATGGCGATGGTCGGAGGTCGAGCTGGGATGGACACTAAGGAATTCAGAGGCTTCGAAAAGCGTGCTGACAATGTCGGCATGGCAAGACAAATCAGGCCCTTGTCGCTCCACTTCCGAGGCGAACTCCAGCGGAGTACGGCTTCTACGCGGTGCTTGGTCTGCCTGTCCTTGCCACCATCGGATTCGTTGGCGTCATGCTGAAACGTCCACCTGTGGCCGCTGAGAAGACGACTGCCGCCAGTGCCGTCGTGGAACCGCCATATGACGGCGGCTTGGTTACAGAGCCGGCTCGTGTCGATCGGGCGGGGGAGGCCTGATGTGACGTACATGGTCCAGAAAGTGGCCAATGAAGGGGCTGGCATCGTCAACGTGATCAGGTCACGTAATAGCGGCAATACAACCGCGACCACGAGCCTCTCAGGCGTTCGATGAGGCGGGAAAATCGATCGCCGGACCAAGCGCGATTCCGCCACACTGCCATACACGAAACCGATCAGGTCACGTTCCAGGCTCGCCAGAAGATTGGAGCCGAGGCCACCTCGGCTGAACTCTGCCATGCCGCGGGCCGCCACCTCTCCCAGCCGCGGTAGAAAACGTGGGTCAGCAGCGCCGGCATGGGCGAGCAACTCCCAAATCGCGAGCATCGCCATCGGCACCGCAAGCGGCCGCAGATGTCGGCCGATGGAGCGGAAGGGCGGCGGTGCGATGGAAGCGCCGTGCGACAGCCTATCCCGACCTGCAATCGTGATCAGGCTCATCGTGGGTCTCCGGACGCCAGCGTTGCAGATGGTTTCAGGCAAGCGTGAGCAGGCCGTGGATCACCAATCCGGTCAGGCCGACCACGATCATGGCCGAAAGAACGAGGTTCCAATTGAAAGAGCTGACGACCATAGGCCATCAGGTATCGGAGCCCTTCGAACGATGCGATGAGTTCTACCGCAACCAGGGTCTGCCAGCCGTTGGCAAGGCCTTCTCGCAGCCCTGTAAAGATCGACGGCACGGCGGAAGGCAGCACGATCATCGTGAGTTTCGACCAGCGGCTGAACGAAAGGACACGGCCAGACCCGTCTCACGACGACGCCGTTGCGCTTCGCCGCCATCAGGCTGGGTAGAGGACTTGCACGTCTAAAGCTGTCGATCATGCTCGGCACACAAAAAAGGGCGGCATTGCTGCCGCCCTTTCCGTAAGCTTGCGAGATTGGCTGGATTAGAAGTCCATGCCGCCCATGCCGCCCATGCCGCCGCCGGGCATACCAGCCGGCATGCCGCCGCCAGCCGACTCCTTCTTCGGAGCCTCCGCGATCATGGCTTCGGTGGTGACCAGCAGGCCGGCGACCGAGGCCGCGTCCTGCAGAGCCGTGC
>NZ_JAMYVA010000072.1:0-21268 GCF_040323505.1 Mesorhizobium sp. M0040
GAGCTGATCGTGCCGATCGCCATGGAAGAGAAGCTGCGCTTCGCCATCCGTGAAGGCGGCCGCACCGTCGGTGCCGGCATCGTCGTCACCATCAAAGAGTAATTTGGACTTAAACCGATCTGTCGCGGGCGCTGCCCGCGCCGCGCCAGAACAAGGAAGTGACGCATGAACGGACAGAATATCCGCATCCGCCTGAAGGCGTTTGATCACCGGGTGCTCGACGCCTCGACACGGGAAATCGTGTCGACCGCCAAGCGCACCGGCGCCAACGTCCGCGGCCCCATTCCGCTGCCGACGCGGATCGAAAAGTTCACGGTCAACCGGTCGCCTCACGTCGACAAGAAGAGCCGCGAGCAGTTCGAGATGCGCACGCACAAGCGTCTGCTCGACATCGTCGACCCGACCCCGCAGACGGTCGATGCTTTGATGAAGCTCGACCTGGCCGCCGGTGTCGACGTCGAGATCAAGCTCTAAGGAACCAGAGGTCAGCGGGGCGACCCGGAACTCTGAAGGAACAAGAGGCGTGGAGGGGCGACAGCCCCGACAGGGAACTCTAAAGGAATTGAACCGATGCGTTCAGGTGTGATTGCAAAGAAGGTGGGAATGACCCGCATCTACAACGATGCCGGGGAACATGTTCCCGTCACTGTTCTCCAGATGGAGAACTGCCAGGTCGTGGCGCAGCGCACGCAGGAGAAGAACGGCTATACCGCCGTCCAGCTCGGCGTTGGCCTTGCCAAGGTGAAGAACACGTCGAAGGCGATGCGCGGCCATTTCGCGACCGCTTCCGTCGAGCCCAAGGCCAAGGTTGCCGAGTTCCGCGTCTCCGCCGACAACATGATCGATGTTGGCGCCGAGATCACCGTCGAGCACTTCGTCGTCGGCCAGAAGGTCGATGTGACGGGAACCACGATCGGCAAGGGTTTCCAGGGCGTCATCAAGCGGCACCACATGGGTGGCGGCCGCGCGACGCACGGCAACTCGGTGTCGCACCGTACACACGGCTCGACCGGCCAGCGCCAGGATCCGGGCAAGGTGTTCAAGGGCAAGCATATGGCCGGCCACATGGGCGACACCCGCGTCACCACGCAGAATGTCGAGGTCGTCTCGACCGACGCCGATCGCGGCCTGATCCTGATCCGCGGTGCGGTCCCGGGTTCGAAGGGTGCATGGATCCTGGTCCGCGACGCGGCCAAGGTGGCGCTTCCGGCCAATGCGCCGAAGCCCGCCGCGATCCGCGCCGTTGCGACTGACGGTGCCGCCACGAACGAGGCGCCGGCCACAGAGGGAGCGGAATAATGGACCTCAAGATTACAACGCTTGGCGGCAAGGACGCCGGCAAGCTGAAGCTCTCCGAAGAGATTTTTGGCCTCGATCCGCGCGAGGACATCTTGCAGCGCGTCGTGCGCTGGCAGCTTGCCAAGAAGCAGCAGGGCACCCACAAGGCCAAGGGTCGCGCGGAAATCGCCCGCACCGGCGCCAAGATGTACAAGCAGAAGGGTACCGGCCGCGCCCGTCACCATTCGGCTCGCGCTCCGCAGTTCCGCGGCGGCGGCAAGGCCCATGGCCCGGTCGTTCGCAGCCACGAGCACGATCTGCCGAAGAAGGTGCGTGCACTCGGCCTCAAGCATGCGCTTTCGGCCAAGGCCAAGAGCGCGTCGATCATCATCATCGACGAGCTGAAGCTGACCGAGGCCAAGACCAAGGCGCTGATCGCGAATTTCGCGACGCTGGGCCTGAGCAACGCCCTGGTGATCGGCGGCGCCGAGCTTGACAAGAATTTCAAGCTGGCGGCGACCAACATCCCGAACATCGACGTGCTGCCCATCCAGGGCATCAACGTCTACGACATTCTGCGCCGCGGCACGCTGGTCCTTTCCAAGGCCGCCGTCGAGGCTCTCGAGGAGCGCTTCAAATGACCGACCTTCGTCATTACGACGTGATCGTCTCGCCGGCGATCACCGAAAAGTCGACCATGGCTTCCGAGCAGAACCAGGTCGTCTTCAATGTCGCCAAGAAGGCGTCGAAGCCGGAAATCAAGGCCGCCGTCGAAGCGCTGTTCGGCGTCAAGGTGATGGCCGTGAACACGCTTGTCCGCAAGGGCAAGATCAAGCGCTTCCGCGGCACGATCGGCCGCCAGAGCGACGTCAAGAAGGCGGTTGTGACGCTGGCCGAAGGCCAGTCGATCGACGTCGCGACGGGTCTCTGAGCAAGGTCGCGAGGACAGAACAATGGCACTGAAAAAATTCAACCCGGTAACGCCGAGCACCCGTCAGCTGGTCATCGTCGACCGCTCGGGCCTCTACAAGGGCAAGCCCGTCAAGGGCCTGACCGAAGGCCTGACCAAGTCGGGCGGCCGCAACAATTACGGCCGCATCACGGCCCGCTTCATCGGCGGCGGTCACAAGCGCACCTACCGTATCATCGACTTCAAGCGCCGCAAGTTCGACGTCGTCGGCACGGTCGAGCGTATCGAGTACGATCCGAACCGCACCGCCTTCATCGCGCTGATCAAGTATGACGATGGCGAGCTGTCCTACATCATCGCCCCGCAGCGTCTGGCTCCCGGCGACAAGATCGTGGCCGGTGAATCGGTCGACGTGAAGCCGGGCAACGCGATGCCGCTGGCTTCGATGCCGGTCGGCACGATCGTCCACAATATCGAGCTGAAGCCCGGCAAGGGCGCTCAGGTCGCCCGTTCGGCCGGCGGTTATGGCCAGCTCGTCGGCCGCGACCAGGGCATGGCGATCCTGCGCCTCAATTCGGGCGAGCAGCGTGTCGTCCACGGCTCCTGCATGGCCACTGTCGGCGCCGTGTCTAACCCGGACCACGGCAACATCAATGACGGCAAGGCAGGCCGCACCGTGTGGCGCGGCAAACGTCCGCACAATCGCGGCGTGACCATGAACCCGGTCGACCATCCACATGGCGGCGGCGAAGGCCGCACCTCGGGTGGCCGCCATCCGGTTTCGCCCTGGGGCAAGCCGACCAAGGGCAAGAAGACGCGGTCCAACAAGGCGACCGACAAGTTCATCCTGCGCTCGCGCCATCAGCGCAAGAGCTAAGAAGAGGTAACGCCAAGTGACTCGTTCGATTTGGAAAGGCCCCTTCATCGACGGCTACCTTCTGAAGAAGGTGGACAAGGTTCGTGAAGGTGGTCGCAATGAGGTGATCAAGATGTGGAGCCGTCGCTCCACCATCCTGCCGCAGTTCGTCGGCTTCACCTTCGGTGTCTACAACGGCCAGAAGCACGTTCCCGTCTCGGTGAACGAGGACATGGTCGGTCACAAGTTCGGTGAATTCGCTCCGACCCGGACCTATTACGGTCACGGCGCGGATAAGAAGGCGAAGAGGAAATAATCATGGGCAAGGCCAAAGCTCCGCGCAGGCTTGCTGACAACGAAGCGCGCGCCGTGTTGCGCACGATCCGTATCAGCCCGCAGAAGCTGAACCTGGTTGCCGCGTTGATCCGCGGCAAGAAGGTCGCGACAGCGCTTTCCGACCTCGAATTCTCGGCCAAGCGGATTTCCGGCACGGTCAAGAAGACGCTGGAATCGGCGATCGCCAACGCGGAAAACAACCACGACCTCGACGTCGATGCGCTGATCGTGGCGGAAGCCTATGTCGGCAAGTCGATCGTCATGAAGCGGTTCCATGCCCGTGGCCGTGGTCGCGCCAGCCGTATCGAGAAGCCGTTCTCGCACCTCACGATCGTCGTTCGTGAAGTCGAAGAAAAAGGGGAGGCCGCATAATGGGCCAGAAAGTCAATCCGATCGGTCTGCGTCTCGGCATCAACCGCACCTGGGATTCGCGCTGGTTCGCGAACACCGGCGAGTACGGCAAGCTGCTGCACGAGGACATCAAGATCCGCAAATATCTCGAGAAGGAACTCAAGCAGGCTGCGATCTCGAAGGTCGTGATCGAGCGTCCGCACAAGAAGTGCCGCGTCACCATCCATGCGGCGCGTCCGGGCCTGATCATCGGCAAGAAGGGCGCCGACATCGAGAAGCTTCGCAAGAAGCTGATGGAGATGACCAAGTCCGAGACGCATCTGAACATCGTCGAAGTGCGCAAGCCGGAGATCGACGCGACCTTGGTCGCCCAGTCGATCGCCCAGCAGCTCGAGCGCCGCATCGCGTTCCGCCGCGCCATGAAGCGTGCCGTGCAGTCGGCGATGCGCCTCGGTGCCGAAGGCATCCGCATCAACTGCGCCGGCCGTCTCGGCGGCGCCGAGATCGCGCGCATGGAATGGTATCGTGAAGGCCGCGTGCCGCTGCATACGCTGCGTGCCGACGTCGACTACGGCACGGCCGAGGCGAATACGGCCTACGGCATCTGCGGCGTCAAGGTCTGGGTGTTCAAGGGCGAAATCCTCGAGCACGACCCGATGGCTTCGGAGCGCCGCGCCACCGAGGGCGATCATGCGCATGGCGGTGGTGGTGAGCGCGAACGCGGTCGCCGTCGCGAAAACGCGTAAGACATTTAGGAATTTGGAGTTAGAACGATGCTGCAGCCAAAGCGCACAAAGTTCCGCAAGCAGTTCAAGGGCCGCATCCACGGTACCGCCAAGGGCGGCACCAACCTGGATTTCGGTGGTTTCGGGCTGAAGGCGCTTGAGCCGAACCGCGTCACCGCGCGTGAGATCGAGGCGGCTCGCCGCGCGATCACCCGCGAGATGAAGCGTGCCGGCCGCGTGTGGATCCGTATCTTCCCGGACGTGCCGGTGACGTCGAAGCCGACCGAAGTCCGTATGGGTAAGGGCAAGGGCGCGGTCGACTACTGGGCGGCACGCGTCAAGCCGGGCCGCATCATGTTCGAGATCGACGGCGTCAACGAGGAAACCGCCCGTGAGGCGCTGCGTCTCGGCGCGGCCAAGCTCTCGGTCAGGACGCGCTTCGTACAGCGCATCGCAGAATAAGGACGGGCTGATCATGAAAGCCGAAGACATCCGGACCAAGACCCAGGACCAGCTGACCGACGACCTGGCCAGCCTGAAGAAGGAGCAGTTCAACCTGCGCTTCCAGAAGGCCACCGGCCAGCTTGAGAAGACCGCGCGCGTGAGGCAGGTCCGCAAGGACATTGCGCGTATCAAGACCATCGCTGCGGAAAAGTCCGCGGCCAAGAAGGCTTAAGGACGAAAACCATGCCAAAGCGCATTCTGCAGGGCACCGTCGTCAGCGACAAGAACGAGAAGACGGTTGTCGTCAAGGTCGAACGGCGCTTCACGCATCCCGTGATGAAGAAGACCGTGCGCATGACCAAGAAGTACAAGGCGCACGACGAGAACAACGCCCACAAGGTCGGCGATCAGGTGTTCATCCAGGAATCGAAGCCGATTTCCAAGGACAAGCGCTGGGTCGTGGTGTCTTCGGACCAGGCCTGATCTGGGCCAACGAAACGAATTTTGGACAGACCGGGGAGGGGTGAGAGACCCGTCCCGTTAGAAAAGAAGAAGGCGGCCAGTCATGATTCAGATGCAAACAAACCTCGACGTCGCGGATAATTCCGGCGCCCGTCGTGTCATGTGCATCAAGGTGCTGGGCGGCTCGAAGCGGAAATACGCTTCCGTGGGCGACATCATCGTGGTGTCGATCAAGGAAGCCATCCCGCGCGGCCGCGTCAAGAAGGGCGATGTGATGAAGGCGGTCGTGGTTCGCACGGCCAAGGACATCCGCCGCCCGGACGGCAGCGTGATCCGTTTCGACAAGAACGCAGCCGTTCTCGTCGACAACAAGAAAGAGCCGATCGGCACGCGTATCTTCGGACCGGTTCCGCGCGAACTCCGCGCCAAGAACCACATGAAGATCATCTCGCTCGCGCCTGAAGTGCTGTAAGGAGCCGGACCAATGCAGAAGATTAGAAAAGGCGACAAGGTCGTCGTGCTGGCCGGCAAGGACAAGGGCCGTTCGGGCGAAGTCCTCTCGGTACAGCCGAAGGACGACACCGCGCTGGTGCGCGGCGTCAACCTGATCCGTCGTCACCAGAAGCAGTCCCAGTCCCAAGAGGGCGGGATCATCACCAAGGAAGCGCCGATCCAGCTGTCGAACATCGCGCTGGCCGACCCCAAGGATGGCAAGCCGACCCGCGTCGGCTTCATCTTCCAGAAGGACGGCAAGAAGGTGCGCGTCGCCAAGCGCTCGGGAGAAGTCATCAATGGCTAAGGCTCAAACCAAGCAGGCAACTGCCCAGAACACGCCGCGCCTCAAGCAGGTCTACAACGAGACCATCCGCAAGGCGCTGCAGGAGCAGTTCGGCTACGAGAACGAGATGCAGGTTCCGCGCATCGACAAGATCGTGCTGAACATGGGCGTCGGCGAGGCGACCGGCGATTCGAAGAAGCCTTCGATCGCGGCGGAAGACCTTGCGATGATCGCCGGCCAGAAGGCCGTTGTCACCCGCGCCCGCAACTCGATCGCCGGGTTCAAGGTCCGCGAGAAGATGCCGATCGGCGCCAAGGTCACGCTACGCAAGGAACGCATGTACGAGTTCCTCGACCGCCTCGTGAACATCGCACTGCCGCGCGTCCGCGACTTTCGCGGACTTAATCCGAAGAGCTTCGATGGCCGTGGCAACTATGCCATGGGCATCAAGGAACACATCGTGTTTCCGGAGATCAACTACGACAAGGTTGATCAGATCTGGGGCATGGACGTCATCGTTTGTACGACTGCGAAGACGGACGACGAAGCCAGGGCATTGCTCAAGGCCTTCAACTTCCCCTTCCGCCAGTAACGGCAGCGAGAAAAGGAAAATCTGACATGGCAAAGACCAGCTCAGTCGAGAAGAACAACAGGCGCCGCAAGCTTGCGGACCAGTTCGCTGCCAAGCGCAAGGTGCTCAAGGCGATCATCATGGATCAGTCCAAGCCGATGGAAGAGCGCTTCCGCGCCCAGCTGAAGCTTTCGGCGCTGCCGCGCAACTCGGCCAAGACCCGCATCCGCAACCGCTGCGAAGTCACCGGACGTCCGCGTGCCTATTATCGCAAGCTCAAAGTATCGCGTATCGCGCTTCGTGATCTCGGCAATAACGGCCAGATCCCGGGCCTGGTCAAGTCGAGCTGGTAAGGAGGACATAACATGTCATTGAGCGATCCTCTCGGCGATATGCTGACCCGCATCCGCAACGCGTATGGCCGCAAGAAGTCGAGCGTTTCGACGCCGGCCTCGCGCCTGCGTACCCGCGTCCTCGACGTGCTGAAGGCGGAAGGCTATATCCGCGACTACAGCCAGACCGACTTCGACAACGGCAAGTCCGAAATCGAGATCGAGCTGAAGTATTTCGATGGTGCGCCGGTGGTGCGCGAAATCGCTCGGGTCTCGAAGCCCGGCCGCCGCGTCTACGTTTCGGCCAAGTCGATACCGCACGTCGCCAACGGCCTCGGCATCGCCATCCTTTCGACGCCGAAGGGCGTGATGGCCGACCACGAAGCGCGTGAACAGAATGTCGGCGGGGAAATCCTCTGCCAGATCTTCTGATCTGGTATGTGACCCGGTTGGAAACAGGTTTTCGGGATCTAGTCCCGAAAGCCGAGACCTGAAACAAGAGAAGTGACGAGGACAACAAAATGTCTCGTATTGGAAAGAAACCCGTTTCGCTGCCGCAGGGCGTGACCGCGACCGTCAACGGCCAGACCGTGACGGCGAAGGGTCCGAAGGGCGAGCTGAAGTTCGTGGTGAACGACGAAGTGCTGGTCAAGATGGAAGGCAGCGAGATCGCTGTCCAGCCGCGCGACCAGACCAAGACTGCCCGTTCCAAGTGGGGCATGTCACGCACGCAGATCGTCAACATCCTGCAGGGCGTCAAGGACGGCTTCGAAAAGAAGCTCGAGATCACCGGCGTCGGCTATCGTGCCGCCATGCAAGGCAAGAACCTGCAGCTGGCGCTCGGCTTCAGCCATGACGTCGTCTACGAGACGCCGCAGGGCGTGACGATTTCGGTGCCGAAGCCGACGGAAATCACGGTGACCGGCATCGACAAGCAGCAGGTCGGCCAGGTTGCCGCCGAGATCCGCGAGTATCGTAGCCCCGAGCCCTACAAGGGCAAGGGCGTTCGCTATGCTGGCGAGAAGATCGTCCGCAAGGAAGGCAAGAAGAAGTAATTTTAACGCCGCGGGGAGCGGTCGCGGGAGGCTCGTCCTACCGCATATGGTTGCCCCCGTTTTTTGAAGGCAAGGAACTGATATCATGGGCTCGAAAGAATCCACCCAACGCCGCGCCCAGCGCGTCCGCCGCCAGATCAAGAAGGTTGCCGGCGATCGTCCGCGCTTGTCGGTCCATCGCACGTCGAAGAACATCTATGTCCAGGTGATCGACGACGCCAAGGGCCACACCATCGCGGCTGCTTCGACGCTCGAGAAGGAGCTCAAGGGCTCGCTCAAGACCGGCGCCGACACCGCGGCTGCAGCTGCCATCGGAAAGCTGATCGCCGAACGCGCCTCGAAAGCCGGCGTCAAGGAAGTCGTCTTCGACCGCGGCGCCTATATCTACCACGGCCGCGTCAAGGCCCTGGCCGAGGCTGCCCGTGAAGGTGGTCTGAGCTTCTAGAGCATGATCCCGAAAAGTTGCAGACTTTTCGGATAAGATCATGCGAAGGAAAAAAGAGTTTTCGCCCCCGGCGACCCGCAGAGGTGCCGGATATCATCATCAACCGTGCTTCCGGAAAAAAACAAGGAACAGGATATGGCACAGGAACGTAGGGATGGCGGCCGCGGCCGTGATCGCGAAGAGCGCGACGACGGCATGGTCGACAAGCTCGTCCACATCAACCGTGTCGCCAAAGTCGTCAAGGGCGGCCGGCGCTTCGGCTTTGCGGCACTTGTCGTCGTCGGCGACCAGAAGGGCCGCGTCGGCTTCGGCCACGGCAAGGCGCGCGAAGTGCCGGAGGCGATCCGCAAGGCGACCGAATCGGCCAAGCGCGACATGATCTTCGTGCCGCTGCGCTCAGGCCGCACGCTGCACCACGACGTCGAGGGACGCTGGGGCGCGGGACGCGTTCTGCTGCGCGCCGCCAAGCAAGGTACCGGCATCATCGCCGGCGGCCCGATGCGCGCCGTTTTCGAGACGCTCGGCATGCATGACGTGGTCGCCAAGTCGATGGGTTCTTCGAACCCCTACAACATGGTTCGCGCCACTTTCGACGCGCTGAAGAGCCAGATGCATCCGAAGGATGTGGCTGCCGCGCGCGGCATCAAGTATTCGACCCTTCAGGCCCGCCGCGGCACCGCCGTTGCGGCTGAAGAATAGTCGACGCTGACCAGGGATCTGACCATGGCCAAGAAAGCAACCAAGACCATCACCGTCGAGCAGATCGGTTCGCCGATCCGCCGGCCGAAGGAGCAGCGCGCAACGCTGGTCGGCCTCGGCCTCAACAAGATGCACAAGCAGCGCACGCTGGAGGATACGCCCTCGGTGCGCGGCATGATCGCTGCCGTCCAGCATCTCGTCCGCGTCGTGGACGAGGGCTGAGCCAGAGCGCAGGAGAACTCAGATGAAACTCAATGATCTGCGTGACAAGGACGGCGCGACGCACTCCAAGAAGCGTCTCGGCCGTGGCATCGGTTCCGGTTCGGGCAAGACCGCCGGTCGCGGCGTCAAGGGCCAGAAGGCGCGCTCCGGCGTCGCCGTCAACGGCTTCGAGGGTGGCCAGATGCCGCTCTACCGCCGCCTGCCGAAGCGCGGCTTCAACAATATCTTCGCCAAGAGCTTCACCGTCGTGTCGCTGGCCCGCATCCAGGCGGCGCTCGATGCCAAGAAGCTCGACGCTAAGACAGTTGTAACGGCCGAGGCGCTGGTTGCGGCAGGTGTCATCCGTCGCGTCAAGGACGGCGTGCGCATCCTTTCGGACGGCGACATCAAGGCCAAGCTTGCCTTCGACGTGGCCGGAGCCTCCAAGGCCGCGATCGAGAAGATCGAAAAGGCCGGCGGCTCGGTGAAGCTGCCTGAGAAGGCAGCCGCCGAGTAACGGCAATTTGAAGCACGGCCGGCAAAGGTGGAATTCGGTTTTGCCTTCGGTCGTGCTTTGATCCGACAGATGTGGCGGCCGCATCAACGCGGCCGCTTGCATGTTTGCAGTCCGGAGCTTATCTCGTGAGCTTCGGTGACACGCGCCGCCTGAGCTGCGGGCATCGAGCGTGACCAAGCGGAGAATCAGGCATGGCTTCGGCTGCTGAACAACTAGCCTCGAATCTGAATTTTTCGGCCTTCGCCAAAGCCGAGGATCTGAAGAAGCGCATCTGGTTCACCATCGGCGCGCTGCTCGTCTACCGTCTTGGCACCTATATTCCGCTGCCCGGCATCAATCCCGACGCTTTCGCCCAGGCCTTCTCGTCGCAGAGCAAGGGCGTGCTCGGCATGTTCAACATGTTCGCCGGCGGCGCCGTGCAGCGCATGGCAATCTTTGCCCTCGGCATCATGCCCTATATCTCGGCCTCCATCATCATGCAGCTGATGACCTCGGTCATTCCGTCGCTGGAAGCGCTGAAGAAGGAAGGCGAGCAGGGCCGCAAGATCATCAACCAGTACACACGCTACGGCACCGTGCTTCTGGCGCTGGTTCAGGCGTACGGCATTTCGGTCGGGCTTGAGGGCGGCAACGGCATCGTCAACGATCCCGGCATGTTCTTCCGCATCTCTACCGTCGTCACGCTGGTCGGCGGCACCATGTTCCTGATGTGGCTTGGCGAGCAGATCACTGCTCGCGGCATCGGCAACGGCATTTCGCTGATCATCTTCTCCGGCATCGTCGCCGGTCTGCCGCGCGCCATCTCCGGCACGCTGGAGCTTGGCCGCACCGGCGCCTTGTCGACCGGCCTGATCCTGGCGATCATCGTGCTGGCCATCATCGTCATCGCGCTGATCGTCTTCTTCGAGCGCGCCCAGCGCCGCCTGCTGATCCAGTATCCCAAGCGTCAGGTCGGCAATCGCATGTTCCAGGGCGATACCTCGCATCTGCCGCTGAAGCTTAACACCTCCGGCGTCATTCCGCCGATCTTCGCCTCGTCGCTGCTGCTGCTTCCGGCAACGGTTGCCGGCTTCTCGCAGACCACCAATATGCCTGCATGGGCCAGCACCATCCTGGCGGCGCTCGGCCACGGCCAGCCGCTCTATATGGCCTTCTACGCGGCGATGATCGTGTTCTTCGCCTTCTTCTATACGGCGATCGTCTTCAATCCGAAGGACACCGCCGACCAGCTCAAGAAGCATTCGGGCTTCATCCCGGGCTATCGTCCGGGCGAGCGCACTGCGGACTATATTGACTATGTGCTCACCCGCATCACCGTCGTCGGCGCCATTTATCTGGTGCTGGTGTGTCTGCTACCCGAGTTCCTGATTTCAGCGACTGGCGTACCGTTCTACCTTGGTGGCACTTCGCTCCTGATCGTGGTCAGTGTAACGCTCGATACGGTGGCGCAGATTCAGGGTCACCTGATCGCGCACCAGTATGAGGGCCTGATCAAGAAGTCGAAGCTGCGCGGGGGGAAAAAGGCCAGATGAGGTTGATATTGCTTGGACCGCCGGGGGCGGGCAAGGGGACACAAGCACTAAGACTGGTAGAACGACACGGCATCCCACAGCTTTCCACGGGGGACATGCTGCGTGCTGCTGTCCAGGCTGGCACCGAAGTCGGCAAGCGCGCCAAGGCGGTGATGGACGCTGGCGAACTGGTGTCCGACGCAATCGTCAACGCCATCGTGGCCGAGCGCATCGATCAAGCTGATTGCGCAAACGGCTTCATCCTTGACGGGTATCCCCGGACTCTGGTGCAAGCGGACGCCGTTGAGGAAATGCTGTCGGATCGCGGACTGGAGCTCGATGCGGTCATCGAATTTGTCGTCGATGACAAGGCGCTGGTTGGCCGAATCGTCAAGCGCGCCGAAGACGCCAAGGCCGCAGGCCTGCCGGTGCGCAAGGACGACAGTCCAGCGGTGTTCGAAGAACGCTTGAGGGAATATTACAAGAAAACCTCGCCGCTGATCGGCTACTACTACGCCAAGGGCAAGCTCAGGGGCGTCGATGGCATGGCCGACATCGATGCGGTGACGCAGCAGATCGAGGCGGTGCTCAGGGCGACGACCCGGAAAGTTGGCCAGGCGGCCGGCTAGAGAATCGAACGATTGCGCTTGACTGGAGCGGTCCGCTGGGGTATGGCGGCCCGTCTTCCTATCAGGCATGAGGCTTGCTTGTCCGCAAGGGCAAGGCAGGCCGCTTTGAACTGGAAACTCCCGCAAGGGCCGGCCTCCACCGGACGCGGGGCAACTTGAAGCGCCGGCTCGTCCGGCCTATATGGAGAAGAGAAGAACATGGCTCGTATAGCCGGCGTCAATATTCCGACTAACAAGCGCGTCGTCATCGCGCTTCAATACATTCACGGCATTGGCAAGAAGTTCGCCCAGGAGATCGTCGACAAGGTCGGCATCCCGGCCGAGCGTCGCGTCAACCAGCTGACCGACGCGGAAGTGCTGCAGATCCGCGAGACCATCGACCGCGATTACCAGGTCGAGGGCGATCTGCGCCGCGAAGTGTCGATGAACATCAAGCGACTCATGGACCTCGGCTGCTATCGCGGCCTGCGTCACCGCCGCTCGCTGCCGGTTCGTGGTCAGCGCACGCATACCAATGCGCGCACCCGCAAGGGCCCGGCTAAGTCGATTGCCGGAAAGAAGAAGTAATTTAGGGCAGTAAGGGAGTAGGGCAGTAAGGCAATAGGAACGGCAGACATACTGCCCTACTGCCATATTCCCCTACTGCCTTCTCCCTGGTGGAGCCGCTGGCATTACGGCGGTGTAGAGATCAACTGAAAGGACCATCATGGCCAAGGAAGCCGCTCGTGTTCGCCGTCGCGAACGCAAGAACATCTCGTCGGGCGTTGCCCACGTCAATTCGACCTTCAACAACACGATGATCACCATCACCGACGCGCAGGGTAACTCGATTGCCTGGTCGTCGGCCGGAGCCCAGGGCTTCAAGGGATCGCGCAAATCGACCCCGTTCGCTGCCCAGATGGCCGCAGAAGATGTTGCCAAGAAGGCCCAGGAACACGGCATGCGCATGCTCGAGGTCGAGGTCTGTGGACCCGGCTCCGGTCGTGAATCGGCGCTGCGCGCGCTGCAGGCTGCCGGCTTCACCATCACCTCGATCCGTGATGTGACGCCGATCCCGCACAATGGCTGCCGCCCGCGCAAGAAGCGCCGCGTCTAAAGAATTTACCGAACGCCGCGCGAGCGCCTCAAGGGCGCTCCTCCACGGCATTCCAGGTCGCCCGCCACGATTGGATGGTGGCGGGACAACGGAAGGAAAGCACTATGATCCAGAAAAATTGGCAAGAACTGATCAAGCCGAACAAGATCGAGTTCTCGTCGAAGAAGAAGACGCTGACCACGCTGGTCGCCGAGCCGCTCGAGCGCGGCTTCGGCCTCACCCTCGGCAACGCGCTGCGCCGCGTGCTTCTGTCTTCGCTGCGTGGCGCGGCTGTAACCGCCGTGCAGATCGACGGCGTTCTGCATGAATTCTCGTCCATCGCCGGCGTCCGCGAGGACGTGACCGACATCGTTTTGAACATCAAGGAAATCGCCATCCGCATGGAAGGCGACGGCCCCAAGCGCATGGTCGTGCGCAAGCAGGGACCGGGCGCGGTTCTCGCCGGCGACATCCAGACGGTCGGCGACGTCGAGATCCTCAATCCCGACCACGTCATCTGCACGCTGGACGAAGGCGCTGAAATCCGCATGGAATTCACCGTCGATACCGGCAAGGGCTATGTGCCGGCCGACCGTAACCGCGCCGAGGACGCGCCGATCGGGCTGATCCCCGTCGACAGCCTGTATTCGCCGGTCAAGAAGGTCTCCTACAAGGTCGAGAACACCCGCGAGGGCCAGGTTCTCGACTATGACAAGCTGACCATGACCATCGAGACCGACGGTTCGATTTCGGGCGAGGACGCGGTGGCCTTCGCCGCTCGCATCCTGCAGGACCAACTCGGCCTGTTCGTCAATTTCGACGAGCCGCAGAAGGAAGTCGCTGCCGAACAGGTTACCGAGCTTGCCTTCAACCCGGCGCTGCTCAAGAAGGTCGACGAACTCGAGCTTTCGGTGCGTTCGGCCAACTGCCTGAAGAACGACAACATCGTCTATATCGGCGACCTGATCCAGAAGACCGAAGCCGAGATGCTGCGCACCCCGAACTTCGGCCGCAAGTCGCTGAACGAGATCAAGGAAGTCCTGGCGGCGATGGGCCTGCATCTCGGCATGGAAGTGCCGGACTGGCCGCCGGAAAACATCGAAGACCTCGCCAAGCGTTACGAAGACCAATATTGAGCATGATCCCGAACCGAAGGTCAGCGCAGCAAAAAGTTGCAGACTTTTCGGACAAGATCATGCGGCTAACCAACTGGGGCTCAGGCCTCTTGAAACCGCAATGAAGGAGAAGAGCCATGCGCCACGGATTTAAAGGCCGCCGGTTCGCCCGCAGCATAAGCCATCGCAAGTCGATGTTTGCCAACCTTGCCGTGTCGCTTATCGAGCACGAGCAGATCCTCACCACGCTGCCGAAGGCGAAGGATTTGCGTCCGATCGTCGAGAAGCTGGTGACGCTCGGCAAGCGCGGCGACCTACACGCTCGCCGCCAGGTGATTGCCCAGATCGGCAATGAAGGCGTCGTCAAGCGCCTGTTCGATACCATCGCGCCCCGCTACGCCACCCGCAACGGCGGCTATCTGCGCATCATGAAGGCGGGCTTCCGCCACGGTGACAACGCCGCAATGGCCGTCATCGAATTCGTCGACCGCGACACCTCGGCCAAGGGCGCCGGCGACCGTGCCCGCATCGAGGCCGAAGGCACCGAAGAGGAAGCCGCAGCCGCATAAGGCTCGGTTTTCCTGAGAAGTTCAAAAGGGGCCTCCGGGCCCCTTTTTCTGTTTCCGAAGGTACCGGGCGGGCTGGTAGAGGTTTTGTCACCGGTTTTTGCGGCGACTACCCAAAATAATCGGATTTCAGCGGCTTAGCCTTTCATTTTGCACAATCGTCAGGACAATGGCGCCCGACTTGGAGGATTCGGAATGCGCGTTAAACGGCTGTCCATTGTTCTGATCTGCGCCTTGATGGCGTTGGCCGTCGTGCCGGCGGCCAGGCACGCGCTGGCGGAGGAGGCCAAGCCAGATCCCGGTCTGTCCGACGTGCTGACCGATCTGCTGCATGGCGTCGAAGGCGAAAACGCCACTTCAGGCCCCGACAAGCGCGTGCCGTTCGGCCGCGAGGAGGTGCAGCTGTCCTTCGCGCCGCTGGTCAAGCAGACGGCGCCGGCCGTGGTCAATGTCTACGCCTCGCAGACCGCCAAGGTGACGTCGCCCTTCGACGGCGATCCGTTCTTCGAGGAGTTCTTCGGCCGCTCGCAGCCGCGCGCGCAGTCCTCGCTCGGTTCGGGGGTGCTGGTCGATCCCACCGGTGTCGTGGTCACCAATTTCCACGTCGTCAAGGACGCTCACCAGGTCAAGGTCGCGACCGCCGACGGGCGCGAATTCGACAGCAAGGTGCTGCTCAAGGATGAGACGCTCGACCTCGCCGTGCTCAAGATTTCTTCTGACAAGCCGTTCCCGGTGATCGCTATCGGCGATTCCGACGCGCTCGAGGTCGGCGATCTGGTGCTGGCGATCGGCAATCCGTTCGGTGTCGGCCAGACCACCACCAGCGGCATCATTTCGGCGGTGGCGCGCAGCCATATCGGCGTCTCCGATTCCAGCTTCTTCATCCAGACCGACGCCGCCATCAATCCCGGCAATTCCGGTGGCGCGCTGGTCAACATGGGAGGGCAGCTGATCGGCATCGACACGGCGATCTATAGCCGTAGCGGCGGCTCGATCGGCATCGGCTTTGCCATCCCTTCGAACATGGTTCGCGCCTTCGCCGACGCGGCTAAGGCCGGGCTCGACTTCTTCGAGCGGCCGTATGCCGGTGCCGAGTTCGAGGCGGTGACGCCGCAGATTGCCGAATCGCTTGGCATCGACAAACCGACCGGTGCGCTGGTTTCTTCGGTCGAAGAGGCGGGACCCGCCGCCAAGGCAGGGCTCAAGCCGGGCGACGTAGTGCTGTCGCTCAACGGCAAGCCGGTCGAGAGCGTCGGGGCGCTGGACTACCGGATGGCGACGCTGTCGATTGGTACGAATGCCAGCTTCGGCGTTCTGAGCAAGGGTCAGCAGGCGACGATGGACATCGCGCTGGAACGGCCGCCTGAGGGCGCCAAAGCTGCGGAACTCACATTGCGCGGCCGCAGCCCGTTTTCCGGTGCCAAGGTTGCTGAACTGTCGCCACGGCTTGCCCAACGGCTCGGTCTGCGCACCGATGTCAAAGGCGTCACCGTGGTCGACATCAACCGCGATTCGCCTGCTGCCGATTTTGGCTTCCAGCCAGGCGACATCGTGCGTGAGGTCAATGGCCTGACGATCGACAAGGCGGCGACCTTGGAACAGGTAGCCCAGCAGGATACGCGCTGGTGGCGCTTTACCGTCGAGCGCGGCGGGCAGATACTGCGCCAGGTGTTGCGTTACTGAGCCCGAACGTCAGCATGATGGGGCTCCAGGCAGAAGAAGTTGCATGGCCGATCTGTTCAGTGTCGATGAACCGAAGACGCCGCCCGGCAGGCCGCTGGCGGACCGTCTGCGCCCGAAGAACCTCGGCGAGGTCGTCGGCCAGGAGCATCTGACCGGACCCGACGGCGCGCTGACGCGGCTGATCGGCTCCGGCTCGCTCGGCTCGATGATCTTCTGGGGCCCGCCCGGCACCGGCAAGACCACGGTCGCACGGCTGCTTGCCGGCGAGACAAGCCTCGCCTTCGAACAGATCTCGGCGGTGTTTTCCGGCGTTGCCGACCTGAAGAAAGTGTTCGAGGCAGCGAAGCTGCGCCGCTCCAACGGCCGCCAGACACTGCTGTTCGTCGACGAGATCCATCGCTTCAACCGCGCCCAGCAGGACAGTTTTCTGCCCGTGATGGAAGACGGCACCGTCGTGCTGGTCGGCGCCACCACCGAGAACCCGTCCTTCGAGCTTAACGCCGCGCTGTTGTCGCGCGCGCGTGTGCTGGTCTTCCACTCGCTCGGCGAGGACAGTATCGCCAAGCTGCTGGCGCGAGCCGAGGAGGCAGAGGGCAGGGCGCTGCCGCTCGATGAAGACGCGCGGGCGATGCTCATCCGCATGAGCGATGGCGACGGCCGCGCGGCATTGACGCTCGCCGAAGAGGTCTGGCGCGCAGCGAAATCAAAGGAGGTGTTCGGCGCCGAAGCTCTGCAGCGCATCGTCCAGCGCCGCGCGCCGATCTACGACAAGGGACAGGACGGCCACTACAATTTGATCTCCGCCTTGCACAAATCGGTGCGCGGCTCCGACCCCGATGCGGCACTCTACTATCTCGCCCGCATGTTCGACGCCGGCGAAGATCCGCTTTATCTCGGGCGCCGGTTGGTGCGCATGGCGATGGAGGATATCGGGCTGGCCGACCCGCAGGCGCTCATCGTCGCTAACGCCGCCAAGGACGCCTATGACTATCTGGGCTCGCCCGAGGGCGAACTGGCCTTCGCCGAGGCGACCGTCTATCTCGCCACCGCGCCGAAATCCAATGCAGTTTATACCGCGTTCAAGGCCGCCACACAGGCGGCGAAGGAATTCGGTTCGCTGCTGCCGCCCAAGCACATTCTCAATGCGCCGACCAAGCTGATGAAACAGGAAGATTACGGCGCCGGCTATCGCTACGACCACGACGAGCCCGACGCTTTTTCCGGCCAGGACTATTTTCCGGAGAAGATGGGAAGGCAGACATTCTACGACCCGCCAGAGCGCGGCTTCGAGCGCGATATCAGGAAGCGGCTGGATTATTGGGCGAAGCTGCGCAGCGAGCGGGAAAAGTAGCTGCCAGTCGCACACTGGTGTGATCGCCGTTGTCTGGCGGGATAAAAAACCCTATCAAGATGCGCCTTCGGCCGGCGGACAGGCCAGAAACGTACCGACGATATTCAGAACGGAATCGCGCCTGGCGCGTGGAAAAATGACAAAAAAAAATCGCAAGACCCTTCGGAAGTTCGCCATAGCGATCCCGCTGCTGGCGCTCGGCTTCTATTTCATTCCCATCCTGACGACAATTTTCATTGTCCTCGGCCTGATCGACGTGTTGCGCAACGACAACAAGAACTGGGCGCTGTTCAGTGGTTATTTCCTCGGCAACGGCATCTTCACCTGGCTGCTTTCGCCCTTCAATCTGCTGGTCGATCTGCTGTGCTATAGAAACCGCGGTGTCTGGAAACTGGACCAGTTTCCTCCGGACTATCAGCGTGAGGTCAACGAGGTTCTGGACGTCTTCAAAGCGCGCAAGGACGAGATCATCGCCGATATCGACGCCAATTTCGGCAGCGGCCGGCGCGGCATGTATGTCTACCAGTGGTATGGCAAGCACAAAATCGACAACGTTGCCGAATTCAACAAGGATTTCAAATACATCAAGACCATCGCCGTGTCGGTGTTCAGGGGCAAGGAATCGACCTCCTGGCATTTCGGACCGCTGCGGCTCAGCCTGCGCATTCTCTACAATCTTCTCCCGGTGAAGGCCGAGGTTTTCGTCGAGTGCAACAACGCCAGGAACTACTGGCACGACAATCCGCTCTATATTTTCGACGACACGCTGCTGCACCGCTCGGTCAACGAATATGATGGGCGCCGCTACTGCGTGTTCATGGACATCATCCGGCCATCGCCATTCCCCGGCCTGATCGCCGCTCTTCTCGCCATCGTTTCGGTCAGCGTCGAGCGCATCAACGCCATGTTCTACAAGAACTGGAAGATGATCGGCTCCAGCAAGCCGAAGAAGGCCGGAGCCGCCTGACACCGTGGTGTGACCGGCGCGAGGGAGCACGATGTATCATCTGTTGCTTGTCTGCCTTGGTGGCGCGATCGGTGCAATGGCCCGCTTCTTCCTGTCCGGCTTCGTCGCCCGCCGGGTCGGCGAGACCTTTCCCTGGGGCACTATGGCCGTCAACGTCTCGGGAGCGTTTGCAATCGGTGTCGTTGCGCATGCGGTGGCGCGCGCCGGCATGCCGGCCATCTGGGCCTTTACCGTTACCGGCGGCCTCGGCTGCTACACCACGGTTTCTTCCTTCAGCCTGCAGACGCTGGCGCTGGCGCGCGAGGGCGAATGGCGGCGCGCCGGCGGAAATGTGCTGCTTTCGGTTTTTCTGAGCCTCGGCGGCGTGACGCTGGGCTTTGCTGCGGGAAGTCTTCTGATTGGCGGCGGGGCGCCGTGAGCGGCCCGCGGAAGCTCCGCCACGACGGGACGGACACTGCCGCGGCAGGGCATGCGGCGCGCCTCATTGGCCGTCGCAGAACCAACGAAACGGTTCGGCTCTATGCGACCGTAGCCGCAGGCAGCATGATCGGCGGTGTGTTGCGGGCGCTTGCCTCATCGACGAGCACTGCCCTGTGGGGCGCTGGATTTCCCTTCGGCACGCTCCTCGTCAACATTGTTGGCTCGTTCCTCATCGGCTTCTACGCGACATTGACGGGACCGGATGGTCGCGTCTTCGCCGGTCCGCTGCAACGTCAATTCTTCATGGCCGGCTTCTGCGGCGGCCTGACGACCTTCTCCGCTTTCAGCCTTGAAACACTCACCCTCGCGCAAGGCGGGAGGCTTGTGGCGGCGGGATTCAATATCGCGATCTCCGTGGTGGCCTGGCTTGCCGCCGTCTGGCTTGGCCACATCTTTGCAGTTCGGCTCAACCGGCTGAGAGGGTCCCGGCAATGAAGATACCAACACAGGCGCAATTGCTGCGCATATTTATCGGCGAAAACGACAAGGCAGGTGGCCGTCCGCTGTATGAGGTTATCGTGCTGAGGGCCCGCGAAATGCAGATCGCCGGCGCGACCGTCCTGCGCGGCGCGATGGGGTTCGGCCATTCCAGCCGGCTTCACACCACGAAGATCCTCCGCCTATCGGAGGATCTGCCACTCGTCATCGAGATCGTCGATGACGAGGAAAAATTGGCCGCTTTCCTGCCCGTGCTTGAAACAATCATGACAAGTGGTTTGATTACGCTGGAGAAAGTTCAGGTTCTGCAATATGGAACCGACAACGAATAACCGAGTGAGATTGCGGGTGCCGGCGAATGCCGTTGCATGCCTGCAAAACGGCGATTGGAATCATGGCAGGCGTTGAACAGATCACAGTGGACGCCGGCGAGGCGGGCATGCGGCTCGACCGCTGGTTCAAGAGCCATTTCCCCGGTCTCGGTTTCGGTCATCTGCAGAAGCTGCTGCGTTCCGGCCAGATCCGCGTCGACGGCGGCAGGGTGAAGGCCGATACCCGCGTCGAAGCCGGCCAGACGGTCCGAGTGCCGCCGCTCGAAGTCGACAAGAAAGGTGAAAGCCCGCTCACCGGTCATTCGATCCGCAACCAGGGCGACGCCGACGTTTTGGCAAAGATGCTGATCCATGAGGACCCGAAGGTCTTCGTCTTCAACAAGCCGGCCGGCCTGGCGGTCCAGGGCGGCTCTGGCGTCACCCGCAATGTCGACGACATGCTGGAAGCCTGGCGCAACCAGAAGGGCGAGAAGCCGCGTCTGGTGCACCGGCTCGACCGCGACACGTCGGGTGTGCTGGTTGTCGCCCGTACAAGGCTCGCCGCCATGAAGCTCGCCGAAGCGTTCCGGGCGCGTGAGACGAAGAAAACCTACTGGGCGCTGGTCAAGGGCGTGCCGCCGAAGCGCGAGGACAAGATCTCGACCTGGCTGATCAAGGAACCGACGCCCGACGGCGATCGTGTGCGCATCGCCAAGCATGGCGAAAAGGGCGCCGATCACGCCGTGTCCTATTACCGCATCGTCGAGCAGGCGGCGCAGACCCTGTCCTGGCTGGAAATGGAACCCTATACCGGGCGCACCCACCAGCTTCGCGTCCATGCCGCCCATATCGGTTGCCCGATCATCGGCGACCCCAAATATTTCGAGGCCGACACCAATTGGGATTTTCCAGGCGGCATGCAGAACCGCCTGCATCTGCACGCGCGCCGCATTGTCATCCCTCATCCCGACAAGGGCTTTGTCGACGTCACCGCACCGATGCCGCCGCATATGCGCCAGAGCTGGAACCTGCTCGGTTTCGACGACGCGAGCGCGGAGGACTAGCGGCGGTGGGCGTCGCCACAGATACACTCGACCGTCGTGACGCGGTCGATCTGGCGGCCGCCGCCATCATGGTCGGGCTGACCTTTTCGTGGGGCCTGAACTACGTTGCCGCCAAGAT
>NZ_JAMYVA010000073.1:0-20968 GCF_040323505.1 Mesorhizobium sp. M0040
GGTTCTACGACCGGCGCGACCTTGCCGAGGTCAAACGCGACCTGGCGCAGTGGATCGCCAAATGGCAGGCCAAATACCCGAAGCTGGTCAACTGGGTGGAAGACAACATCGAGGAGACGCTGAGCTTCTATCGGCTGCCGCTAGCTCACCACAAGCACATGAAGTCGACGAACATGCTGGAGCGGCTGAACCAGGAGATCAAGCGGCGCACCCTGGTCGTTCGCATCTTCCCCAACCCGCGGAGCTGTCTGCGGCTGGTTCGGGCATTGGCGGTGGAGATCCACGAGAACTGGCTCGAGGCGACCCGCTACCTCAACATGGATCATCTGCGCGAGCACAAGAAGGAGAGCCTGAGGGCCTTGGCCGCCTGAGCACCGTCATATGTCCGCCGCTCCGCTAAACACGGGGGCTACGCGGCGGACACGCCGACGTCACCGCAATGCCACGCCATTTTGCAGAACTTGACGCACACAACTTGATTTGGCTTGTTGGCTGGGGAACCTGGATTCGAACCAGGACTAACGGAGTCAGAGTCCGTGGGTCTACCGTTAACCTATTCCCCAGCAGGGTGGGCCGCCAGGCAGCCGCGCGGCCCTTGTAGCCGCCGCCGGAAAATAGTCAACCCTGTGTTGGGGTTCAATCGTCGGCTTCTGGCGCTTCAACTCTCGCTGCGGCTGTATTGCGAGTGCTCGAAGAACAGCACCACGCCGAGTGCGATCAGCAGCGGGATGATCAGGTAGAACAGCCGGAACACCAGCAGCGCCGCCAGTACGCCGACCTGATCCATATGTGACAAGCCCGCGAGGAAGACCACCTCGAACACGCCGAGCCCGCCCGGCGCATGCGAGATCTGCGCGATCGAGAACGACACCAGGAACACGCCGAGCACGACGAAATAGCCGGGATTGCCGGCGACGGGCAGGGCGAAGAAGATGATCGCCGCCGCCGCCAGCAGCTCGATCGGGCCGACCAGCAATTGCCGCGCCACGATCGGCAGCGCCGGATAGTGCAACTGAAAGCTGCCGATCCTCAGCGGCCTCAGATGCAGCCAGCTGCCGAAGACATAGGCCGCCACCACGAGCAGCATGGCGAGCCCTGCGGCTTGCGACAGCTTGTGATGCGGCGTGCCGGAAAACCGGTCGATCACCTCGGGCTCGAGCAGCAGGACGATGCTTGAGACGAACAGTGTCGACAGCACGAAGGTGATCCAGCAAATCGCCACCAGAACGCCGACATCCTGCCCGGTCAGGCCCTTGGTGCCGTAGGCGCGGTAGCGGATCACCGCACCAGAAAATACCGAGCCGCCGATATTGTGCGACAGCGCGTAAGTGGTGAACGAGCAGAAGGTGACGAACAGCCACGAGACTTTTTTGCCGATGTGCAGCAGCGCGATGTGGTCGTAACCGGCGAGCGAGGCATAGGCGATGACCGAACTCAGCGCCGCCAGCACCCAGCCGCGCGCCGGGATGGCGATTATGCCGGCCCAGACATCGTCGAGCGAGATGCCGCGCAATTCGTGCAGCAGCAGCCACAGCGAGAACACCACCGCGGCGATGCCGATCACGGGCCAGAAATAACGCCTCCAGTTCATGGCCTGACGATCATGCGTTGCAGCCCGTACCCCGTTTTCCGGTTCGCAGCAGGCAAACCGCCCGCAGTCCCGAATGGTTCATTTCAGAAATGCCTCATTGAAGCCGGCTATTCAACCGGGAAGGCGCGTTGTGGCGCTCGCGCCTTCCCTTCTCCCCTTGTGGGAGAAGGTGGATCGGCGCGCAGCGCCGAGCCGGATGAGGGGTGCCGGAAGGAACTCGGCTCGAAAAAAATAAAATGATTTGAAGGGGTTACATCTTCAATGCCGCGATCCGTCCGGCACCCCTCATCCGACCGAGCTTCGCTCGGCCACCTTCTCCCACAAGGGGACAAGGGCTCACCGACGTCGCCGCCTTCACGCCGCCGGCAAAATTCGCCGCGAGCGCTCTTGGTGATCCGGCCCGGCGCTGATAGTCTGGCGGCAACTTGAACATGTAAAAGCGCCTGCTGCGTCCGGTCTCCGGTTCGCGCGGCGCCGGAAGGAACGACAGTGGAAGACCACGAAGCCGGCGCTGGCGCGCCGGAAGTGGGCGTGTCCAGGGGTTCGCCGACGCCGTCCGGCCAGGCAAACCCATCCACCGGACGCTACGGCCGTCAGGTGCAACCCTGGTCCGGCAATGGACAGGCTGGCGACACGTCCCACGACCACAATGGCCAGAATGGCCCGCATCAGAACGGCAAACCCAAGAAACGGCGCAAGCGCCGGCGCGGGCGCAAGGTTTTCGCACGCGACGAGGCTCGTCCCGTGGCTGCCGGCACTTCGCTGCCCGTCGCCAACGAGGCCCCGGCGCGCCTACCCCAGCCAGCGGCTTCGATCGCGCCCCAGTCCTCGATCGCGCAATCGGCTTCGATCGCGCAATTGCCTCCAGCCTCGCCAAGGCCGGGGCAAGGTGCCCGCACACCGCCGCCGCTGCAGGAATTACCGGTCTTTGCCGCGCTCGACCTCGGCACCAACAATTGCCGCCTGCTGGTCGCGGTGCCGACGCGTCATGGCCAGTTCCGCGTCATCGATGCGTTCTCGCGCATTGTCAGGCTGGGCGAGGGCCTCACCGCCAATGGTCGGCTTGGCGACGCCGCAATGGACCGCGCGGTCGAGGCGCTGAAGATCTGCGGTGACAAATTGCGCAACCGCAAGGTCAGGAAGGCCAGGCTGATCGCCACCGAGGCCTGCCGAACCGCCGCCAACGGCGTCGAGTTCCTCGAGCGCGTCGAGCGCGAGGCCGGCCTGAAGCTCGAGATCATCGACCGCCAGACCGAGGCGCGGCTGGCGGTGTCGGGCTGCGGCTCGCTGGTCGAGCGCGACACGCAAGGCGTCGTGCTGTTCGACATCGGCGGCGGCTCGTCCGAAATCGCGCTGATCGACCTCACTGGTCAGCGCTCGCCAAGGCTTGCCAACCATATCGTCTCGTGGACGTCGCTGCCGGTCGGCGTCGTCTCGCTGGCCGAGCGTTTTGGCGGCCGCACGGTCACGCGCGAGATCTTTGGCGCCATGGTCGAGGATGTCGCAATGCGGCTGCGCGCCTTCGACGAGCGCGACCGGCTGAGCCACCTCCTGTCCAGCCCGAAATTCCATCTGCTCGGCACCTCGGGCACGGTGACGACTCTGGCCGGCGTCCATCTCGATCTCGAACGCTATGACCGCCGCCGCGTCGACGGGCTGTGGATGGATCGCGACAGCGTCGACCGCATGGTCGAAAAACTGGTCGGCTGGGATTTCCAGCAGCGCGTCGCCAACCCTTGCATCGGCGCCGACCGCGCCGACCTGGTTCTGGCCGGCTGCGCCATACTGGAGGCGATCCGTGCCGTCTGGCCGTCGGAGCGGCTGCGTGTCGCCGACCGTGGCCTGCGCGAGGGCATACTGAGCGAATTGATGGCCGATGACGGCGTCTGGCGCAACAGCGGGCGGGGCCGGCAATGACCAAAAAACCGGAAAGACCGAGCTCCGCCGGCATTCGCGTGCTGAAGACGAAGATCAAGAAGAAAAGCGGCTTGAAGGAATCGTCGCGCCGCTGGTTGCAGCGCCACATCAACGATCCCTATGTCCAGCGCTCGAAGGCCGACGGCTATCGCTCGCGCGCCGCCTACAAGCTGATCGAGATCGACGACAAGCACCATTTGCTCAAGCCCGGCATGAAGGTGATAGACCTTGGTGCGGCACCCGGCGGCTGGTGCCAGGTCGCCGCCGCGCGGACCAAGTCGACCGCGGAACACCCGAACGTCGTCGGCATCGACTATCTCGAGATGGACGCCGTGCCGGGCGCGCCGGTGCTGCTGATGGATTTCCTCGATCCGCAGGCACCCGAAAAGCTGGCCGAGACGCTGGGCGGCCAGCCCGACATCGTGCTCTCCGACATGGCTGCACCCACCACCGGCCACAAGCGGACCGACCACATCCGCACCATGCATCTTTGCGAGGTGGCGGCCGATTTCGCGCTGTCGGTATTGAAGCCTGGCGGACATTTCCTCGCCAAGACGTTTCAGGGCGGCGCCGAAAACGAATTGCTGGCGAGACTCAAGCGGAATTTCCGCTCGGTCCATCACGTCAAGCCGCCAGCCTCACGCGACGAATCGGTGGAGCTGTATTTGCTGGCGAAGGATTTTAAGGGGTAGCGCCCTTTCCTTCTCCCCTTGTGGGAGAAGGTGGCCTCGCGAAGCGAGGTCGGATGAGGGGTGTTCCAGCTTGGCAACACGCTTGCAGTTATCATCGCCTCATTTCTTCCAACACCCCTCAACCGTCTCGGCGCTGCGCGCCGATCCACCTTCTCCCACAAGGGGAGAAGGGAAGGGGTCCTCAACTCCCCGGCGGGCTCACCGGCTCCAGCGTCTTCGGCGGTGTCAACCTGCCATGTCCCGACACGGCATTGCCGGCGTCCGGCGCCAGCCGCATGAACGACAGCGAGGCTGCCGCCGACACCGCCGCTACGATGAAGAAGGCGGTGTGGAAGTCGCTCAGCGTCAGCGGGCCGCCATGGATCTTGGTCGACACTTCCAGGATGCCGCCGGCCAGCGCCACGCCGAGTGCGATCGCCAACTGCTGGAACACCGCCGTGATCGGCGTGGCCTTGCTGGTGTCGGCGGCCGAAATCTCGGCGTAGGCAAGCGCATTGATGCCGGTGAAGAACATCGAGCGGATAAAGCCCCCGGCGAGCAGCATGGCGAGGATCAGCCCATAGGGCGTGTCGGGTGTGAACAGACCGTTGATGGCGATGGACGCGGCAGCGATGAGCGAGCCTGAAATCAGCACCCGGCGGAAGCCGGCGACCCTGAAGATCAGCGCGGTGACGAATTTCATGCCTATGGCGCCGATTGCCGAGACGAAGGTGATCATGCCGGACTGGAACGGCGTCAGCCCGAAACCGATCTGGAACATCAGCGGCAACAGGAAAGGTACGGCACCAATGCCGATGCGGAACAGTCCGCCGCCGAGCACCGACGAGCGGAACACCCGATTGCGAAACAGCTCGAGCGCCAGCAGCGGACTCTTGGCGCGGCGCGCGTGCAGCAGGTAAAGCACCGCCGATGCCAGCCCGACGGCAACGGTGATAAAGCCGGCAACGGGCGGCAGAGCCGGCAGGCTGACCACCGACAGGCCGAACACGATGCCCGATGCGGCCAGCCCGCTCAGCACGAAACCGATGAGATCGAGCGGCGGCGTCTGCGCGGCGTCGGTCTTCGGCAGGAAACGCGTGGCCAGCCAGATGCCGATCAAACCGATCGGCACATTGATCAGAAAAATCCAGTGCCAGGTGAAATAGGTCGTGATGAAGCCGCCGACCGGCGGACCGACCAGGGGGCCGACCAGAGCCGGGACAGTCAGCCACGACATGGCGGCGACGAGCTCGCTTTTCGGCGTCGCGCGTACCAGCACCAGGCGTCCGACCGGCGTCATCATGGCGCCGCCAATGCCTTGCAGGAAACGTGACACCACGAAAGCCGGCAGCGAATTGGAAATCGCGCACGCGACCGAACCGACGATGAACACGGCGATCGCGGCACGGAAGACATTCTTGGCGCCGAAGCGGTCGGCCATCCAGCCGCTGATCGGAATGAAGATCGCCAGCGATACCAGATAGGCGGTCAGCGCCAGCTTGAGCGCGATCGGGCTGGTGTGGATGTCGATGGCGATCGCCGGCAACGATGTCGCAATGACGGTCGAATCCATGTTTTCCATGAATAGAGCGACCGCCAAGATAAGCGGAATGGTGCGGTTCACGATGGATCCGGCCTTGAAATGTGCGTCGCGATTGCTTACGGCCTTGGGGGCCAAACCGACAGGTAGGGCGGTTATCATGGCTTGGCCCGGATGTCGCATTAATTTGCTGTCACGTTTGTGCGACCGCAAGTCTCGCAGCCCCTAGGGCAAAATGCAGCTTCGCCACAAAACAACCATCGGCTTTTCAACGGCGATCGGACGTGTTACGAGCCAGCGCCAATCCTGAAAGGGAAGAAGACGAGTCGGCGCTGTCCATCCAGGGCGAGCGCCTTTCCTGCATTCCGAGGGCTGGCCATGGCAAAAATCATCGAGACGTCCACCGGCGCATTGGCGCTGACCTTTGACGACGTGCTGCTGCAGCCGGGTCATTCCGAGGTCATGCCCGGCGAGACCGACATCCGCACCCGCATCGCTGGCGACATCGACCTCAACGTGCCGATCCTGTCGGCCGCCATGGACACGGTCACAGAGGCGCGGCTCGCCATCGCCATGGCCCAGGCCGGCGGCATAGGCGTCATCCACCGCAATTTCTCGCCGGCCGAACAGGCCGAGCAGGTGCGGCAGGTGAAGAAGTTCGAGTCCGGCATGGTGGTCAACCCGGTCACCATCGGTCCCGAGGCGACGCTTGCCGATGCGCTGGGTCTGATGCGCACCTACAGCATTTCGGGCATTCCGGTGGTCGAGAACGGCGGCACCGGCGGCCATACGGTCGGCCGGCTCGTCGGCATCCTGACCAACCGCGACGTCCGCTTCGCGTCCGATCCGGCGCAAAAGGTCTATGAGCTGATGACCCGCGAGAACCTGATCACGGTCAAGGAGAACGTCGATCAGGACGAGGCCAAGCGGCTGCTCCATCAGCACCGCATCGAGAAGCTTGTTGTGGTCGATCGGGACGGCAATTGCGTCGGGCTGATCACGGTCAAGGACATCGAGAAGTCGCAGCTCAACCCGCACGCCACCAAGGATGCGCAGGGACGCTTGCGCGCCGCTGCCGCCACCAGCGTCGGCGATGACGGCTTCGAGCGGGCCGAGCGCCTCATCGATGCCGGTGTCGACCTTCTGGTGATCGACACCGCGCACGGTCATTCGCAGCGTGTTCTGGATGCGGTGACGCGGGCCAAGAAGCTGTCCAACTCGGTTCGTATCCTGGCCGGCAACGTCGCCACCGCGGAAGGCACCTTGGCGCTGATCGATGCCGGCGCCGACGCGGTCAAGGTCGGCATCGGACCAGGCTCCATCTGCACCACCCGCATCGTCGCCGGCGTCGGCGTGCCGCAGCTCTCGGCGATCATGTCGGCGGTCGAGACGGCGCAGAAATCCGGCGTTTCGGTCATCGCCGATGGCGGCATCAAATATTCGGGCGATCTCGCCAAGGCACTGGCCGCCGGCGCAAGTGCTGCGATGATCGGCTCGCTGCTGGCCGGCACGGACGAGAGCCCGGGCGAGGTCTATCTGCACCAGGGCCGCTCCTTCAAAGCCTATCGCGGCATGGGCTCGGTCGGCGCCATGGCACGCGGCTCCGCCGATCGTTACTTCCAGGCCGAGGTGCGCGACACGCTGAAACTGGTCCCGGAAGGCATCGAAGGGCAGGTGCCGTACAAAGGACCTGTGTCTGGCGTGCTGCACCAGCTTGCAGGCGGCCTGAAAGCCGCTATGGGTTATGTCGGTGGCCGCGACCTTGCCGATTTCCGCGAGCGCGCCACTTTTGTGCGGATATCCAATGCCGGACTTCGTGAAAGCCACGCCCATGACGTCACGATTACCCGCGAAAGCCCGAATTATCCTGGCGGAGCCTGATCGCCATGCGCTTTGGCGCAATCTGGCGGCAATGATCCTGCGGCTGTCGCGCCACGCGGCCGCACTCTGTACCGCCACCGTGGCGGTTTTCATCATCATGACGGCGATGGAGTTCCTCTATTTTCGCCGATTGAGCGGCGGTCTGCCGTCGCTCGACATGCGCTATACCGGTTTCACCCCGGATGAGGGCATGGCCTGGCTAACAGCCCTCGGCCGGCGCGGCAGCGAAATTATTCTCGTCTGGCATTACCTGACCTTCGACCTGCTTTTTCCGGCGCTGCTATCGCTGACGATGGTCAGCCTGATCCTGGCCACGGGCCGGCGGCTGAAGAATTTCCGTGCACTGCCTGCGCAAACCCAGTCGATATTCGCGGTTGTGCTGGTGCTGCCCTACCTGCTTACCGACTATGCCCAGAATATCGCCGTGGCTCGTCTTTTGTCCGATTTTCTGTCGGCCAATCCGGATTCGCTATCCTTCGCCTCGGCGCTGATCGTCACCAAATTCGCCCTACTGGCGATGCCAGTGACCGTCACTGCGGCTTTCACTCTGATGGCTCAGAAACGGCCTTGAAGGCTGGGTGACAACGACAGGGGGCGTCTTGAACCAGACCGCGATCTTCTGGCCGATGCTGGCGCAGGTGCTGCTGGTCTATATCGTCTATATCGTAATGGGCCGGCGCCGCTATGGTGCGGTCAGGTCGGGCGAAGCCAAGACCGGCCAGTTCAAGACGCGCTCGACGGAGCCCGGGTCCAGTATCACCGTCGCCGACAATCTGAGCAACGAGTTCGAACTGCAGGTGCTTTTCTACGTCTTATGCTTGACGCTGCACGTGACCAATGGCGTCAATTATCTGACCTTGGCTCTGGTGTGGATCTTTGTCGTCTCCCGCTATCTTCACGCGTCGGTCCACTTGACCAGCAATCGGCTAATCCTGCGCAGCAGGGCATTCTACCTGGGCGCGGTAGTTCTTGCACTTGGCTGGATATGGCTAGCGCTGCATCTGCTCGGCTTGGTCTGAGCAAGCTCAAGGCTACAAATCGAACACAGCGATCTTGCGCTTGTCGAACCTGATGGCGAGTTCACCGCGCACCAGCTTGAGCGCGGCCTCGCCGAAGACGGCGCGCCGCCAGCCTTGCAATGCCGGCACGTCGGCTTCCTCGCCCTCGGCAGCGATGCGGTCGATGTCGTCACTGGAGGCGAGTACCTTGGATGCGACGCCCTCCTTTTCGGCAACGATCCGCAGCAGCACCTTCAGCAACTCCGCCGCGGCGCTCGACCCCTCCGGCGGCTGGAAGCTCTTCGGCAGCTTCGGCATCTCTTCCCTGGGCAGGGCAAGGGCAGCGTTTACCGCGCCAAGCAGTGCCGTCGCCGTCGACGAGCGCTCCCAGCCCTTTGGCGTGGTACGCAGCTTGCTCAGCGCCGCAGCGTCGCGCGGCGCCTGCTGCGCCACTTCGTAGATCGCATCGTCCTTGAGCACCCGGCCGCGCGGCACGTCGCGCTCGCGCGCTTCGCGTTCGCGCCAGGCGGCCACCGCCTGCACGATCGCCAGTTCCTGCGGCTTGCGCAGCCGCATCTTGAGCCGCTTCCAGGCATCCTCGGGATGCGGATCGTAGGTCTCGCGCGAGGTCAGCACGTCCATCTCCTCGTTCAGCCAGTGGGCGCGGTTTTCCCGCACCAGCTCGGCGCTGAGATGCTTGTAGACCTCGATCAGGTGGGTGACGTCGGCGAGCGCGTAGTCGAGCTGCTTTTCGGACAGCGGACGGTGGCGCCAGTCGGTGAAGCGCGAGGACTTGTCGAGCCGCGCTCCGGTGATGCGCTGCACCAGCTGGTCGTAGGAGACGCTGTCGCCGAAGCCGCAGACCATTGCCGCGACCTGGGTGTCGAACACCGGATGCGGCACCAGATCGCCGAGATGCACGATGATTTCGATGTCCTGGCGCGCCGCATGGAAGACTTTGACGATCGCCTCGTTGGCCATCAGCCTGAAGAACGGTTTCAGGTCGATGTCGGGCGACAGCGGATCGATCAGCGCGGTCACCCCGGGCGCTGCCATCTGGATCAGGCACAGGATCGGCCAGAAGGTCGTTTCGCGAATGAATTCGGTATCGACGGTGACGAATTCCGCCTTTTCGAAAGCGGCAATAGCGGTCTCGAGTTCTTTCTGGGTGGTGATGACGTGCATCAAATCGCTTTTGGCAAGGGATAGGGTCTCTTTCAATTTCAGCCGCGCGCGCTTTCGTCAAGCGCAAGCACCTCTATCCAGGCTTTGCGGGTTCATCGGGATCGGCATTCCGCTTCGCCAACCGGGCAAAAACCGTCGAAGTGCGCAACAGCGCCGTAAAACGGCTGCGATGGGTGGCCGGCACGGCGGAGCGCGCCTGCATCCGGTAAAGGATGACGGCCACGAAGATCGCATAGACGGTGGCGCTGAACACGAACAGCGCGCTCGGCCCGAAAAATTGCATCACCGTCGAGGCTGCGAACGGCCCGCCGATGGCGCCGAAGGAATAAAACAGCATCAAGGCAGCGTTGATCAGCACGAACTCGCCCTTGTCGGCGCGGTCGTTGGAATGCGCCGCTGACAACGAATAAAGCGGCATGGCGAAGCAGCCGAAGATGAAGACGAGCAGGAAGTTGAGAAACGGGCTGCCGCCTGCCACGAATGCCAGCGCCAGTGCCGCCACCATCGCACAGCACGTGGTCATCAGCAGCACCGAGCGCCGGTCCCAGCGGTCGGAGAGATAGCCAAGCGGGTATTGGATGATGGCGCCGCCGAAAATGCCGACGCTGACGAAGGTGACGACGTCGGCGACCGACATGCCGATCTGCTCGGCGTAGACCGGCGACAGGGTGCGGAAGGCGCTGTTTGTGACGCCGACGGCGATACAGCCGAAGCAGCCGAGCGGCGAGATCCGCCAGACGCGCGCCAAATCGAGCTTGACGTCTTCCGGCGGCGTCGGATTGGAGCGGTCGCCGAGCGAAACCGGCACCAGCGAAACGGTGATCATCATCGACATGATGGCGAAGATGGCAAAGCCGCCGGCGCCAAAGATCGGGATCAGGAACTGGGCGCCCGTCACCGAGCCGATGTCGACCATCCGGTAGATGGCAAGCACCCGCGCCCGGTCGGTGTTGGTGACGCCGGAATTCAGCCAGGCTTCCATGATGGTGAACAGGCCGGCAAAGCAGAACCCGCCGGCAAAGCGCACGGCGCACCACATCACCGGATCGATGACCAGCACCAGAAGCAGCGTTCCCGCCGAGGCGATCGCCGCGAGTGCCGAAAAGGCGCGCACATGGCCGACGGATTTCATGATGCGGGTCACGGCAAGGCAGCCGAGCAGGAAGCCGGCGAAATAGAACGTGCCCATCAGGCCGATCGAGGAAGCGGGAAAACCTTCCTGCGCACCACGCAGCGCAATCAACGTGCTCTGCAGGCCGTTGCCGCCGAGCAGGATGCCGGCGGCGATCAGGAGGGGGATCAGCGGGCGGATGGAGGACATGAAGGAAAGCCTGTCGTTGATCCTTCTTGAACCATCGCCTTCGCCATTGCCAGCGGCAATTCCCGGTGGCGTTGGGGCCAGCCGGGGGCCTTAATGCATGTCGCGCAAAAGTGTGCAGCGGTTTTGCGATAACGACATGCATAAAAACAAGAACCTAAAGCGCGTCGCATGAGGCCGATCGAACGCGACACGCTTTAGGTGCATTACCGAGGGGGAAATTGCGCTACCGCGTGGCGCCGGACCCTCCGTGTTGGGAACCAAGGCGTATCTTTGTAGTTCAGTGCTGGTGGGCGAATACGCGTCTTGTGAGCTGCCGGTGTGCGGAGACGGTGTCAGGCATCGACGTCGTTTCTGCTGCCCGGCCTGAAGCTCCAAAGGGAGGTCCGCCATCATGAAATTTCATTCCGCATTTGCGGCATTTGCCGTGGCCGCAGTTCTGGCGGCCGGGCCGGCGCGGGCTGTCGACCTCGCCATGGTGTCCGGAGATACCGGCAACGGCCAGAGAATCCTTCGCGAGATCCTCGATCAATACGAGAAGAAGACCGGCAACAAGGTTAGCGTCGTTCCGCTGCCTCCCTCGGCGACGGACCAGTTTGGCCAATACCGGCTCTGGCTTGCCGCCGGAAGCAGCGACGTCGACGTCTATCAAACGGACATCATCTGGGCCCCCCAGCTTGCAAGGCAGTTCATCGACCTGACCGAAGCGACCAAGGATGTCGTTGGCGCCCATTTCCCATCGATCATCAAATCGCAGACCGTGGACGGCAAGCTCGTCGCCTTGCCGATATTCACCGACGCTCCGGCGCTCTACTACCGCAAGGATCTCCTCGACAAATACGGCGCCAGGGTCCCGGCCAGCTGGGCTGAACTTGCCGATACCGCCAAGCTTGTCATGGACAAGGAGCGCGCGGCCGGCAACAAGGACATGTGGGGTTTCGTTTTCCAGGGCAACGCCTATGAGGGGCTGACCTGCGATGCACTCGAATGGGTGAAGTCGAACGGCGGCGGCCAGATTATCGAGCCGGACGGCACGATCTCCATCAACAATCCGCAAGCAGCTGCGGCGCTGGAAATGGCGAGGAGCTGGGTGGGAACCATCTCGCCGCCCGGCGTTCTGGCCTACCAGGAAGAAGAGTCGCGAGGCGTCTGGCAGACCGGCAACGCCGTCTTCATGCGCAACTGGCCCTACGCCTACGCGCTTGGCAACAGCGAAAGCTCCCCCATCAAAGGCAAGTTCAAGGTGACCACGCTGCCGCCGGGGTCGGGTGAGGGCGCGCGCCCGGCAGCAACGCTTGGCGGCTGGAATCTCGCGGTTTCCAAATATTCGAAGAACCCGGATGCAGCGATCGAGCTGGTCAAATGGATCGCCTCGCCTCAGATGCAGAAGTACCGCGCCTTGAAGGGGGCATATCTGCCGACCATCCAGGCACTCTATGACGATGCCGACATCGCCGGCGCGCAGCCGGTCATTCCGCGCTGGAAGGAAGTCGTCCTCAACGCGGTGCCGCGTCCCTCGGCCCAGGCCAAGACCAGGTACAATGAGGCATCGAGCGAGTTCTGGACCGCCGTCCACAACACCATGTCCGGCGAGGGCACGGCCGCCGACAACCTTGCCGATCTGGAGTTCTCCTTGACCAGGCTCAAGGGCACCGCCTGGTGACCTCGCCGCGCTCAGGCTCGCTGCTGGCGCGTCAGCGTGTGCGCTCGGCATGGCTGCTGCTTGCTCCGATGCTCATCGTGCTCGCCGCCGTTGCCGGCTGGCCGTTGATGCGCACGATCTATTTCGGCTTCACCGATGCCTCGCTCGCCGACCTCGAAGCCCGCCGCTGGGTTGGCTTCGCCAACTATTTCTCCGTCCTGCAAATGCCGAGCGGCCGCGTCGTCTATGACGGGCTGCTCGCCGATCCGGTCTGGTGGCGCGCCGTCTGGAACACGGTGCGCTTCGCTGTGATTTCGGTGACCTGCGAGACGGTGCTCGGCATGATCGTCGCGCTGGTGCTCAACGCCAAGTTTCGCGGCCGCGGCATCGTACGCGCCGCGATTCTCATCCCTTGGGCCATCCCGACGATCGTCTCGGCTAAAATGTGGCAGTGGATGCTCAACGACCAGTTCGGCATCATCAACGACGTCCTGCTCAAGCTCGGCCTGATCAGCACCAAGATCGCCTGGACGGCCAGCGCCGACACGGCGATGGTCGCCGTCCTTGTTGTCGACATCTGGAAGGCGACCCCCTTCATGGCGCTTCTCATTCTCGCCGGCCTCCAGATGCTTCCACAAGAAATCTACGAGGTCGCCAAGCTCGACGGCGTCGGCGCGTGGAGAATTTTCTGGAAGATCACCTTGCCGCTCATCCGACCGGCGTTGATGGTGGCCATGATCTTTCGCGGTCTCGATGCCCTGCGCATCTTCGACCTGATCTACGTGCTTACGCCAAACAACATACACACCAAGTCGATGTCGGTGTTTGCCCGCGAGAGCCTGTTTGAGTTCGACAAGTTCGCTTCCGGTTCCGCCGCCTCGACGCTTCTCTTCCTTATCCTCGCTCTGCTGACCATGCTCGTTCTTTGGCTCGGCCGGATAAGACTGGACAAGGACTATTGATCATGGGGGACTACTGACCATGTGGATCGTCAAGCGCACGGCTTTCTATCTCCTCGTCGCCGTTATCGTCGTCGTCGCGGTGTTCCCGTTCTACTACGCCATCATCACCAGCCTGAAATCCGGGACGGCGCTCTTCCAGATCGATTATTGGCCGAAGACGATTACCTTCAGCAATTACAAGACCGTTTTCACCGAGGGGACCTTCCTGCGCAACCTCGTGAACTCGCTATTCATTTCGAGCGCCGTTGTCGTCATTTCGCTGTTCCTGGGCGTCACCGCTGCCTATGCGCTGGCGCGCATCCGCTTCCGCGGCCGCTCGGCTCTGCTCCTCACTATCCTGTCCGTTTCGATGTTCCCGCAATTGGCGGTGCTTGCCGGTCTTTTCGAGCTGATCCGCACCTTCGGCCTCTACAATTCGCCGTTCGCGCTGATCTTGTCCTACATGATCTTCACCTTGCCGTTCACCGTCTGGGTGCTCACCGCCTTCGTTCGCGACCTGCCGATCGAACTGGAGGAAGCGGCGATCCTCGATGGCGCCACGCCCTGGATCATCATCAGCCGCGTCTTCCTGCCGCTCATGTGGCCGGCGCTGGCGACCACCGGGCTACTCGCCTTCATCGGTGCTTGGAACGAGTTCCTGTTCGCCCTGACGTTTACCTCCAGCAACGAGCAGCGAACCGTGCCGGTGGCGATCGCGCTGCTCTCCGGCAGCTCGCAGTTCGAGATCCCGTGGGGCAACATCATGGCCGCATCGGTGATCGTCACCGTGCCGCTCGTCATCCTTGTCCTGATCTTCCAGCGCAAGATCATCTCCGGCCTCACCGCGGGCGGGGTCAAGGGGTGAGGTGGCGTAATTTCGTCTGGCGGCGACAAAGACCGGCGACATCAGGTCGACCCAGAAAAACGGCTTAAGCTGTTTTTGGAATTTAGGATTTCAGCGACGCTGCATGGGCGATGAAGGCTTCAATACTCTCCTTTGGGTAGCCAAGAAGCGTTCCTTCCAGCCTCGCTAAATCATCCCTTGTGAACACGTCGAAGGCTTCCCCGCTGCGGCACATTTGAGAAATCAACAGGCTGAGCTTGCACCGCCATTCCTCTGTCGGCAGGCAGTAGCGGCGTTCTTCTACGGAAGTTCCAGGATCAATGTAGGAGAATTTGAGAAGACGGCCTTCATCGACAAAGGTTTTGAAAAGCGCATCGCCAATATCGTCGGCGTCCATGCCTGGTTCCGCTGCGAACAAGGCCATTGGTTTCTCGCCCTGAAGCATCATTTCTAATTCGCGGCCATTGTGAGGCCCAACGCCCGGTGGGGGCGTGCGTTTTGGCATCAAGTGTCTCCAAATCATTTGACGAAGAGATCGTCGCAAGAAACACTTTTTGCAGCAATGCGCCAAGGGCGCCAAAGGCTTCAACCCTGAAGGCCGAAACGGGAGATGCCACCCAGCCGCCGCTTGTCTTGACAAATGCACCCTCCCATGTGCTTTTCGCGCAAATTTTCAGGCTGGGCCGTCATGCCTCGGCCGCAACCCAACATCCGGACTTTAAGAATGACAATGCATCGTTACCGCAGCCACACCTGTGCCCAATTGAGGAAGGCCGACGTCGGCTCGACCGTTCGCCTGTCGGGCTGGGTGCATCGCGTGCGCGACCATGGCGGCTTGCTGTTCATCGATTTGCGCGACCATTACGGCCTGACCCAGATCGTCGCCGATCCGGATTCGCCTGCCTTCAAGATCGCCGAGACCCTGCGCGGCGAATGGGTCGTCCGCGTCGACGGCGAGGTCAAGGCGCGCCTCGCCGCCACCGTGAATCCCAATTTGCCGACCGGCGAGATCGAAATCTTCGCCCGCGAGATCGAGGTGCTGTCGGCGGCCAAGGAATTGCCGCTGCCGGTCTTCGGCGAGCCGGATTATCCGGAGGACATCCGACTCAAATACCGCTTTCTCGACCTGCGCCGCGACACGCTGCACAAGAACATCGTCGCGCGGACGAAAATCATCGCCGAGATGCGCAAGCTGATGGGCGACGTGGGCTTCACCGAATTCTCGACGCCGATCCTGACCGCCTCGTCGCCGGAAGGGGCGCGCGACTTCCTGGTGCCGTCGCGCATCCACCCCGGCACTTTCTACGCGCTGCCGCAGGCACCGCAGATATATAAGCAGCTGATCATGGTGTCCGGCTTCGACCGCTACTTCCAGATTGCGCCCTGCTTCCGCGACGAGGATCCGCGCGCCGACCGTCTGCCGGGTGAATTCTACCAGCTCGACGTGGAGATGAGCTTCGTCGAGCAGGAGGATGTGTTCAGCACCATGGAGCCGGTAATGCGAGGCGTTTTCGAGACCTTTGCCGCCGGCAAGCCGGTGACGGAGAAGTTTCCGCGCATCGCCTATGATGTCGCCATGCGCAAATACGGCACCGACAAGCCGGACCTGCGCAACCCGATCGAGATGCAGGCCGTCTCGGATCATTTTCGCGACTCTGGCTTCAAGGTATTTGCCAACATCCTTGCCAACGATCCGAAGGCCGAGGTCTGGGCCATTCCGGCCAAGACCGGCGGGTCTCGCGCCTTCTGCGACCGCATGAACTCATGGGCGCAAGGCGAGGGCCAGCCCGGCCTCGGCTACATCTTCTGGCGCAAGGAGGGCGAGAAGCTCGAAGGCGCCGGGCCGCTGGCCAAGAACATCGGCGAGGAGCGCACCGAGGCGATCCGCCTCCAACTCGGCCTTGCCGATGGCGATGCCGCTTTCTTCGTCGCCGGCGACCCAAAGAAATTCGTCTCCTTCGCGGGTGCGGCGCGCACCCGCGCCGGCGAGGAGCTCAATCTTGTCGACCGCGACCGCTTCGAATTGTGCTGGATCGTCGACTTCCCGTTCTTCGAATGGAACGAGGAGGAGAAGAAGATCGACTTCGCGCACAATCCTTTCTCGATGCCGCAAGGCGGCATCGATGCGCTTAACGGCGAGGATCTGCTCGGCATCAAGGCGTTCCAGTACGACATGGTCTGTAACGGTTTCGAGATCGCCTCCGGCGGCATCCGCAACCATCTGCCCGAAACCATGGTCAAAGCGTTCGAAACCGTCGGGCTGGACCGCGCGACCATCGAAGAGCGCTTCGGCGGCCTTTATCGCGCCTTCCAGTATGGCGCGCCGCCGCATGGCGGCATGGCGGCCGGCATCGACCGCGTCGTCATGCTTCTGGTCGGCGCCAGGAACCTGCGCGAAGTGACCATGTTTCCGATGAACCAGCAGGCCTACGACCTGTTGATGAACGCGCCGTCGGAAGCCAGCCCGCAGCAGCTTCGAGAATTGTCGCTGCGCGTCGTGGCAACGAAGAAAGAGGTTTAGAAAACGCTTCGAACCGGTGCTGTTGATTCATAAAAAAGCCCGGCATCGCTGCCGGGCTTTTTGCTTGAAGCCTGTCTCGGTCAGTCTTCGTTTGCCGTAACCGTCACGCCGAGCGTTTTCGGCAGGTCGAGCGGGTTGGACATGGCGCCCGCCATGATCAGCGCGAACGGCACCGCGGCCGGCGGCTCGGCCGAGACCTCGATGCTTTGCGGATCGTCGAGGAACTTGTTGACCGCGGCCGAAACCTGCGCGGTCAGTTCCGGATTGTTGAGCTGCGCCATGCCGAAGGGCACGATCGCCTTGGCCTGGTTGGCGATGTCCTTGCCGGACATGCCTTGCTGCTTGCCGGCATAATCGAGCACCTTTTTGGTCAGCGAATCGTCGTCGAAGCGGATCGAGGCGCTGTTGAACGAAAGCTGCTGCAGCAGCCCGAGCATGGCCATGCCTTGCGCCGAATTGTCCGCGCCTTCGGGCTGCGCTGCCATCTTCTTCTGCATCTCCTGCAGTGATTTGATGACGTCCAGCGTGTAGCCGCCGAGATCGAAGGTCATGCCGAGCGTGCCGGCATTGTCGACCGATATTTCGTATTTCGACAAGTCCATCCTGCCGTCGGTAGGCTGCCAGGTGCCTTCCATCTCAAGATTGCCTGTTATGTTCTGGTAGCCGAGCGCGTTGATGACTTCCTTGGATTTCGGATCTTCGACCAGGGTCAGGTCGGCAGCGAATTTTTCCGTAGTGCCGGAAAACGCCATGGCCTTGCCGTCGGCCGGCGGCGTGATTGCGATGGCAAGCCCGTCCATCGAGAAAGCAGTTTTGTCAGCCACTTTGACTGTCATGTTGTCGAGCTCGGCCGATTTGTACATCATCAGCGAGCCCAGCGGACCGGTTGCGCCTTCGGCCGGAACCGTCATGTCGTGGATGACGAAGGGGCTGAGATTGAGCGTGACGCCATCTTCGCTGTGTTCGAACGGCGACGTCGATACGGTCGCGATTTGATAGCCGCCATTGGCTTCGGTCACACCTTCGAGCTTGACGTCGCCGATCTTGAGCGCCTCCTTTTCGGCCGCCGGTTTGACCGCTACGCCTTGCAGAACCATGCTGGAGGTGTCGCCGGTTACTCCGGTCCAGGAGAGGTCGACGCCCTGGGCGGCGAGGGCAGCCTTCAGCCGGTCGGCAACCGCGGTATCCTGCGCGAACGCCGCATTCAGCGGCAGCGTCAGCAAAAAGGTCGAAAAAACCAGTCTTTTAATAAGAGTCGAGTTTCTGATCGTCATCGAGAGCTCCCCTGAGAGTGTCTTGAAATTCTTTTCAAATCGTCGCGTCGTCACCATTCGGTGACGAACTGGACCGGAAAAAGGCGGGCCTCGGCACAATGGTCGAAAATCGCGGCCAAAGGCAAACCCGATCCATCAGGCTTGCGATAAAAGCCGGATGTAACGGATTGATGTTGGCGGGCATTGCGACGCTTCCAATTCCTGTTGCATAGGAGGACGTATGCCGGCGCCTCTTGCCGCGAATCACCCGCTCGGCTAGTGCCAGCCCATGGGAAAAAGGCTTTTGCCGCCTGAAACTGGCGGCGGCGACAATATCGAGCCGGTCGATCTGAAGAAGGCGCTGGAAGAGCGCTATCTCGCCTACGCGCTGTCGACCATCATGCACCGGGCGCTGCCGGACGTGCGCGACGGGCTGAAGCCGGTGCATCGTCGCATCATGCATGCCATGCGCCTGTTGCGGCTTAACCCCGACCAGGGCTTTGCCAAATGCGCCCGCATTGTCGGCGAGGTGATGGGCAAATTCCATCCGCATGGCGACCAGTCGATCTACGACGCGTTGGTGCGGTTGGCGCAGGATTTTTCGATGCGCTACCCGCTGGTCGACGGGCAGGGCAATTTCGGCAATATCGACGGCGATAACGCCGCCGCCATGCGCTACACCGAAGCGCGCATGACCGAAGTGTCGACGCTGCTGCTGGAAGGCATCACCGAGGACGCCGTCGATTTCCGCCCGACCTACAACGAGGAAGACGAGGAGCCGGCCGTGCTGCCCGGCGCCTTCCCGAACCTGCTCGCCAACGGCTCGTCCGGCATCGCCGTCGGCATGGCGACCTCGATCCCGCCGCACAATGCGGCCGAGCTCTGCGACGCCGCGCTTCACCTGATTGATCATCCGGATGCGCCCGTCACCAAGCTGATGGATTTCGTGCAAGGTCCGGATTTCCCGACCGGCGGCATCATCGTCGACAGCCGAGCCTCGATCCTCGAAGCCTACGAAACGGGTCGCGGCGGCTTTCGCGTCAGGGCGAAATGGAGCCAGGAGGACCAGGGCAGGGGCACCTGGAACATAGTCGTCACCGAAATCCCCTACGGCGTCCAGAAGGCCAGGCTGATCGAAAAGATCGCCGAGCTCTTGATGGCACGCAAGCTGCCGCTGCTCGAGGATATCCGCGACGAGAGCGCCGAGGACATCCGCGTCGTGCTGGTGCCGAAAAGCCGCTCGGTCGATCCCGGCATCATGATGGAATCGCTGTTCAAGCTGACCGAGCTCGAAAGCCGCTTTCCGCTCAACATGAACGTGTTGTCGCGCGGCAAGGTGCCGAACGTGCTGTCGCTGAAAGGTGTGCTCAAGGAATGGCTGGAGCACCGCCGCGACGTCCTGATCCGCCGCTCCAAGCACCGCCTCGGCGAGATCGAAAGGCGGCTGGAGATCCTCGCCGGCTATTTGATCGCCTACCTCAACATCGACGAGGTGATCAGGATCATCCGCGAGGAGGACGAGCCCAAGCAGGTGATGATGGCCCGCTGGTCACTCACCGACACCCAGGCTGAAGCCATCCTCAACATGCGGCTGAGGGCGCTGCGCAAGCTCGAGGAATTCGAAATTCGCGAGGAATTCAATGGCCTGACCGGCGAGAAGAAGCAGATCGAGGCACTGCTTGCGTCCGACGCCAAGCAGTGGGCGACGATCAAGTGGGAAGTCGCCAATGTTCGCCAGAAATACGGGCCCGAGACCGACATCGGCAAGCGCCGCACCGAGTTCGCCGACGCACCCGAGCATGACCTGACCGATATCGCCCACGCCATGATCGAGCGCGAGCCGGTCACCGTGGTCGTTTCAGAAAAGGGCTGGCTGAGGGCCATGAAAGGTCATCTGACCGACCATTCGGCCCTGACCTTCAAGGAAGGCGACAGCCTCAAGCTCGCCTTCCATGCCCAGACGACCGACAAGGTGTTGGTCTTCACCACCGGCGGCAAGTTCTACACGATCGGCGCCGACCGGCTGCCGGGTGGGCGCGGCCATGGCGAGCCGATCCGCATCATCGTCGACATGGACAACGACCAGGACATCGTCACCGCCTTCATCCACGATCCCAAGCGCAAGCTGCTGCTGGTTTCGCATGACGGCAACGGGTTCGTCGTGCCGGAAGAGGAGGTCGTCGCCAACACCCGCAAGGGCAAGCAGGTGATGAACGTCAAGGCGCCCGACGAAGCCCAGCGCTGCGTGAGCGTCGCCGGCGACCATCTCGCCATTGTCGGCGAGAACCGCAAGATGCTGGTGTTCCCGCTGGGCGAGATCCCGGAGATGGGACGCGGCAAGGGCGTGCGCCTGCAGAAATACAAGGATGGCGGTGTCCTCGACCTCAAGACCTTCACGCTCGCAAGCGGCCTGTCCTGGCAGGATTCGGCAGACCGCACCTTCACCAAATCGCGTGACGAGCTTGCCGAATGGATCGGCGCCCGCGCCTCGGCCGGCCGCATGGTGCCGAAGGGCTTTCCGCGCACGGGCAAGTTCGGGTGAAGCGGTAATCTCCCCCCTTGAGGGGGAGATTAGCAGCTCCACCCAAACATTTGGAATGTCGTCACGATTGCTGCACTATATCAGGGCATAAGCGATACGATAGGCCAGGGAGAGGTAGCCGCTT
>NZ_JAMYVA010000074.1:0-19811 GCF_040323505.1 Mesorhizobium sp. M0040
AAAACGACGCAAAACAACCGTTGCAGGCAGGGCGCCGTCCACATATGGATCCCAGGGTCTCCGCGACGTCGCTTCGCTCCTGCTCCGCCCTGGGATGACGAAGGCGCAGTGATATTCGGCTAATCTCGAAGATATTCGACTTGCCGCTGAAGAGAACCATCGACGCTTGCGTCCGATTGGCCTTCAGCCTGTCGGGCGGGACATCATTATAAAAAACCCGGTTTCGCGCCGGGTTTTTCCAAAAAGATGCTGCGAGCCAACCAGCCTCAGCTCACCTTGACCTTGGCGGCGGCAGCCTGGTCCTCGGCCAACTTCTGCTGGAACATCTGCGCGAAATCGATCGGGTCTAGCATCAGCGGCGGGAAGCCGCCATTGCGTGTTGCCTCGGCGATGATCTGCCGGGCGAACGGGAACAGCAGCCGCGGGCATTCGATGAACAGGATCGGCAGCATGTGCTCCTGCGGGAAGCCGCTGATGGAGAAGACGCCGCCGTAGACCAGCTCGACGTTGAACAGCACTTCCTGGTCGAACGACGCTTTTGCGTTCAGCGTCAAATTGACGTCGAACTGCTTGTCGGAAAGCGGATTGGCGTTGACGTTGACGTTGATGGCGATGCCGGGAGCCTTGTCGCGGCCGCGCAGCGAGTTCGGTGCGCCGGGGCTTTCGAAGGACAGGTCCTTCACATATTGCGCAAGCACGTTGAGCGAAGGCTGCGCCGCATTTCCATTACCGTTGGCTGCGCCGGTCGGCGCGTCGTCGTTGCTGGCCATAAGCTGTGGTCCTTTTGCCTGGGCAGCGTTGCTGACCGGATTGAAATTCGGGCGTTCGCTATCATGGCCGGCCCGACAAGACAAGTTTGCAAAAGACGCCGGTTGCCTTGCAGCTACTCGTCCTTGAGGCGGCGCCAGGGAGAACCCGGTCCGCGCGTATGGTCGTCGGCCCGCGAATAGTCGCCGTCGTCGAGATCGATGGTCTTGCCGCGTTGCCTTGCCCGCAAACCACTGTTGAAATCGGTTGCCAGCACGATGCGGCCTTTCAGCATCCGCCAGGCAAGATCGTGCACCGGCGGCAGGAACAGCAGAAGGCCGAAAATATCCGAGATGAAGCCGGGGATGATCAAAAGGATCGCTGCCAGCACGATCATGGCGCCATGCGCAAGCTGGCCGCTCGGATCACGCCCGGCATCCATTTCGGCACGGACCCTGGCCATCACGCCAAAACCCTGGTGCCGCAGCAGCAGGGCGCCGGCGACACTCGAGGCCAGCACCAAGCCGACTGTCGCCAGCGCGCCGACCTGGCGGCCGACAATAACGAAACCGGCTATCTCCAGCAGCGGAAGCGCGAGAATGAACAGGGGAAGCAGCGAGATACGCAAATCTTGACCGATCGTTTTCGATGTTTTGCCGGCCGGCGAGCAATCGCCGCTGGCACCAGAGCTGTTAGATAGGTATGGCTGCCTTTGATTTGAATGATTGCGCCATGCGTTCTATATGCTTTGGATACTGAACGCTATGTGATCGCGGCCCTTGCTTGGCCGCTGGTCCGGCCAAAGCAGGGATTGATTGGCGCAAGATATGGGCTTCTTCGACTTCGGCACGATTTTCTTTCTGATTGCGGCGGTGGTGATCTTCTTCCAGCTGCGCAACGTGCTTGGCCGACGCACGGGCAACGAGCGCCCACCCTTCGATCCATATACGGCAGCGCGCAAAAACGACAAGGATGCCGCCCAGAAACCCGAGAACGTGGTCTCGCTGCCGCGCAAACGCCTGGCGGGAGAGCCGGCGGCCGACACCTATGTGGCGATCGATGCCTTTGCCAAGCCGGACACCGATCTCAACCGGGGCCTGCGGGCGATCAAGGACAATGATCCGACCTTCGATCCGAAGACCTTCGTCGACGGCGCCAAGATGGCCTACTAGATGATCGTCATGGCCTACGCCGATGGCGACCGCAAAACGCTGAAGAACCTTTTGTCGCGCGAGGTCTATGACGGCTTCGTCGCGGCCATCGGCGACCGTGAGGCGAAAGCCGAAAAGATCCAGTCCTCCTTCGTCGGCATCGACAAGGCCGACATCGTTTCGGCCGAGATGAAGGGCAGCGAGGCGCACATCACGCTGCGCATCGTCAGCGAACTGATTTCGGCGACCCGCGACAAGGCCGGCGCCGTCATCGACGGCGATCCCGAAACCGTCGCCGAGGTCAAGGATGTCTGGACCTTCGCTCGTGACGCGCGCTCGCGCGATCCGAACTGGAAGCTCGTCGCCACCGAAGAAGAAGACTGAACTGGACGGCGGCGGAGGCTGTCGTGTCGCTTTCTCGAGCCTTCAGCGAAAAATCCTTTGGCGAATTGCCGGGCTGGGGCGAGGACGACCATTTCCCTGCCTTTGAGGCCTTTCGCCGCTCGGCCTTTCATATCCTGACCAAACCCTACCGCTCCGGCGCGCTCGGCGTCGATTACAATGGCTTTGCCGACGCCTATGCCGAAGCGCGCACCGTTTCGCCGGCGAATCGGTTGCAGGCCCGAAGCTTTTTCGAGCGCCACTTCGTGCCGGCCCGTATCGATGCCGAAGATGGTGGTCCGGGCCTGGTCACCGGCTTTTACGAGCCGGAGGTCGACGCCTCGCCGGTACGCACGCAACGGTTTTCGGTGCCGTTGCTGTCGCGCCCGGCCGATCTTGTCGACGTCGACGACGGCAATCGTCCTTCAGGCTTGGATCCTTATCTCGCCTTTGCTCGTGCGGCGCCGAACGGCCCGGTCGAATATTTCGACCGCGGCGAGATCGAGTGCGGCGCGCTTGCCGGAAAAGGGCTGGAAATCGCCTGGCTCGGCGACAAGGTCGACGCCTTCTTCATCCACGTGCAGGGCGCGGCGCGGCTTAACATGACCGATGGCCGGCTTCGCCGCATCACCTATGCCGCCAAATCCGGCCAGCGCTTTACCGGACCGGGCAAGATCCTGAGTGAGGAAGGCGAGATCCCGCTGGAGAAAGTGACGATGCAGTCGATCCGTGCCTGGTTCAAGGCGCATCCGGAACGCGTCGACGAGATCCTTTGGCGTAACCGCTCCTACATCTTCTTCCGCGAGATGGGCGTCGACGACCCAGAGCTCGGCCCGATCGCTGCCGCCAAGGTGGCGCTGACACCCGGCCGCTCGATCGCCGTCGACCGGCTGCTGCACACGTTCGGCACGCCCTTCCATATCGATGCACCGTCGCTGACCGTCTTCGACGGAAAACCGTTCCGGCGGCTGATGATCGCGCAGGACACCGGCTCGGCGATCACCGGGCCGGCTCGCGGTGATCTGTTTGCCGGGTCGGGCGATGCGGCCGGCGAGATCGCCGGCGTTATCCGCAACGCCGCAGATTTTTATGCGTTGATCCCCCGGGCGCTGGTTTCAGGAGCAGGCCGATGACCCGGCGCATCGACAGGCTGAGTGAGGACGACCGGGTGCTGTGGAACCTGGTGGCGCGCACGGCAAAGCCGCTGAAGGGCAAAACCGCCGTCGAAATTCCAGACGTCGGGCCGGAGATCGACGAGACCAGGCCGGCGCCGCCGCCGGCACAGGTCGCGGGCAATGCTGCCACGGCCGCAAAGCCGAAGGCGCAGCATGTCTCCCACGCACTCGACGAACCGACGCTGGACAAGCTGTCGAAGGGCCGGCTGCCGATCGAAGGCCGCGTCGACCTGCATGGCCTGACCCAGGACGAAGCCTATTCGCTGCTGTTTTCCTTCCTGTGCCGGGCGCATGCCGGCGGCATCCGCTACGTCCTTGTGATCACCGGCAAGGGTTCCTCGTCGGGCGGTGATGGCGTCTTGCGGCGCGCCGTGCCGTCATGGCTGTCGACACCCGCCTTCCGGCCCCTCGTCTCCAGCCACGACCATGCCGCCCGCAAACATGGCGGCTCGGGTGCGCTCTATATCCGCTTGCGGCGGGCGCGCTCATGAGGAGGCGCCCATGAGGGACGCACCTATGAGGATGCACCCATGAAGGTGCGCTTGTGACCCCATTCGGCGAAAAGCTTCGCGTGCTGCGAAACGAGCGCGGCGTCAGCCAGAAGGACATGGCCAAGGCGATCGGCGTCAGCGCGGCCTATCTCTCGGCGCTCGAACACGGCCGCCGCGGCGCGCCGAGCTGGACGCTGATCCAGAAGATCATCGGCTATTTCAACATCATCTGGGACGAGGCCGAGGAACTGGCGCGGTTGGCCGAAACCTCGCATCCGCGCGTCAAGCTCGACACGTCGGGCCTTAGCCCGGCGGCGACCGAGCTTGCCAATCTCCTGGCCGACAACATCGAAAAGCTCGACGAAGCCGAGCTTCGCCGCATCATTGCGTCGATCCGCGCCGCACTGGCGCGACCGAAATGAGCTGCTTTGTTACTGGACAGAGCCGACCAGCACCTGCTGGCCGCCGCGGATCGAGACCCAGCGGCCGGTATTGTCGATCGCCTGCCGCTTGAGGAAACGATAGCCGGTCTGGTCCCAGGAACGGACCTGGTCGGTCAGATTGTCGAGGATGTAGTCGCCCTTGTCGGTGCGCACCGTCAGCACGGCGTGGCCCTCACCGTCGGGCTTGCGCACGACAGTCATCAGCAGATCGGCAAACGAGACGCCCAGCCGGTTCAGCTCACGGCGCTTTTCCAGGACATAGTCCTCGCAATCGCCAACGCCCTTGTCGGGATAGGCCCAGACCTCATCCTTGCCGTAGATGTCGAAGTCGCTCTCCGGCTTGACGGCGGCGTTGACCTTGGCCGTGACGCTGAGCAGCTTGCGCCACAGCGAGCCTGTCAGGCTGGCGGGCGACAGATCCTTCGGGCGGATCGAGCATTCGGACGCGTAGCTCTTGCAGAAATCATAATGGCCGATCGGCTGCGAGGTCGGGCCACCTGTTATCATTGGGCTGGCTGCCGAGGCCGAACCGGCCCAACCTGCCGCCACAGTAAGTCCAGCCAGCGCGCACAGGCGCAGCGTTCTCGCCATTGGTGAGGAAATCATTGTCCCCGCTTGTCCCTTGTTGTTAACGAAACGTTAAGGGGTATTTACAGTCCGTGTCAATTATGAGGATGGATTGATTTTGCGGCATGGTTACCCGCGTGGCGCCAACGCGACTATTGTGCAACAGCTCGGATGGACTACACCGATTCCAACCGGCAATTTTAGCGTTGGCCGACCTGATGCGAGGTCGCGGGCGCGGCATCATCGCTGGTCGCCTATTTCTTGCCGGTCCGGACCAGTTTCGGCTTCACCGCAACGCGGTTCTGACGGCCATAGCTGGTAATGAAATCAACGATGCGCGGCACGATTTCGGAGCGGAAGCGCGAGCCGTTGAACACACCATAATGGCCGACCGCCGGCTGCATGTAATGGGCGTGCCTGTCGGCCGGGATGTTGATGCACAGGTCGTGCGCCGCCTTGGTCTGGCCAAGGCCGGAGATGTCGTCGTTCTCGCCCTCGACCGTGAACAGGGCGACATTGCGGATCGCCGAAGGGTCGACCGCCACGCCGCGATGCGTCATTTTGCCCTTGGGCAAGGCCTGGCGGACAAACACGGTGTCGACGGTCTGCAGGTAGAATTCCGCCGTCAGATCCATCACCGCCAGATATTCGTCGTAGAAGTCGCGGTGCTTCTCGGCATTGTCACCGTCATGCTTCACCAGGTGCATGAAGAAGTCCTTGTGGGCGATGATGTGGCGGTCGAGGTTCATGCTCATGAACCCCGAAAGCTGCAGGAAGCCGGGATAGACCTCGCGGCCGAAGCCCGGCACCGGCCAGGGCGCGCGCATGATGACGTTGTCGCGGAACCAGTCGATGCCCTTTTCCTGCGCCAGCAGATTGACCGCCGTCGGATTGCGGCGCGTGTCGATCGGCCCGCCCATCAGCGTCATCGTCGAGGGCACGAACGGATCACCCTTGGCTTCCATCAGTGCCGCCGCCGCCAGCACCGGCACCGAAGGCTGGCACACCGCCATCACATGGGTGTCGGGGCCCAGCGCATGCAGCATGTCGACGATGTAGTCGATATAGTCGTCAAGATCGAAGCTGCCGTCGGCCAGCGGCACCATGCGGGCGTCGACCCAGTCGGTGATATGCACGTCGGCATAGGGCAGCATCGCCTCCACCGTGCCGCGCAGCAGCGTCGCGTAGTGGCCCGACATCGGCGCGACGATCAACAGCTTCGGATCCGGCCGGCGCCCGGCCGGAACCGCCCGTTCGAAACGAACCAGGTTGCAGAACGGCCGCGACCAGACGGTGCGTTCGCTGACCTCGACGGTTTTCCAGTCGACCACGGTTTTGGTCAGGCCGAATTGCGGCTTGCCGTAGCGGCGCGTCGTGCGCTCGAACAGTTCGGCCGTTGCCGCAACCGAGCGGCCCCAGGACGTGTGTGAGACCGGATTGAGCGGATTGGAGTAGAACAGGCGCACCGCATCGGCATAGAGGCGCGCCGGCTGCAAGGCGGCGTGGTTCAGTTCGTAGAGCTGGTAGAACATCGAGAACCCCGCTGCCGACTGCGATCGAAGGGCCGACGAGCAGCGCCGAGCCTTGAATGCCTTGCGGGGAAGTTAGCAACAATCTGCTGCGATGCAATACGTCAACTTGCGTGATTTATGCTCGTTCTTTCGTCCAAGGCGTTGAGAATCCGCCTAGAACGGCAACAGCCGGCTCAATGTGCACCTGCGAAGGCCTGGCAAGCAGCACGGCTATTGGGGACGAGCGTCGGAGGCGGTGTCCGGCCGTGGCGGCCGTTAGACCCGTGCCATGCAGACAGCGGTGTGACCCGAGCTGATGAAGCCAAGCTGGCTGGCGGCGCCCTTCGACAGATCGAGCATCCGGCCCCTGATAAACGGGCCGCGGTCGTTTATACGCACGACGACGCTGCGGCCATTGTTGCGGTTGGTCACCTTCAGCTTGGTGCCGAACGGCAGGCTGCGATGCGCTGCGGTCAGCGCCGACGGGTTCATGCGTTCGCCGGAAGCGGTTCTGGAATGCAGTGAGTACCAGGAGGCACGGCCGCACTGAGCGGCGGCGCTGGCACTGGATGCGCCGACCATCAGGCCAGCCGCTATAGTGGCCGCGACAAGCGCGGTCCGGTTGCTTTTGTTCATGTGTTGGGGACTGGCTCCGTTGACAGACCCGCAGCGGTTAGGGGCGAATGAGGCAGCAAATGCGGCAATGATCTGTCGGTTCCATGACAATGTTACACGTTTGGAGTCGGTGCGAAACAATTTGTCAGAGAGTTTCCGCAGCACGACACAGCTTCTTTGATGATCTTTGCACCGATCTCCGCATGTCTTGCGCAGGATCAGAGGTTAGCATCTAAGTAGAAGTTGGCGTGACCGAACCGCTTCTTTTAGCTGTTCCATTCCGGCCGGAACGCGGCTGACGATCGACTTGGAAAGGAGTTTCAGCAATGAGATTGATCAAAAATCTGCTGGCCTTGATTGTGCTCGCCACCGGCGTGCTGTGGTCATTGCAAGGCATCGGTTGGGTCCAGGGCAGCTTCATGACCGGCCAGTCGCAATGGCTCTATGCCGGCATCGTGACGGTGCTGGTCGGCCTGGTCGGCCTGGCCTGGGCAAACCGCCCTCGTGGTTGAGCAGGCGTCGATTCTCAGGCGCGCGCCCGCCGGAGCAGCAGCGGACCCGTGGCGGCCGCTCACCGCGACCAGTATTGCCAGCCCCAGTAGAAACTTTCGTCACGCGGCGGCAGGCGGTTGCGCTCGGCATCCAGCTGGACCGGCGTCGGCGTTTTGCGTTCGTCTTCGGGCGGCTGTTTGTCTCCGGCCTTGATCAGGCGGAGCCAATGGCCGAAATGCGCAAACAGTACAGCGGTGGAATGGGGCATCGTCACGTCTCCGGTCCGGTTACTCCCGCCCCGCCCACGGGACGAGCACCCGCTCGATCCTGCGGATGATGAATTCGAGGACGAAGGCAATGGCCGCGATCACCAGTATGCCCATCACCACCACGTCGGTGACGAGGAACTGGGCAGCGGACTGGATCATGAATCCGAGCCCGCGCGTCGCTGCCACCAGCTCGGCGGCAACCAGCGTCGACCAGCCGGCGCCAAGCGCGATGCGCAGACCGGTCAGGATCGAGGGCAGCGCGCTGGGCAGGATCACGTGCCTGATCACTTGGCGCTGCGTGGCGCCAAGTGAGCGCGCTGCATTGATGCGCTCCTTCGAGACGCCGCGAACACCCGATGCCGTCGACAGCGCGACCGGCGCCAGCATGGCAATGGCAATCACCAGGATCTTGGACGGCTCGCCAATGCCGAACCAGATAATGATCAGCGGCAGATAGGCGAGCGGCGGGATCGGCCGCAGGAACTCGAGCAGCGGATCGAAGATGCCGCGCCCGATCGTGCTGATGCCGATAGCCAGCCCGATGGGAACGCCGATGACAAGGGCGATGATCAACGCCGCAAACACCCGCCACACGCTGGCGGCGATATGCTGGAGCAGCGTCGCGTCGACAAAGCCGTCACGGGCGACGACGGCAAATTTGTTCCAGACTGCCACGGGCGACGGCAGGAAAACCGGCGACACCAATTGCAGGCGGGCCGATACCGTCCACGCCGCCAGCATCATCAGAATGGTGATCGCGCTAACCACGCGGGCCGAAACGCGGCTGCGTCTCGGCCGCGGCCGCGACCATGGCACCGACAGCGCGTCGCCTCCGTCGTCGACCTTGGAGCGCTGCGGCCGCTCGGTATAGGAGGTAATGGTCATGCTGCCTCCCCTTCGAAGATCGCGTCGGTCAGCTCGCCGCGCGCCGCGGCGAAGGCGGGATCGGCCTTGATGCTGCGAATGGCCTCGCCGGCTGCATAGCGCCGGCTGAAGCCGGTCTCGAAGCTCCACACCACCCGGCCAGGGCCGGGAGCGAGCACAATGATACGGGTGGCAAGAACCAGCGCTTCGTCGATGCCGTGCGTGACCATCAGCACGCCGACCTGGCTTGCCGTCCACAGATCGAGCAGCGTTGTCTGCATGCGTTCGCGTGTCAGCGCATCGAGCGCGCCCAGCGGCTCGTCGAGCAGCAGGAATTGCGGCTCGGCCGCCAGCGCCCGGGCCAGGCCGACCCGCTGGCGCATGCCGCCGGAAAGCTCCCAGATGCGCTTGTCGCCGGCGCCGTCGAGCTTCACCAGCGCCAGAAGCTTGTCGGCGCGCCGCGCCCGTTCGGCGGCCCTGACACCGCGCAGCCTGAGCGCAAAGGCGACATTTTCCCGCGCGGTCAGCCACGGAAACAGCGCGTCGTTCTGGAATACGACGGCGCGGTCAGAACCTGGCGCCGTGATCGGCCTGCCGCCAATCGTGGCGCGTCCGCGCACAGGCTCGACCAGGCCCGCAGCGACATTGAGCAACGACGTCTTGCCGCAGCCGGAGCGGCCGACCAGGACGACGAAGTCATCCTTGGCGATCTCAATCGACACATTTTCGACCGCCGGCGCCGGCTGACCGTCATAGTGGACCGAGACCTTGTCGAGCACGAGATGCGTCATGGGAACCTCGCCGACATTCCGAATCTGTCTGCCCCGAAGCCGCTCCTCGCAAGCGGTTCGGGGCAGGGAGCACGCGGCGTCAGGGAAGGAGAACCGCGCGCGTTGGCGTCAGTTCGAGGCAAGCGCTTCGCTGACATATTTCGACGACACGTATTCCGAATAATCCGGCAGCACGGCGTCGATCTTGCCCTGCCCCTTGAGGAAGGCCGATGTCGCCTCGACCGCTTTGACCGTGCCGCCACCGAGGAACTTGTCCGAGGCTTGCTCCTCGAGCGTCGGGAAGACATAGCCCCTCAATAGTTGCGGCACGTCCTCCAGCTTGGCCCCGGTGATCGTGGCGATCTTCGCCGCTTGCGGCGACGTCACCGACCAGGCGTCCGGCTTGGCCAGGAACTCGGCATAGGCCGCGCCCGTCACCTTGACGAAGTCGCGCACCGCTTCCGGGTTCCTTTCGGCGAAATCAGTGCGCACGATCCAGGCGTCGAAGGTCGGCGCGCCCCAGGCGGCGACCTGCGAGGAATCCAGCACGACCTTGCCCGAAGTCTTGATCTGGCCGAGTGCCGGATCCCAGACATAGGCGGCGTCGATGTCGCCGCGCGCCCATGCCGCCGCGATCTCCGGTGGCCGCAAATTGAGAATATCGATCGACTTCGGGTCGACACCCTCATGCTTCAGCGCGGCAAGCAGGCTGTAATGCGTCGTCGAAACGAAGGGCACCGCCACCTTCCTGCCGGCAAGGTCGGCGGCCTTCTCGATGCCGGCGCCGTTGCGGGCGACAAGGGCCTCGGATTCGCCGATCAGCCCGACAATGAAGATTGTCTGGATTGGAAGCTCGCGGCTCGCCGCCGCCGCCAGCGGGCTCGAACCGACATAGCCAATGTCGACCGATCCGGAAGCGATGGCGGCGATCACGTCGGCGCCGGAATCGAATTTCCGCCAGTCGATTGCCGCCTTGGTCGCGCTCTCATAGGCGCCGTCGGCCTGCGGCACCTTCGAGGGCTCGACGACCGTCTGGTAGCCGATAGTGATCTTGAGGTCCTGCGCATCGGCTGGGCCGAGAAAGGCGGCGCCAGCCAAGGCCGCCGAGGACAAGAGAACGATACGTCGCGAAATGGTGGACATGAAACGCTCCTTGGAAACGAGGAAAACCCGGATTGCGTTTCATAGTCATCTAACTCTATCGTTCTTGTAGAGTTAAATCCTTCCAATCGGTGCGGTCTTGTTAGAAAAAGTCATCTGGCTATGGCAGTTCGCGCGCTTCTGGGTGACGGCTCGGGTGAGAACCATCGTCCTTGCCCGGGAACCTCTTCCACGTCGTCCTTGCGCGCAACAAGGATTTTCCCGTTTTCGCCCCTGCATCGGCAAATCCATACTGTGGATAGCCAAGAAATTGGAAACAAGTTCCCTGTGTTCGCGGTTAAGTCTAGTATCCTTATCGACATTGAAGGATTGGAGAGGACGATGAGCGACGCCACCCTCCTTGTTGCCGCGCGCGGCATGCTTTGGCCTTCAAATTCAGGGGCAGAAGCTGCTGTTGGTATTCTCGCCGATCGGGACATTCCTGCCGCCGGCCAGTTTGCCGGTGTGTCATTCGCGGTGGCTCCTGTGCTCGCAAGAGCACAAGCCCCGGCCAAAATGGCCATTGCGGCGTGAAAACGAAGCAAAATCAACGTTTCTCGGCTTGTATATCATGTCACTAGAATTTATCTGTAGTGACAGCTTGGACGCGGCGGGGAGGCACGCCAGGCGTTTCGCAACCGGTGGCCTTGCGCCATCGCATGACAGAGAAACGTGCGGGTTATGCTCACGAAAAAAGGTAAATACGGCCTCAAGGCGCTCGTCCATCTGGCCCGCCTGCCGGTTGGACAGCTCGCCTTCGTCAACGACATCGCCACAGGAAACAATATTCCGAAGAAGTTCCTCGATGCCATCCTTGGCGAATTGCGCAATGCCGGTTTCGTTCAGAGCCGCAAGGGCAAGGAGGGCGGCTACCGGCTGGCACGCCCGGCGGACGAGATCAAGGTCGGCCACGTCGTGCGGGTGCTCGACGGACCGCTTGCCCCCATTCCTTGCGCCAGCCGCACCCAGTATCAGCGCTGCGAAGACTGCAACGAGGCGACATGCCAAGTCCGACACCTGATGCTGGAGGTCCGGCAGGCCATCGCCGAGGTGCTGGACCAGCGCAGCCTCGCCGAAATGCGCGACATCGCCGGCGACGAGGATTTTTCGGCGGCGTTGAAAATCCAGGCCTGAACCAATCTCTCCTGAGCCGGCGACGATCGCCAGGACAGCTGGTGTGCGCATGACCGGGCGCGCTACGCCAAGTTCGATCATCATTGTCGGCGGCGGCGCCAGCGGTGTCGTGCTTGCCGCTCATCTGCTGAAGTCGCCCAATCCCGATCTACGTGTCAGCCTGATCGAAAAACGCCCGCATTTTGGGCAAGGCATGGCCTATTCAACGCTGCTGTCGGCGCATGTGCTGAATGTCAGCGCGTCGGGCATGAGCGCCTATGCCGACGATCCCGGCAATTTCTCGCGCTGGCTGCTTGAACGCGGCCTGGCAACGCCGGAACAGGCGCCGGTCTATGCGCCGCGCAGCGTCTACGCCCGCTATCTCAAGGAGTTGCTCGACGAGCTCGAGGCGCGTGAGCAGCAGGCGGGCCGGCTGCGCTTGATCCGCGAGGAGAGCCTGTCGATCTCGCCGACCGCGTCAGGCGTCGAAGTGGCGCTGGCCAACGGCACCAGCGTGGTTGCGCATCTTGCCGTGCTCGCCACCGGCCACGACGAAGAGCCGGGGGCGGGGCAGGGGCATGCGATCAGGATGGGATCCGAGGCGGACACTGCGCTCGACCCCGAAGCCCGAGTCCTGGTGCTGGGCACCGGCTTGAGCATGGTCGATGCCTTCCTGTCGCTCGAGCAGCGCGGCCACCGCGGCGCGATCGTCGCGGTGTCGCGGCGCGGCCTGCTGCCTTCGCCGCATCGCAAGGGCAATCCGATCAAGCTCGACGTTGCCGACATTCCGCTCGGCACCCAGCTTTCCTATTTCGTCGGCTGGTTCCGCGACCTGATCCGGGAAAACCAGAAGGCCGGCATCGACTGGCGCGACGTCGTCGACGGTCTGAGACCCTTCAACCAGAAGATCTGGCAGAACTGGCCGTCCTCGGCCAAGCGCCGCTTCGTCGAGCACACCAAGGCCTGGTGGGACATCCACCGCCATCGCATGGCGCCGGAAGTCTACGCCCGCGTTGCCGAGGCGGTGCAAGCGGGCCGCATCCGCCTTGTCGCCGGCCGCGTCGTCGAGATCGCCGCCGGCGACGGCTTCAGCCTACAGGTCCAGTCGCGCCACACGCAGCAGCTCGAAAGGTTCGACGTCACCCGCATCTATGATTGCACAGGCATCGCCAGGGACATCTCGACCACCTCGAACAGCGTGGTGCGGTCGCTGGTCGAGCGTGGGCTGGCACGGCCGGATCCGCTGCGCCTCGGCCTCGACGTGACCGCGAACTGCGAGGTCATCGCCGGCGACGGCACGGTATTCGCCAATATCCTCGCCGTCGGTCCACTGACGCGCGGCACCTTCTTCGAAATCGACGCCATTCCCGATATTCGCGTGCAGTGCGCGCGGCTGAGCAAGCGCTTGCTCGGATGAGGCCGCCTCTGTCTTGACGCGATCTCGGATGCAAGACCGCTGTCGCCGGGTGAAAAGATCTCGACCGCATAGCCGCGTTCGGTGAAGGCGAACCAGGGGTGCGGGAGCTCGCTCCACCAGAGCCGACCAGCAGCCTGTGGTGGTCGAGACAGCCAGGCGATGACGCCACACGTTTCGGCCGTCTCGCATCGACCGGATTGATGTCGCGCACGCTCGTCTTCGTTCTCCTCCATGGATTTTGTAGTCGGCGAGGCCGTGAGCCGCGACCCTGGCCAGATGGCCGGGCAAATTCTGCTTTCGTCGTCACCGTGCCTTGCCTACCATGGCGCATGACCCAACGCGGAAGACTCTACGGCTGTCCGGTCGAGTTCGCGCTCGACGCGCTCGGGGGCAAATGGAAGACGGTGATCCTGGCGCGCATCAAGGAACAGCCGATGCGCTATTCCGACCTGCGCCGGCTGATTCCCTCACTCTCGGACAAGATGCTGACGCAGCGCCTGGCCGAGCTTGTCGAGATCGGCTTCGTCACGCTCCAGACGTCGCCCGACGGCAAGGGGCGCTACGCCTTGACCGGGCGCGGCGAAGGTCTCGCCGCCGCGCTCCAGGCGCTCTACGACTGGGGCAGCGTGCACGGCCGCGCCGAGGGCGTGCGTTTTCGCACCGACAGCGCAGCCACCACCTAGATCAATTCCGGGAAAAGCGCGGAGCGGTTTTCCGTCCGCAATGTGTGAAGACAAAGCGATGGAGCGGTTCGGCGTTGCCGTGAAACGGTGGGTGGCGCGGCAAGCCGATTGCTCTCAACCCGCGCCGGCAAGCGCGCTGCAGAAGCTTGCGACATCGGTGACGACGGCTTCGCCGAGGAAGCGTAGCGTTGCCATCGAGCGGTCGCGCGCTTCGCGGTTGCCGAAGCCACAGGCATCCTCGATTACCACGGCGACAAAGCCATTGTCGGTCGCCTGGCGAACGGTCGGCTCGATGCCGATCTCCATGGCGATGCCAGCGAGCGCTATCGTGCGCACGCCGCAATCGCGCAAGGCAAAGCCGAGCGCGGTGGAATCGAACGCCGACATCGTGAGCTTGTCGAATACCGCCTCGTCCGCGCGGGGGTCCAGCTCGGGCACGATCCGCGTCGCTTCGGCGTCGCGCGGGAACCACGGCTCGACCGTGTCGGGGCTGTCGCGCCGCTGCCAGGCCATGGCGGTGCGCAGCTGCGTCGCGCCCATCCATTTGCGCGGCAGCGACAGGTGGCGCGTGAACGCCACCCGCATTCCGGCCCCGCGCGCCGCTTCCAGCACCGTGCCGGTGCGCTCGACGAGGGTGGCGGCGCCGGCCACCTGCCGACAGATGCCGACCTGCATGTCGTAGACCACCAGCGCCGTGCGGCGCGGATCGCACCACTCAGCCAGGCTGGCCGGGATTTCGATCCCGTCGCTCGACCGGATCATGCCGCAGTCCGGTCCCATGGCTTGGCGATATCGACCGTCGGATCGAACAGGAATTCCAGCGGCAATGGCGCGTCGAAGGCGATGAAGTGCCATTCTAGCAGCCCGGCCTTGGACAGCGGGAAGTCCTCGGTGTAGCGCCGCGCTTCCGCGACGCTGTCGAGCTCGAAGACGATGATGACGCCGCCAATATCGGCGCGCGCATAATTCTCGCGCACGATCCCCGCCTTCCAGAGCCGCCAGACATTCGACACTTCGTCGCGCAGATAAGGCCGCAAATCGTCGAGCGTGACGCCGGGCTTGAAATTGTCATAGGCAAGAATCTTCATCGGCCGTTCCTTGCATTGCTGTTCGCCCAGCGCCGGGTAGCATGGCGGAATCGGCGGCCGCAACGAACGAGATGGTGCGTTGAAACGCCCGCACGATTGCCGTTGATCCTATGGGCGGCCGCGGGATAATTTTTGCTGAAGAGGAGAAAAGCGCGGTGACCATCGAAAGGCTGAACCCCGAGGGCATGCACAGCAATCCGGCCTATTCGCACGGCGTGTCGCTGCCGGCATCCGCGCGCATCGTGCTGGTCGGCGGCCAGAATGGCGTCGACGCGCAAGGCCGGACCGTCGCCAGGGACGATCTCGCTGCACAGACCGCTCAGGCGCTCTCCAACCTGGCAAAGGTGCTCGAAGCCGGTGGGGCAAAGCCTGAAGACCTCGTCAGCCTCTCGGTCTATATCGCCGGCGACCTGGACATAGGGCCGGCCTTCGGCGCCTGGATGGCCTTCTGGGCAAACCGTGGCGCGCCGCCGATCATCAAGGTGCTGCGCGTCGCCGGCCTCGGCAATCCGGATTTTCTGATCGAGATCGAAGCTCAGGCCGCGATCGCCTGAACCCTAAGCGGGTTCTGCAAATCTTTTGCCCCTGCCTGCAGGCCGGCGAAGCTTTCGCGAAATTCCATTCCCCTGCTGGCGGCCGGATTGGCACGATCTATCTTCTTTCCAACTGCAAACGGCTGGAAAAGACGGTAGGTTGCCGTCTTCCAGGGCGGTTGCTCATTCTGGCAACGGAGCATCTGACATGAGCAAGCACAAGATCGTGGCACCGGACGATGCATCGTCCCGCCTGCGCCCGCCTTATGCCTCGGTTCTCGACCTGATCGGCCAGACGCCGGTCGTCGAGCTGACCAAATTCGACATCGGCAAGTGCCGGCTGTTCATCAAGCTCGAAAGCCAGAATCCCGGCGGCTCGATCAAGGACCGCATCGCGCTGTCGATGATTGCCGCCGCCGAAAAACAGGGCAAACTGAAGCGCGGCGGGACGATTGTGGAGGCGACCGCCGGCAATACCGGTCTTGGTCTCGCGCAGGTCGGCATCCCCAAGGGCTACCGCATTATCCTGGTCGTCCCTGACAAGATGTCGCGCGAAAAGATCCAGCATTTGCGGGCGCTCGGCGCGGAGGTGCGGATGACGCGTTCCGATGTCGGCAAGGGTCATGCCGAATATTATCAGGACATGGCCGAAAAGATCGCCGCCGAGCTGCCCGGCGCCTTCTATGCCAACCAGTTTGCCAACCCGGCCAATCCGCTGGCTCATGAAACCACGACCGGACCGGAAATCTTCCAACAGCTCGAAGGCGACGTCGATGCGGTTGTCGTCGGCGTCGGCTCCGGCGGCACGCTGACCGGGCTCGGCCGCTACTTTGCGAAAGTCTCGCCAAAGACCGAGATGATTTTGGCCGATCCGGTCGGCTCGGTGCTGGCGCCGTTGATCAAGACCGGCAAGATGATAGAGGCCGGGAGCTGGACCGTCGAAGGCATCGGCGAGGATTTCGTCCCGCCCAATGCCGATCTGTCGCTGGTCAGGAAGGCCTATTCCATCCCCGACAAGCAGAGCATGCTGGCGGTGCGCGACCTGCTTTCGAAGGAAGGCATCCTCGCCGGCTCGTCGTCCGGCACGTTGCTTTCGGCAGCGCTCCGCTATTGCCGCGAGCAGACCGTGCCGAAGCGCGTCGTCACCTTCGTCTGCGACAGCGGCAACAAGTACCTGTCGAAAGTGTTCGACGACTTCTGGCTGGCCGAGCAGGGCCTTGCCGAGCAGGAGCAGCATGGTGATTTGCGCGATCTGGTGATGCGTTCGCACCGCACCGGTGACACCGTGTATGTCGGTCCGGACGAAAGCCTGCTCAACGCCTATGGCCGTATGCGCCGCTCGGACGTCTCGCAGCTGCCGGTGCTGAACGAGGGCAAGCTCGTCGGCATCATCGACGAAAGCGATATCCTCGCCAAGGTCGAAGGCCCCTATGACAGCCGCTGGGACCGCTTCAAGGCTCCGGTCAGTACGGCCATGACCTCTACCCTGCACACGCTGCAAGCCAGCCAGACGCTGGACGCGTTGCTGCCGGTGTTTGATCGCAACGAGGTCGCCATCGTCTTCGACGGCGACGAATTCATCGGGCTGATAACACGCATCGACCTGATTAACCATCTGAGGCGCGCCCGATGACCGTCAAAGCCACCGTATCGGGCAAAAACCGCCTCGCCTTTTCGACGCGCACCATCCATGGCGGCCAGAGCCACGACCCGACGACGGGCGCGGTGATGGTACCGATCTATGCCACTTCGACCTACGGTCAGCAGAGCCCGGGCGTGCACAAGGGCTTTGAATATGCCCGCAGCCAGAACCCGACCCGCTTCGCCTTCGAACGCGCTGTGGCCGATCTCGAAAGCGGCACAGCCGCCTTCGCCTTCGCTTCGGGGCTGGCAGCGATCGCCACTATTTTCGAACTGCTCGATTCCGGCGCCCACATCGTCGCCACCGACGACATCTATGGCGGCACGTTTCGGCTGCTCGAGCGGGTGCGCAAGCGCTCCGCCAACCTCCAGGTCGACTTCGTTGACTTCACCGATCTTGCCGCGGTCGAGGCGGCGATCCGCCCGGAAACCAAAATGCTCTGGGTCGAGACGCCGACCAACCCGCTGCTGCGTGTCGTCGACCTCGAAGGCGTCGCAGCACTTGCCAGGCGCAAAGGCGTGCTCTCAGTCGCCGACAACACTTTCTGCAGCCCCTATCTGCAGCGGCCGCTGGAGCTCGGCATCGACATCGTGGTCCATTCGACGACAAAATACCTCAACGGCCATTCCGACATGGTCGGCGGCGTCGCCGTGGTCGGCGACAACAAGGATCTCGCCGACCGGCTGAAATTTCTGCAGAACGCCATCGGCGCCATTTCCGGGCCGTTCGACAGTTTCCTGGCGCTGCGCGGACTGAAGACGCTGGCGCTGAGGATGGAGCGTCATTCGTCGAACGGCCAGAAAATCGCGCACTGGCTGGAAAGCCGTCCCGACATCCGCCGTGTCATCTATCCCGGCCTGCCCAGCCACCCGCAGCACGCCATCGCCAGGCGGCAGATGCACGCCTTCGGCGGCATGATCACGGTCGAGCTCGACCGCGACCTCGCCGGCACCAAACGCTTCCTCGAACATACGCAACTGTTCACGCTGGCCGAAAGCCTCGGCGGCGTCGAAAGCCTGATCGAGCACCCGGCGCTGATGACGCACGGCTCGATCCCGGCGAAAAAACGCGCCGAGATCGGGATTTCGGATTCGCTGGTAAGGCTGTCGGCCGGGATCGAGGATGGCGACGATCTGATCGCGGATCTGGATCAGGCGCTGGCGAGCTGAGCCCGCCAACAAGAACCTGCGAGACGTCGGCAGGACAGTGCCCCCCTCTGCCCTACCAGGCATCTCGGCCACGGGGGGGGAATTTGGCCGTCATCTTGCGCTGAAACACGCACGGGACGGCGAAGCTGCCGATCTCCCCGCTTGTGGGGGAGATGTCCGGCAGGACAGAGGGGGCGTGAAGGATCGCGAACGAGCGGCGCTTATTCTGCATCCATATCCATGTGTCTTACATTCTATTCCGTTGACCTTGGCGCCATCTGGCAGAATTGTAGCTTCCTGATCCACCTTGCTGCCTGGCTCCGGAAGCTATGAACAACCGACAACGCAACCAACCGACGGCAAGCGATACCCCGCTCACCTTCGCCATCCTGGTCTTCCCAGGCTTTCCGATGATGGCGTTCAGCTCGGTGATCGAGCCGCTGCGCGCGGCGAACGTGCTGGCCAAGCGGGACTGGTACCGCTGGATCATCGTCGGCGCCGCCGAAGGCCCCGTCGAGGCCTCGAATGGCGTCGTCATTCAGCCCGGCTTTTCCGCCCATGACGCGCCGAAGGTCGATCGCATCGTCGTCTGCTCAGGCGGTGACGCCGATCATCTCGTCGCCGAGGATGCCGTGAGCTGGATCCGCAAAAGCCTGCGCGGCGGTGCCCATATCGGCGCGGTGGCGGATGCCGCCTTCTTCCTGGCTCGGGCCGGCCTGCTCGACGGTCATGCCTGCACCTTGCACTGGACCAGCCAGGCTGCCTTCACCGAAGCGTTTCCGGACATCGAGCTGAGGCGCGATCTCTATGTCATCGACCGCAAGCGCTTCACTTCGGCCGGTGGCGTCGGCAGCCTCGACATGATGCTGGAGATCATCACCGGCGATTATGGCGCCGAACTGGCCGCCGGCGTCGCCGAATGGTTTGTGCACAGCCCGCTACGCTCCAGCGTCGACCGCAAGCTGATGCCGCTCAGGCTGCGGACCGGCGTGCAGAACGAACTGGTGCTGTCGGCCATCGCCATCATGGAGGATGCGGTGGAGGAGCGGCTCGGCATGGCGGAACTGGCGGGGCGACTTGGTATCTCCTCCGATAAGCTCGAACGCAATTTCCGCTCCGAACTCAGTATCTCGCCCAACGGCTATTACCGCCGCCTGCGGCTGAAGCGTGCCGCCGACCTCCTGGCGCATTCGACGCTGATGGTGCGCGACGTGGCGCTGGCCTGCGGCTTCGCCTCGATGTCGAGTTTTGCGCGGGCGTTTCGGGAGGAGCATGGCCATGCGCCGAAGGTGATGCGGAGGCATTAGGTATTTCGGATGTTGGCGGGACAGCGCCCGGGACAGCGCCCCCTCTGTCCTGCCGGACATCTCCCCCACGAGGGGGGAGATTGGCAGCTTCGATGCTCCGCTCCTCCTGCGACGGTGGAAATTCACGAAAGCGGCGATGACGAGCTGATCTCCCCCCCTTGAGGGCAGGGGAATCGCATATGGCGATTTTGGGGTTGAGTTTAGGCTGAGAAAGGATTCTTTGGAGAGGCAGTTGAGCGAAGGAGCGACTGCCATTTCCTGCCT
>NZ_JAMYVA010000075.1:0-18790 GCF_040323505.1 Mesorhizobium sp. M0040
GACGTGCTGCGGGATCTGAACGCAGTCTGCGACACCATCATCGCTTACGTCCGCGATGACAGTTTGCAGCCTTGGCGGTAATCGCGCGCTCTTCCCTTCTCCCCCTGTGGGAGAAGGTGGCTCGGCGCGGAGCGCCGAGACGGTTGAGGGGTGTTGGACGGAGCGCCGCCGGTGCCAAGCTGGAGCACCCCTCATCCGACCGAGCTTCGCTCGGCCCCCTTCTCCCACAAGGGGAGAAGGGAGGGCGCGACCTCAGCTCCTCAGCTACACCCGCTCGTGGCCCCGCAAGTATCGCACTTCTCGCAAGTCCCGTTCCGCACCATCGTGAAGTTATGGCATTCCGAGCATTCGTTGCCGGTGTAGCCCTGCATCAGCGATTGCTGGCGCCGGTTGGCGGCGAGCGCTTTGGCTTCGGCTGCTTCTTTCGCGGCCTCGTCGGTGAACAGCTCCGTCGGGTCGGAGGCTTCCGCGTAGACGATGTCCTCGACCAGTTCCCTGGCGCGCTCCTCGTAGTCGCGCTTGTAGGCGACGGCTTCGTCGCTTGCCGGTTTTAGCGTCAGCACGTTGGAGCCGGAGAAAGCGGTCGGGGCGGTACGGGCTGGAGTTCCGGAACCGGAACCCGCAAAGCCTTTCGGCTCGGCGCCCATGCCCGACACCAGCTTGACCGGCGAGGCGCCGCGGGTCAGGCCCTTGGAGAAGGGCGTCGCCTTGCCTTCATTGATGCCGCGTCCGAGTGCCGTCTTGTCGAAATCCGACTGGTCGACATGGGCGAGATCGTGGCGGCCGAGATAGGAGACAGCCAGTTCGCGGAACACGTAGTCGAGGATCGACGTGGCGTTCTTGATGGCGTCGTTGCCCTGCACCATGCCGGCCGGCTCGAACTTGGTGAAGGTGAAGGCCTCGACATATTCGTCGAGCGGCACGCCATATTGCAGGCCGAGCGAGATGGCGATAGCGAAGTTGTTCATCATCGCCCGGAAGGCCGCACCTTCCTTGTGCATGTCGATGAAGATCTCGCCGATACGACCGTCATCAAACTCGCCGGTGCGCAGATAGACCTTGTGGCCGCCGACGACCGCCTTCTGGGTATAGCCCTTGCGGCGGTTCGGCAGCTTCTCGCGGTCGCGGTAGAGACGCTCGACGACGCGCTCGACGATCTTCTCGGTCACCTGCACGGCGCGCTGTGCGGCCGGCGCCGCGATCAGCTGCTCGATGGCTTCGTCCTCGTCGTCTTCGACGTCGGCAAGCAACGAGGCGTTGAGCGGCTGCGACAGCTTCGAGCCGTCGCGATAGAGCGCGTTGGCCTTCAGCGCCAGCTTCCACGACAGCATGTAGGCGCCCTTGGCGTCTTCCACCGTCGCGTCGTTCGGCATGTTGATGGTCTTGGAGATGGCGCCGGAGATGAAGGGCTGCGCCGCCGCCATCATCATGATGTGGCTGTTGATCGACAGCGAACGCTTGCCGATCTTGCCGCACGGGCTGGCGCAGTCGAACACCGGCAGGTGTTCGGCCTTCAGGAACGGCGCGCCTTCCAGCGTCATCGCCCCGCAGACATGGATGTTGGCGGCCTCGATGTCCTTCTTCGAAAAGCCCAGCGCCGGCAGCATCTCGAACGAGAAATCATTGAGCTGCTCGTCGGTGAAGCCGAACGTCTCCTTCACCCAGTCGGCGCCCAGCGTCCACTGGTTGAAGACGAATTTGATGTCGAAGGCCGACTTCAATGCCGCATTGAGCGCGGCGATCTTTTCGTCGGTAAAGCCTTTTGCCTTGAGCGAGCCAGGATTGATGCCCGGCGCCTGGTTGAGATTGCCGTGGCCAACGGCATAGGCCTCGATCTCGGCGATCTGGCTCTCGGAATAGCCGAGCGTGCGCAGCGCTTCGGGCACCGCGCGGTTGATGATCTTGAAATAGCCGCCGCCGGCGAGCTTCTTGAATTTTACCAGCGCGAAGTCGGGCTCGATGCCGGTGGTGTCGCAATCCATCACCAGGCCGATCGTGCCGGTCGGCGCGATCACCGTTGCCTGCGCATTGCGGTAGCCATGCTCCTCGCCGAGCTCGATGGCGCGGTCCCAGGCGGCCTTGGCATGGTCGGCAAGCTCCTGCTGCCTGAGATCGGAGGCGACCAGCGGCACCGGGTTGACGGCTAGCTTCTCGTAGCCGTCCCTTTCGCCATAGGCCGCGCGGCGGTGGTTGCGCATGACGCGCAGCATGTTCTGCGCGTTGCGGTCGTAGTCGGGGAAGGCGCCGAGCTCGGCGGCCATTTCGGCCGAAGTGGCATAGGCCGTGCCGGTCATGATCGCGGTGAGGGCGGCGCAGATGGCGCGGCCCTCGTCGGAATCATAGGGAATGCCCGAGGTCATCAGCAGGCCGCCGATATTGGCATAGCCGAGGCCGAGCGTGCGGTACTCGTAGGAAAGCTTGGCGATCTCCTTCGACGGGAACTGCGCCATCATGACGGAGATTTCCAGCACCATGGTCCACAGCCGAACCGTGTGCTCGTAGGCTGATATGTCGATGGTGCCGTCGGCATTGCGGTAGGGCAGAAGGTTGATCGAGGCCAGATTGCAGGCGGTGTCGTCGAGGAACATGTATTCCGAGCACGGGTTGGACGCCCGGATGGCGCCGGCCGAGGCGCAGGTGTGCCAGTCGTTCATCGTCGTGTTGAAATGCAGGCCCGGATCGGCCGACGCCCAAGCGGCATAGCCGATCTTTTCCCAGAGATCGCGCGCCTTCAGCGTCTTCAGCACCTTGCCGTCCTTGCGGGCGGTGAGATGCCAGTCGCCGTCCTGCTCGACCGCGCGCAGGAAATCGTCCTTCAGCGACACCGAATTGTTGGAATTCTGGCCGGAAACGGTGAGATAGGCGTCCGAATCCCAGTCGGTGTCGTAGGTCTTGAACGACATCGAGGTGTAGCCCTGCTTGGCGAACTGGATGACGCGGTAGATGTAGTTCTCCGGCACCGCGTCCTTCTTGGCCGCCTTGATCTCGCGCTTCAGCGCGGTGTTGACCGCCGGGTCGAAGCAATCGTCGCCATTGCCTTCGCAGTTGATGCAGGCCTTCATGATCGCTTCGAGATGCTTCTTGACGATCTTCGAGCCGGTGACCAGCGAGGCGACCTTCTGCTCCTCATTGACCTTCCAGTCGATGAATTCCTCGATATCGGGATGATCGGCGTCGACGATGACCATTTTCGCGGCGCGGCGTGTCGTGCCGCCCGACTTGATGGCGCCCGCGGCGCGGTCGCCGATCTTGAGGAAGCTCATCAGCCCCGACGAACGACCGCCGCCCGACAGCTTTTCGCCTTCGCCGCGCAGGAACGAGAAGTTGGAGCCGGTGCCGGAGCCGTATTTGAACAGGCGCGCCTCACGCACCCACAGGTCCATGATGCCGCCCTCGTTGACGAGGTCGTCCTGCACGCCCTGGATGAAGCAGGCATGCGGCTGCGGATGCTCGTAGGAAGACTTCGACTTGGTCAGCTTGCCGGTGAACGGGTCGACATAGAAATGGCCCTGGCTCGGACCGTCGATGCCATAGGCCCAGTGCAGGCCGGTGTTGAACCATTGCGGCGAGTTCGGCGCGACGCGCTGGGTGGCCAGCATATAGGCGAGCTCGTCGCGGAAGGCGCTCGCGTCTTCCTCCGACTTGAAGTAGCCGCCCTTCCAGCCCCAATAGGTCCAGGTACCGGCAAGCCGGTCGAAGACCTGGCGGGCGTCGGTCTCGGAACCGTAGCGCTCGGCTTCCGGCAGCTTGGCCAGTTCAGCCTCGTCGGCGACGGAGCGCCACAGGAAGGAGGGGACTTGCGTCTCTTCGACCTTCTTCAGCCGTGCCGGGACGCCCGCCTTGCGGAAATATTTCTGCGCCAGGATATCGGCGGCAACCTGGGAGAACTGCGCCGGCACGTCGATGTTGTCCAGGCGGAACACCACCGATCCATCCGGATTCTTGATCTCGGAAAGCGCCTTGCGGAATTCGATCTCCGCGTAAGCTGATTGCCCTGGCTTGGTGAAACGACGCTCGATGCGCATTGGTCCGGTCCCTTTTGTCTACATATAGCGCTTTTCCCAGAGGATTTCTGCCCTCTTGACGAAACGCGCATGTCCGCCGTCTGCCGGCGTTCGAAACCCGCCGGCTCTCATCATCACAGTCTCCGCCGCCCTGCCGGTCGAACCTCTTGCGAGGCCGCTGTCCAACGCGCTCACGGACCCTGTGGGTCCCTCAAAGCTGAAAACTTTTTGTAACGCCCTCGGTCGAGGGAACTTCACATTATCTAGCGTCGAACCTACCTGCAAACACTAAATATAGTATTAACAGACAATTTATTCAAGTCCGACAATCCTCCCCTCTCGCCCCCCAAGGCTTCAAAATCCCACGCATTCGCCGGCCTCGTAAACAGGCGGGAACGCGGATCAAAACGCACATATTCCGGGAAAAAGACCGGCCTCGAAACTTTTCCGGTCGCACTCTCAACAAGAGCGCATGGCCTATAAAAGGCGACTCGTTTTGCGACGTCAAGGATTCGTTTGCGTAGCTTTTATGACCCCCACATCTTGTGTGTCACACATGTGGATAACGGGGATAGAAGCGGAGCGCAAGGAAGGGTCGGCTTTGGGTGGAGGCGCTTCGGCAACGACGTTCACAGCACCTGAGCGATAGGCTATGCGCGACTGAGACTCAGGAGAACCGATGCGGATCCGCGCAGAAATGGGCGATGATCTGGCTGAGGTCGGGTTCGTTGACCATGCGCACAGCCTCGGCGGCGCTGACCCACTTGCGGGTGCGTGCCCGCTTTTCCTTCCACCGGTCGGCGACCTTGTCGACCTGCAGTGGGAAGACCAGCACCTCGCACGGCACTTCCTCGCCGGAATCCAGCAGCTTGGCATAGAAATAGCGGCCGGCCTCGTGATGCGAGATCGTGCCGCGCAGCCCGGCCTCCTCGCCGGCTTCGCGCGCCGCCGCCTCGCAAAGCGGCTCCTTTGCTTCCGGCCAGCCCTTGGGAAGCACCCAGCGGCCGGTATCGCGGCTGGTGATCAGCATGATTTCGACGCCGTCGCCGCCATCGCGCCAGGGCAGGGCTGCAACCTGAAGGCGGGACGGCACCGCGCCGAAGAGTCGCCGGACCCTTTCGGCCTTATGGTTGTGCGTCGTTGGCCTCGTCAACATCGGAGAAGCTTGCCCCAGCTTCCAGAATCATTTGCCGTCTCACGAATCTTACGGCTAATTATAAGCAATGAAAGTAAAAAATGTTTCACGGATCGGCCAGATTCCGTCAATCTGCGCCGATCTCAGCCTAATGGCGCGACTGCAGCAGCGTCGCGCCACGCCTTTATCGGTGTGCGGAGGTCCCCTGGGCGGACTCGGTGCATCAAGCGGCGTTGCGCGAATCAGCCGGCGTGGTCATCGGCGATCGGCTTCTGGTAGGTGAAGCCCATGTCCCAGGGAAAATAGATCCAGGTGTCCTGGCTGACCTCGGTAACGAAAGTGTCGACCATCGGCCTGCCTTTCGGCTTGGCATAGACGGTGGCGAAATGCGCCTTGGGCATCATCGCGCGCACTATGCCCGCCGTCTTGCCGGTGTCGGTGAGGTCGTCGATGATCAGCACTCCGGCCCCGTCATCGGCGAGCAGCGCCGGCGTGACCTCCTTCAGCACCTGCAATTGCCCCTGGCTGGTATAATCGTGGTAGGAGGCGACGCAGACCGTCTCGATGATGCGGATGCCAAGCTCGCGCGAAATGATGGCGGCCGGAACCAGGCCGCCGCGCGTGATGCAGACGATCGCCTTCCATTGCCCCTTGTTGGCGCCGGCAAGCCGCCAGGCGAGCGCGCGCGCATCGCGGTGGAACTGGTCCCAGGAGACCGGGAAGGCTTTTTCGGGCAGGGACATCTTTCGCGCACTCCGTAAAGCGCGCATCGCGCGCAGACACCTATGGAATGCGCGCGGAATTAACTGGAAAGGCTTGGCTTTGGCAAGGGCGCGGCAAAGCTATTGTCCTGCCAGCTATCCCTGTGAACCTACCGCGACAGGAAAGCCGCCACCGGGGCGGTGCGCAGCACCGTTCGCGTCACCCCGCCGAACAGCAGCTGGCGCAGCCAGGAATGGCTGTAGGCGCCGAGCACGAGCAGGTCCGCACCCGACTCGGCGACCCTGGTCTGGATGATGTCGTCAACGGAAGCGCCGCCGGACCTCAGCACCGAGACGCTGACGGTCGCGCCATGCCTGGACAGCGAGGCGGCGATCTCGGCGCCGGCTGTTTCCGGCGCCTCGTCGAGCGTATCGGGCGGGTCGATGACGACGATGTCCGTCTTTTCGGCCTCGATGATGAAGGGCAGGGCATCGAAGGCCGCGCGCGCGGCTTCCTTGCTGCCGTTCCAGGCGAGCAGCACATGCTTGAAGCTGGTGACCAGCGGACCCGAATGCGGCACCACCAGCACCGGCCGGCCGGCATCGTAGACCAGGGTGTCGACGTCGGCGCTCGGGTCGCTGCCCGATTCGCGCTGCGCGGCGATGATCAGGTCCGCGGTGCGAACGGTCGAGATGCCGGTCAGCGCACTGTCGCCGGAAAAACTCTCGAGACTGCGCCACTCGAACGACAGGCCGGAATTCTCGATGCGCTTGTGAAAGGCGGCCTGCAACTTCTCGGCGCGCTCCCGGTTCATATCGGCGGAAACCTGCAGGAACTCGGTGTCCGGAAAGCCGGTGGCAGAGGTGTAGGGCACCGGCAGCGCCTCGGCATGGATGCCGATCAGATGGCTCTGGAATCGGCTGGCCAGCGGGATCGCGCAGTCGAGGACGCGCTCGGCATCCTGTTCATTCTGCAATATGGCGACGATGGTCTTGAAGCGCATGGCAGTCCCTCACTTCTTACGGCGATCCCACTCGTGACAAACGTCACTGCGCGATGCTGGTTCCGTCAGGCCGGCCGATCAGCCCACTCGGCTTGCGTTGATCAAGCCCGCCACCATAGCCTCTACGTCGGCGCGTGCGGAGTCCAGTGCCTGCTGGCTGCGGGCGCGCACCACCAGTTCCGTCCAGAACTTGCCGTCGCCATATTTCGGGTAGGAGCCGATGATCGTGTCCGGATGCGCCTTCTGGATGTCGCCCAGCGGCCCGCCGATCAGGCCTTCGCCGAACGGGCATTCCACGGTTGCTGACAGCATTTTGGTGCCGGCCCGCAATGTCGGCACGACATTGTCGAGCATCGCCTGGAAAATCGCCGGCACGCCGGCCATGACATGGACGTTGCCAATGCGAAAGCCCGGCGCAACCGACACTGGATTATCGATGTGGTCTGCCCCGCGCGGCATCCGCGCCATGCGCTTGCGTGCTTCGGTGTATTCGATGCCGCGGGCGGCGTAGCTTGCCTCCAGCAGGGCGTAGGCCTTGGCGTCGTATTCGCATGGCACGCCAAAGGCCTTGGCAACCGAATCGGCGGTGATGTCGTCATGCGTTGGGCCGATGCCGCCGGTGGTGAAGACATAAGTATAGCGGGTGCGCAGCGCATTCACCGCAGCGACGATCTCGTCTTCCTCGTCCGCAACGATGCGCACTTCCTTCAGGTCGATGCCGATCGCCGTCATGATGTCGGCGAGGTGGCCGATGTTCTTGTCCTTGGTGCGGCCGGACAGAATCTCGTCGCCGATGACGAGCATGGCGGCGGTGACGATTTCGGTCATGACTGGCTCCGGCAAACGGGTCGCCTGAGATAGCGCGGCAAACGGCCGGCGGCAATGCCGCCAAATGACGGATCTACCTGTGCCACCTCCCTTGCAGTGCACCCGTCGGCGGGTGATGCTGCGTGCCGGTTTGGAGCCCTGAGCAAGACATGCCGGCATCGATTCTGCTATGGCTACCCGGCGCGCTGTTTCTGCTGGCGCTCGTCATGGCAGCCTATCCGATGCTGGCGACGCTGCGGATCGCGGCGAAGGCCGAAAGGCTGGTGCCGGCCAGTGGCAAATTCATCGAGATCGACGGCAACCGCATCCATTATGTCGAGACGGGCGAGGGGCGGCCGATCGTCTTCCTGCACGGCCTCGGCGCGCAGCTTCATCAATTCGGCCACACGCTGTTCGGACGGTTCGGCCCGAACTATCGGCTGATCGCGCTCGACCGTCCGGGCTCCGGCTATTCGGTGCGGGCCAGGGGCGCCAGCGGACGGCTGCCCGAGCAGGCCGAGATCGTGCGGCATTTTATCGACGCGCTTGGGCTGGAAAAGCCTCTGGTCGTCGGTCATTCGCTGGGTGGCGCCATCGCGCTGACGCTGGCTATCGAGCATCCAGAGGCGATTTCCGGCATCGCCTTGCTGGCACCGCTGACCCATCTGGAGCCGGACGCGCGCGAGAAGTTCGGCCCGCTGTACATTAAGTCGCCGCTGCGGCGCCGGATCATGGCTCATACGGTGGCGATCCCGGCGGCTCTCAAATATGCCGAAGCGACGCTTGCCTTCATTTTCGCGCCGCAGACGGCGCCGGCCGACTATATGGTCGAGGGCGGCGGCTGGTGCGGGCTCAGGCCAAGCCATTTCTATGCAACGTCGACCGATGTCGTGGCCATTGAGCACGACCTTGGCCGCATCGAGCAACGCTATCGCGAGATCACCATGCCGGCCGGCATTCTGTTTGGTGCTTCCGATCTCGTGCTGGGCATCGATATTCAAGGCTGGCCGGTGATGGAAAAGATCAGGGGGCTGCATTTCGAGCCGGTCGAGGGGCTTGGTCACATGCCGCAATTCGTCGAGCCGGAACGGGTCGTCGCTTTCATCGAACGCATTGCCGACCGCGCATTTGCTCCGAAGTCCGACACAAGCAGCTGACACCCTCCCGGAACGCGGTCTCGGCCGGCAGGGTGCCCGCCCCGGGCATCCCGGCCGCCGGGAATACCTCCGAACCTAATCAGGATATCGGCTATTCCTTCACGGCTCCGGTCATCGAGGAAACATAGTGCTCGACAAAGAACGAATAGAGCACCACCACCGGCAGCGAGCCGATCAGCGCTCCCGCCATCAGCGCCCCCCATTCGTAGACGTCCGAGCGCACCAGCTCGGTGAGCACGCCGACCGGCACAGTCTTGTTTTCGGACGACTGGATGAAGGTCAAGGCGTAGATGAACTCGTTCCATGACAGCGTGAATGCGAAGATGCCGGCGGAAATCAGGCCCGGCACCGACAGCGGCAGCACGATCTTGGTGAGGATCTGCCAACGGCTCGCCCCGTCGATCAGCGCGCATTCTTCCAGCTCGAACGGGATCGAGCGGAAGTAACCCATCAGCAGCCATGTGCAGAACGGGATCAGGAAGGTTGGATATGTAAGGATGAGCGCGAAGGGCGTGTCGTAAAGTCCAAGGTTGAACACCATCACAGACAGCGGAATGAACAGGATCGAGGGCGGCACGAGATAGGCGAGGAACACCGCGAGGCCGACCTGCCGCGCCCCGGAGAACCTCAAGCGTTCAATCGCATAGGCAGCGAACACCGCAGCCAGCAGCGACAGGAACGTGGCGGCGGTCGAGATGATGATCGTGTTGAGCAGCCAGCCCGGATAAGACGTCTCGAAGAGCAGGTAGCGGATATGCTCGAGCGTCGGATGCACCACCCAGAACGGATTGAAATTGGCGTAGTCGGTCATCTCGAGGTTGGGCTTAACCGCCGTGATCGTCATCCAGTAGAACGGAAACAACAGCACGATGACGAAGATCAGCAACGGCAGGTAGACCGTCACCACGCGGCGCGGCAAACTCTGCAGGTAGCCCATGCCGCCTTCGTCGAGTTCCGGGCGTTTGCTCGTTTCGATCGCGGTCATGTCAATCTCCGCCGCCCTGCTGCCATTTGCGACGCTGCAGGCCAAAATAGCTGAACAGGATCGCCGCCAGCAGGAACGGGATCATAGCAACTGCGATCGCGGCGCCTTCGCCAAGCTGGCCTCCGGAAATGCCGCGCTGGAACGACAGCGTCGCCATCAGATGCGTGGCGTTCACCGGCCCGCCGCGCGTCAGCACATAGATCAGCTGGAAATCGGTGAAGGTGAACAGCACCGAAAACGTCATGGTGATGGCGATGATCGGCGTCAGCAGCGGCAGCGTCACATAGCGGAACAATTGCCACCGGCTGGCGCCGTCGAGCGTGGCGGCCTCGTAGAGCGACTGCGGAATCGTCTGCAGGCCGGCAAGCAGCGTGATCGCCACGAAAGGAATGCCGCGCCAGACATTGGCGGCGATGACCGAAGCCCGCGCATTCTCGGGATCGCCGAGGAAGTTGATGCGATGGTCGATCAGGCCCATTTCCATAAGCGCCCAGGACAGGATCGAGAATTGCGAATCGTAGATCCACCAGAAGGCGATCGCCGACAGCACCGTCGGCACCACCCAGGGCAGCAGGACGATCGCGCGGAAGAACGACTTGAACGGCAGGTTCTGGTTGAGGATAAGCGCCAGCCACAGGCCGAGCACAAACTTCAGGACCGAGGCGCTGATCGTGTAGAGCAAGGTGTTGAAGACGGAGAGCCAGAAGACGGCGTCATCCCACAGATATTCATAGTTCTCGAAGCCGATGAAGATGCCGGGGCGGCCGATGCGGGCATCGGTGAAGCCGAGCCAGACGCCGAGCCCGAGCGGATAGGTCAGGAAGACCAGCAGCAGTGCCGCCGCCGGCAGCATGAAGCCGAAGCCAAGCGCGTTATGACTTTCGGACACGAACGTCAGAATGCGCGACAGCGCCGACCGGCGTGGCTGAGCGGCAGCGGAGGTCACGGCCATGGGTCGGCTCCTCTAAGGTCTCATTGAACGGCCGGGCGGCCATGCGCGATTCGAAGCCGGGCAGCATGGCTGCCCGGCTGAACCCGGCTCAAACGCGATAGTAGCGGTTTGCGCGCTTCTCGGCTTCTTCCATCGCTTCTTGCGGCGTCGCCTGGCCGGTCACCGCCTTGGCGAACATGTCGACCAGCACATAATCGGCCATGGTCGCTGCCGAGGCGTAGCCGAGCGGGCCGGCATAGCCGTTGGGCCGCAGCGTCGCCGAGGCCTTGGCGTAGGCGGCATTGTTCGGATCGGCCGTCCACACCGGGTTGTTGTCGAAGGCGTTGAGCGTCTGGCAGCAATAACCTGCCGACGACGTGATCCACTGCGACATTTGCGGATCCTCGAACATGAACTGCAGGTAGGCCTTGGCGGCGTTGGGGTAGGGCGTGTAGTCGAAGATCACGGCCGTGGTCACCTGGAACAGCTCGACGGATTTTCCGACCGGTCCAATCGGCAGGTTGGTGGTGCGGATGTCCTTGGCTATCAGAGTGAGCTTCGGATCCTTGTCCTTGTTGATCTTGGCGGTGTTGTAGGCGGAAATGCCGTTGGCGATGACGCTCAATTGCCCGGCCAGGAAGGCGCGGTTGTTGTTGACGTCGAGCCAGCTTTCGGTACCGGGAATGAAGGTCTTGTAGAGCTCCTGCGCGTATTCGATCGCCTTGAGCGTCTCGGGGCTGTTGATCGTCACCTTGCCGCTCTCGTCGACCATCTGACCGCCATGGCTCCACAGCAGCCAGTGAGCGTAGTTGTTGCCGTCGCCGACGCCGTGGCCATGCGTGAAGCCGGCAGGGTGCCCCTTCGCCTGCAATGCCTTGCAAAGCTCGAGCAAGCCTGCCGTGTCCTTCGGAAATTCGGAGAAGCCGGCCTCTTTCACCCAGCTTTCGCGATAGACGATGGCATTGCCGATGGTCGCCAGCGGCAGGCCGAGGAATTTGCCTTGCCGTGTCGCATATTGGTGCGGTCCATCGTGCCAGCCGCCATATTTCGAGCCGAGATATTCGCCCAGTTCCGTCACGTCGTGCAGCTTGTCGGGATATTGGTGCGGGTCGTCGAACCAGACGAACATCAGGTCCGGGCCGGAGCCGACATTGGCGGCGACCGCCGCCTTGGGGCGGATGTCCTCCCAGCTTTCCTTGTCGACGCGGACCTCGACACCGGTCGCTTCGGTAAAGCGCTTGGTGTTGGCCAGCCATTGATCCTCGTCGCCCTGCACGAAGGGCGACCAGCGCAGCAGCCTGAGCTTGGCGCCGTCCTCGGGCTTGTATTTCAACCCCTCCTGGGCAAAGGCGGGAGAGCCGATGAACCGGCTTCCCAAGGCTCCCGCCGCCGCACCGGCGGTGGTGCGGATCACGTCACGTCTGGTGAATTTCATGCTCGCTTCCTCCTGCTTATTGTCCTTGCCGTCCTACTGCCCGATGGGTGTTTCGAACCGCTGTCCGGTTTTGCCGTGAAAGAGATGGATGAGGCCAGGCTCGGCCGTAAGCCGGATGGTTTCGCCCGGCGTGAAGGAATGGCGTTCCCGGAAATTGGCGACGATCTCCTCGCCACCCGCCGTGCGGCCGATGAGCTGCACTTCGGACCCTGTCGGCTCGACCACCGCGACGGTGACCGGGATGCCCTGATGGTCGGACAGCCGTAAATGCTCGGGCCGTATCCCCAGCACGACCGGCTCACCATTGCCGATGGAAAGTGCAGAGGCCAACGGGACCGAAATCCCTCCGGCGCCGCGAAATGACGGCGAGCCGTCGCTTACGATCTCGCCCCTGAGCATGTTCATGGCGGGCGAGCCGATGAAGCTGGCGACAAAAAGATTGTTCGGCCGGTCGTACAGCTCGAGCGGCGGCCCGATCTGCTCGACGATGCCGTCATGCATGACGACGATCTTGTCGGCCATGGTCATCGCCTCGATCTGGTCGTGGGTGACGTAGACCGTCGTCGTCTTCAGGCGCTGGTGCAGTTCCTTGATCTCGGCGCGCATCTGCACCCGGAGCTTGGCATCGAGATTGGACAGCGGCTCGTCGAACAGGAAGACCTGCGGATCGCGCACGATCGCCCGGCCCATGGCAACGCGCTGGCGCTGCCCGCCGGAAAGCTGGCGCGGATAGCGGTCGAGCAGCGGCACCAGTCCCAGGATTTCGGCCGCGCGCCGCACGCCGGCATCGCTCTCCGTCTTGGGAACGCCCTTGAGCATCAGCGAGAACGCCATGTTCTCGGCGACCGTCATATGCGGGTAGAGCGCATAGTTCTGGAAGACCATGGCGACGTCGCGCTCCTTTGGCGCAACGTTATTGACGACACGTTTGCCGATCGCGATCTGGCCGCGCGAGATCTTTTCCAGGCCGGCGATCATCCTGAGAAGGGTCGACTTTCCGCAACCCGAAGGACCGACCAGCGTGACGAACTCGCCGTCGTCTATATCGACGCTGACCCCGTGCAGGACCTCGACGGTCCCAAATGATTTGTAGACATCGCCGATCGCGACAGACGCCATCGATCTCCTCCCGATTGATTCCCGCAACGACTTCGAAGGAAACCGCTTTCCTGCCTGGACCGCGACAGCGCCCAGGCTCCTCCCCGGTCACGCGCGATGTGAGACGGTAGCGCTACCAAACCGGCCTGTAAAGCAGCCCGGCATCACCTGGATATCGACACACCCTAATCCGAAACCTCCGTCTGCGGCCGGTCGCGGCCATCTGCGAGCTCGTCGTGCCATTTGCCGTCGGCGTCCTCGTACTGGATGCCGTCGGTATTGCCGGCGACCTGCTGTTCGGCCGAAGCGATCTCGGCGGCGCGCAACGCGTCCTGATGGGTGGGGAACGTTTCGGAGAATGTCGAGCCGACCTTGTAGGCCCAGCCTCCGTCATGCTCGACGATCTTGTAGGTCAGTTTCGCCATGAAACCCTCCGGTTGAAAGCCCGTTGCCTCAATGCAGCCTATCGTCGGCCAGTCTGTCGTCTGGCAGCCTGTCGTCTGTGACTAGCACGTCCGATTCCCTGGCGGCTTCGATCAGTGCCCGGCGCGCATCCGCCGTCGAACGATAACCTTCCAGCACTTTTAGGCAAGTGTCGAGGGCATCACGATGACGCGGCCCGCGATTGAGTGGCCAGACCGTCATCAGGCACTCCGCCGCCTCCTGGGCGCTGCGGATCTGCCGATATTTGCCGACATGGCCGAGTTCGACCACGACCGGCTTTTCAAATGGCTTGCTGTCCATCATCGCCGCCAACGCGGAGCGGCCGATTTGGTTGCAACTGCTATTTTAGCTCAGGCGAAAATAGCTCAATAGCCGCAGTCGTTGCGCAGCCAGCGTGCATTCGCCCAGCCGGTGCGGCCGCCGAAATCGACCTTGTACCAGCTTCCGCGGCGGTCGAAGATCTCGGTTTGGTCGCCGTTGAATAATTGCCCGATCATGCGCGACGACGAGTTCGGTCGGGCTCGAACGGCGAGAAAGCCGCTTCCCGTCGCCAGATTGTAGTGCCTGGAAAGGCCGTGCACCGTGCCTTCGCAATATTGCGCCCCGGCCGGCGTCGGTGCGGCGAACGACAGCCCGGCCAACACCGCGGCAGCAGCCGCAATGGAATTCCCCCTGAACGGCATGTCTCTGCTCCCCAACCCGCCGCGCCCAGCCGCGGCCCCGGCCACCCTACACCGGCAGAGGATCAAAGCGAAGCTGTGATGCCTCGCCCAGTGAGGTGAGAACCCGCCGTCAGGTCGCCACCTTCATCCAGTGCTGCATCGTCGTCACCGAGCGGGCAAGCTGCGGCGCCGGGTGGATTTTTTCGCCGAAGGTGGCCGCGGCGCGCCAGCCCCAGCGCGGATCGGCAAGGAAGGCGCGCGCCAGCGCCACCATGTCGGCGCGGCCGTCGGCAACGATCGCCTCCGCCTGTTTCGGATCGTCGATCAGGCCGACGGCCCGCGTCGGGACGCCGACGGCCTTGCGCACCGCTTCAGCCAGATGCACCTGGTAGCCCGGGCCGGTCGGCAGCTTCTGCAACGGCGAGTTGCCGCCGCTCGAGCAGCAGAGATAGGCGACGCCGACCTCCTTCAGCGCTTTTGCCACTTCGATCGCATCCTCGACGTCGAAGCCGCCATCGACCCATTCCTTGATCGACAGACGCGCCCCCAGCATCAGCCTGGGCACGGCCTTCTTCACCGCCTTGGCAATCTCGACGACGAAACGCATGCGGTTTTCCAGCGAGCCGCCCCAGCGGTCGGTACGCCGGTTGGAAAGCGGCGACAGGAACTGGAAGATCAGATAGCCATGCGCGGCATGCAGCTCGATGAAGTCGAAGCCGGCACGCTCGGCCCGCCGCGCCGCTTCGGCGAAGCGTTCGATGATTTGCAGGATCTCGTCGTCCTCCAGCGCCCGCGGCACCTGCCAGCCGGTGTCGTAGGCGATCGCCGAGGCCGATACGATCGGCCACGGGTCCTGATCGGCTTTCAGCGGGCCGCCGCCTTCCCAGGGTTTCCGGTTGGAGGCCTTGCGGCCGGCATGGGCAAGCTGCGTGCCGAATTTCGTATCCGGCGCGGCGACACGCTTGGCTGCATCCAGCGTGCGTCGCGCCGCCGCCTCATTGTCCTCGGAATAGAGGCCGAGGCAGCCATGCGAGATGCGGCCGCGCCGTTCGACATCGGTCATCTCGACGGTGACCATGCCGGCGCCCGACATCGCCAGGTTCATCCAGTGATAGAGGTGCCAATCGCTGGCCGAGCCGTCCTCGGCCGAATACTGGCACATCGGCGCGACCGCGATGCGGTTAGGAAAGGTCAGGCCGTCAAGGGTGATCGGCTGGAAAAGCGATGAGGTCATAAAAAACTCCGGAAAGGGTTGCCGCTATTTATGCAGCCGATTGTGCCAGCGCCAGACACGAGACGGTGAACCGGCCTCTGGACCAATTGGTGACCCGATTGCGCGAACCGCCGTTCGCGGCTACGCCTTGCCGCGGCAGCAGGGAGTCCACCATGGAAGATCGCATTCGCATCCGCTCCGAGGAAGTCCTTTCCGACGAATGGGCGGTTCTGAAAAAGACCGTCTTCGACTACCGCCGGCGCGACGGCAAATGGGAAACGCACACCCGCCAGACCTACGATCGCGGCGACGGCGCGGTGATCCTGCCTTTCGATCCCGACCGCTCGACGGTGCTTCTGGTGCGGCAGTTCCGCTACCCGGCCTACGTCACCGGCCACAAGGAGCCGCTGATCGAGGCCTGCGCCGGCCTGCTCGACGAAGACGATCCCGAAACCTGCATCCGCAAGGAGGCCGAAGAGGAGCTCGGCTACCGGCTGAAGGACGTGCAGCGGCTGTTTTCGCCCTATATGAGCCCCGGCAGCGTCACTGAGCGGCTCTGGTTCTTCGTCGCCCGCTACTCGCCCGCCGACCGCATTTCTGACGGCGGCGGCGCCCACGACGAAGGCGAGGACATCGAGGTTTTGGAAATGCCGCTCGACGAAGCACTGGCCGGCATGCACGATGGTCGGATCATCGACGCCAAGACGATTATTTTGATCCAGCACCTGAAGCTGAACCCGATCGGGAGGTGAGCCATGCCGGAAGCTGGACACTGCGAGGAAGCTCCCGGCCGGAACCCCTTCCACTAGGCCGCCTTGCGGGGCTGGGACAAGGCGACGCTGGTTGCGGCTGGAGGCCTGGGGGCTGAACAGACTTCTTTGCCCGCGCGATCGGCGAGGCTCCACTGGGGCAGAGGTCTTATCGCCCGATCGTTACGCCCGTTAGCCTTTGTCCTTGAGGTCCGCTTCATAGTCCTGCCCGCCGTAATAGACGCCGAGGACGGCGATGGTGTCGGCTTCGGCCGTGAAGGCAATGCTGACGCGGCGGCGGTAGCCTAGAACGCGGAGGCCGGGACGAATATCGTCGCGGCGCGTTCCGCGCTCGGGAAACGGCTCGAACGCGTGGCAATAGGCCACGATGCCGCCAACGAACGATTCCGCACGGGCTGTGGAGGAATATTCCTCTATGTAGCGATACAGCGCATCCAACTGGTGCTCCGCTTGCGCGGAAAATACAACCCTGCGCGTCATTCCTTAGTGGCATCATCGCGTCGCGCGGCGGCGCGGTCGCGGATACGCAGCATGACCTGCTCGGCAGGGATGGCGCTGGACGGATTCGCCTTGTACTCGTCGTAGCTCTGGGCGACTTCCTCGCGCAGCCAGCGTTCAACGGCGGCGTCGCGGTCGAGCAGCGCGCGCACGCCCTCGCGCAGCACTTCGCTGACGGAGGCGTAGGCGCCGGATTCGACCTTGCGCGCGACGGCCTCGGCCATGTCGCGCGGGAGGGTGATACTTATCGGCTGGGTGGTTCGCATGGGCGGACTCCTTTTCCACCATATAGCAGCCGATGTGACAAAATCATATCGAAATTGCTGGCGATGATGCGTGTGACCGATACCGCCGCCCTTGCCTGAGTGCGCTTTGGAAGCTGGCAAACGAACATGCGGACACCGGATACGCATATCGCAGATCCCGCATCGGCTCGCCGGCTCCTGGTCGAGAAATGGCATGTGGCAGCCTGTATGCGGCGAGTTCATGCTCTTGCTTAGGCCGCAATGGCGGCGCCGATGTTGCTGGTGCGGACGACGGGAATCGAACCCGTACGATCAGAGATCGAGGGATTTTAAGTCCCTTGCGTCTACCAATTCCGCCACGTCCGCAGGCCAGCCCTTTTCAGCCGCCAGCCAAAGGCCGTCAAGCCGTCTTCTGCCGTCGACAAATCTGGCACTGGAAGCTAGCGAGGCCGATCACCTACAGTGATACAAACAAAATCGTTTCACCTGGAAATGTTTTTAGCGGCAGCTTCCGCGGCTACCGCGAATGCGCGTCCCCCGTTCGCAGGATGCGTTCGGGCGCTCTGCCCTGGTAGGCTCGAACTGGCAAGTGGATCGGCGCTCCGATACTCGACGCCGTCCTCTACAGACACTGGGAGATTGTCATGCTCAAGCTTGCCTCTGCCCTGGCACTGCTGCTTGTTGGGACGGCGCCTCTGTTTGCCGATGAGATGCCGATGAACGCCAAAGACATCAAATGGGGTCCTGCTCCTGCTGTCATTCCCGCTGGCGCGGAAATGGCTGTTGTCGCTGGAGATCCCTCAAAGGACGGCGCCTATGTGCTGCGGTTGAAGACACCCGCCGGCTACAAAATTGCCGCACATAATCATCCCACCACGGAATACGCAACGGTGCTTTCCGGCAACTTCCATATTGGAATGGGCGATAAGCTCGACGAGGCGAAAGGTGTCGAACTGACTGCTGGCGGCTTCGGCGTCGCGCCGGCGGGAATGAATCACTTCGCCTGGACGACAAGCGAAACGATTATCCAGGTTCATGGCGAGGGGCCATTCAAGATCACCTACGTCAACCCGGCGGACGATCCAAGCAAAAAGTGACAGTTCGGGATCGAATTGAGTGAACCGGCCGAAGGCTCGAACGATGGAGTGCGTCAAACTCCGCGACCGTCGATTCAGAAGGATCCTCTAACGAGACGAAAGCTGATTGGCCGCAACGGAATCGTATTCCGCCTGGGCCATTTGCCATGAATGGCGCAATAACAAAAAAACCCGCCTCGGGAGGACGGGTCGTTGGAGCCAATTGGCACCATACCCAAATTAGTAGCATAGCTGCCGGCACAAAGCAAGAACAAAGTTGCTGCGGCCGGCACAAAAGCATATTTGTCCTGCCTTCCCGGCCTTGGCGATTGGCGAAAGCCGTGGTGGCATCAATCTCCCTCCTTGAGGGGGAGATGGCCGGCAGGCCAGAGGGGGACGTCTCGCGTCGAGCGCCAGCCTGTTTTGTTCGCGGTAAAGGCCAGCCTGTTTTGTTCGCGGTAAAGGTTCGCGTCAGGACGTCCCGACCCCCTCTGTCGCCTTCGGCGACATCTCCCCCCTCGAGGCAGGGCTATCGCATATGAGTGATGGCATTGATGAGATAGTCGTCGTTCCAGGCGCATTTCTTGATGCGATGGCTGATGGGAACTTTGGCAGCATCGGCGGC
>NZ_JAMYVA010000076.1:0-18464 GCF_040323505.1 Mesorhizobium sp. M0040
TTCTTCGCTTGCAAGGTCGGTATGGATTGCAATCATCTCGACCATGTGCCTGCGTAGGACCGCGAGGTGCTCTTCGTTCATTGGCTTCATGACGGTGGGGCTTCCTCAACCAGCTTGCCGCCGGTGAGCATTATATCCTGTTCGTCACGGTAGCGCCCGCCGTCGTTTCCATTACGGGTGTCCAGGGCAAGCGTGGGTGACAGTCTTGGCAGGCTATCGCCGGCGGCGACCCTGGAGATTCTGGGCGCCATATCGACATAGCCCCACGGCTTTGGCGCGCATCAGCTTCGCCAGCACCGGCCGGGAGCGCGAGGCGCCGGAGCCGTGCTCCTGATGGACCAAGCGGCCGCCGGCCGCCTTGAGTTCGTCGACTTGGGCGCTCGCCTGGTCCTCGGTCGAGACGCGGGCATCACCAATGAGGCCGCAGCTGGGGGCACTCGCGATTGTGCGCGCATTCGGTCGTTTTTGACAGGGCTTTTTTTGGGGTGTTTATACACATAAGGAATGTGCCAGAAAACGAACGTATGAATGCGTCTGGTGAGGCCTGAAGACGATGCCGCGGTCCGCGATCCGGTCATCATCACCAAGAACGGCCGCCCGCGCACCGTGCTGCTGGCCCACGAGGATTTTGTCCGGCTGTCGAAGCGCGACCGGCGGGTCGAGATGACAGCGGAGCTCAGCGCGGACGAAATCGCTCCGGTCGAAGCCTCCGAAATGGAGCCGGGTCTTGACCATCTTAACGACGAGCTCCCCGGCGCAAGACGCTTGATGGCAAAAAATGCCGCCGGCTGAAAGCAAGATCGGCTCTTTCGTTATTCCTCTCAGGCGGGCGGTTTTGTGGTCATGTCAGGGGTCTTTCGTTTCGCCGCACGGAGCGGGGATCGCGACGCCTTCGGCGAGCGCGGCTGCGGCGAGCCTGCGGTCAAGCGTGGCAAGCGGAAGCTCGCTCTCGATGGTGAGCGCCAGATAGCTGGCGTCATAGGCGATGAGCTGGTGGCGTGCCGCCAACGCCAAAATCTTGCCGTCCTGGCCCGCTCCGGCATCCTCGAGCGGCCGTCAAGACGACGCTGCGCGCTTCATGCCAGAACAGCGAAGGGATAAGAGCAGTCGCGCCTGGAAGCTGGCGCAGAAGGGCTTCGGCCGCCGCGTCATTCTCGTCGGGAAGCACCCAGGCGGCAGCAACCGAGACGTCGACGACGAACGGCGTCAGACGAGGATCGCTAATGACGTCCTTCGTCGCGCCAGGCCCTGACCTCCTCCTGCGTCACGGGCTTTGCGCGGGCGCGCGCAGCCCTGGTCTCCTCGATTGCCGCCTCGACGTCGCTGCGGCGCTGAATCCGCGTCAGTTTGGCGATCGGATCGTTGCCGCACGCGATGACAATGTCCTCGCCAGCTTCGACCCTGGCCAGCAGCTCGGAAAGGTGTGTCTTGGCCTCGCCGACCTTCACCGTGACGGTCATTGCTTTGTCCTCGTACGAGCTTCCTGTGCTGCGGCGGGCCGTGCGCTGTCGTCGATACGAGCGCTGCTTTGCCCGGCAATTGCAATTCTGCGCCACGACAGCGCCGATTTCGCCGGATGGTCAAGCCTTGGTCAAGTCACTATCGATAAGCGGGAATTATCGATAGTGAGAAGGCCGCCAGAGAAAATCCCCTGCAAGTCAACTTAAATGCCGGATAGCTTGACTATCGCTGAAGGCGCAGCGGTAGTCGGGCAAGCCAATGGTCCTCGCTTGCCAGTTCTACGACCGCCGCCTGGCTGCAGAGCCGATGAGCTCTCTGTCAGGTTCGTGCCCGACCAAGAGTAGGGCTTTCGGTCGCAGATGCTAAGGAGGCAGTAGGTTTCCCTCTTCCTTGGCCGCTTCGAGAAACGCCCTGCGGACCACTTCGGGTTTCACCTGATCGATCATGGCGTCCATGCAGAGCTGCACTGCGCTGTGCCACTTGGGGCCACGCTTGGTCCACTGCAATAGTTGCTCGGCGGCCCCCTCCACGTTGTTGCACTGATAAGCAATGCCAGGACGGGTGGTCCTTACGGAGACCGGCGGAGAGAACCAATGGAGCGACATTCGTACATAAGTGACGGCTTAACTAAGAGTTCCCTCAACCAAGCCTGGTTCGAGCAAGGATCGGGTAAACCGGCTCGGGACCCTACTCCTCCGGCCAGCTCTGTTGCGGAACCTATTCAGCGGCACCAAAGTTGGGTGGGAAGTCAGGAGTGTGCCATGAGTTCCAAAGCTGGGGATGGCCAGCTATCTTTCATTGAGTTTCAGTCGCCCACGCTGGTCGAGAACGCGCCTGAGGGCAGCGAATGGCTTCATGAGATCAAGTACGATGGCTACCGCTCCGAGCTGATCATTGAGGGCGGCAAAGCGCGGGCCTTCACGCGCCGTGGCTACGACTGGTCTGATCGATACCGACGAATTGTTCAAGCAGCTGCGGGCTTGCCGGTGAAGGCGGCGATCATCGACGGAGAGGCTGTCGTTCTCGGCGATACCGGCCTGCCGGATTACCAAGCGTTGGAACGGGAGTTGGGCAATCCAAACTCGGTCAGGCTCATCTTTTACGCTTTCGACCTGCTGCACCTGAACGGCCGCGATCTACGACAGCAGCCGCTGGTCAAGCGCAAGGCAGCGCTGGAGAAGCTGCTGAAGGGCTCAGCGCCGACACTGACCTATGCCGAGCATCTGGAGGTGAGTGGCAAAGACGTGTTTCAACATGCCTGCCGGATGGGATTGGAGGGCATCGTCTCCAAGCGCACAGATGCCACGTATCGCTCGGGTATCCAGACCAGTTGGCTCAAAGTGAAGTGCATCAAGAGCGACACTTTTCCCATTGTCGCTTTCGTCGAGAAACTCGGCGCTCATCCGCGTCGCATTGCATCGCTCTACATCGGGCGCCGCGAGGGCGACCGACTGCTCTATGCCGGGAAGGCTCGCAGCGGCTATACCTTGAGCGCTGCGCAATCGGTCCGAGAGCGGCTCGACCCGCTGATCATCAGCACGTCGCCGCTGTCAGAGCCCATCGTGAAACCGAAGGCAACCTGGGTCAGACCAGACGTGCAGGCCGAGGTGCAATTCAGTGGCGTCACTGATCGCGGCGTGTTGCGCGAGGCAGTATTCAAGGGGCTGCGAGAAGACCTCGTGGCGATCCCGGCCAAGCCTCCGGCGCCATCAAGGCGACGTGGGCCAGCCCAGGAACATGGCGTTCCCAGCGAGAACATCCTGCAACTGCTGCCCGACGCGGTCTCGCCCTCCAAGGAAGAGCTTGCGCGCTATTGGCAGAGGGTTGCCGATCACGCACTCGTCCATCTCGGCCACCGACCGCTGAAGCTGGTCCGCCATGCTCTCGGGGCAACCTTCTACCACAAAGGCGCGCTGCCGAAGATCCCAGCAGCAGTGCATCAGTTGCGTGTTCAAAAGCGCGAGGGTGGCGAAGGTGTGCGCGTGTGGGTGGACGACCTTGCCGGCTTGCTGGGGCTGGTCGAGATGGATGCGGTAGAGCTGCATCCTTGGAATGCCACCGTTGACGACATCGAGCATGCCGACCGCATCGTTCTGGACCTTGATCCGGGCGAGGAGGTCGAGTGGGATGAAGTCATCGAGACCGCGCTGGCACTTCGCGACATCATGGAAGCGGAAAGTCTGGAGAGCTGGCCGAAGGTGACGGGCGGCAAGGGCATTCACTTGATGGCCCACCTTGAGACGAAGATCACGCACGATAGCGCCCGGCTCCTCGCGCGATCGTTCGCCAATCGCCTCGCTGAGGCCCATCCTGATCGTTTTCTCCTCTCCGCCGCACCGTCAGCCCGAAAGGGCCGTATCTTCATTGACTATCTCCGCAATGGGCGCGGCAACACGGCGGTCGGGGCCTTCTCCCCGCGGGCGCGACCCGGTTTCCCAATTGCTCATCCGGTGACCTGGAGCCAGGTGGAGGCAGCTATCCGTCCAGATGCCTTCACCATTGACCGTCCGTTCAGGGCAGCAGCCAGAAAGGCAGCGTGAGCAATCTCGCAGAGCATTCTATTAGCAGTGGGCGAAGACGCCCAGCGATTCCGCCGAACATTCGATCATGTCAACTACTTGCCGGACGCGTCGAGCTCTATCCAGGCTGGCGCATGATCACTCGGCTTTTCCCAGCCTCGCAAGTCAGCGTCCACGCCGGCATCACGTAACCTGTTCGAAAGTGATGGGCTGACGAGGAGATGATCCATTCGCAGGCCGGAACTTCGATCATAGCCGCCCCGGTAGGAGAAGTTCCAGTACGTGTAGATGCCTTTTTCCGGATGGATGGTACGGACGGCATCAATCCAGCCGTTACCAAGCATTTCGGCGTAGGCCTGCCGGCTCTCCGGAAAGTAGACTGCGTCGCCTAGCCAACGTCTCGGCACCACGGCATCGATCGGCGTTGGGACGACATTATAGTCGCCGCACAGAACGCTTGTGATCCCTTCCCTGAGCAGCAACTGGCCGTAGCTGATCAGACGGTCGAACCAGCGGAGCTTATAGTCGAATTTCGGGCCGGGCGCTGGATTGCCGTTGGGCAGGTAGATGCACCCCACGACGATCCCATCCACCTCTGCCTCGATATACCGGCTGTGAGTATCGTCGGGATCACCCGGCAGGCCGCGTCGACGCTCCAGCGGCTCCTTTCCCCTGGCGAGTACAGCTACACCATTGTAGGATTTTTGCCCGTGCCAGATCGCGCCGTAACCGGCGTTCCTGACGGCTTCGGCGGGAAATTTCTCATCCGAAGTCTTCAATTCTTGAAGGCACACGATGTCATAGTCGGTCTGACCCAGCCACTTGATGAGCAAGGGCAGGCGACCGTTCACGCCGTTCAAGTTGAAGGTCGCGATGCGGGTCACTCGGAGTTCTCAACAAACATTTGCCCATTGGCAATGGAAGGCTCAGGTGCTGATCCTCGCATCATGCCGGCAATGGGGGAGTTGTCAGTCGTCTTTATAGGACTTGGCTGCCTCGCCAATCTTTCGCCAGTCGTTTCCGTACCGACGCACCAATTCCCGCGCCTGAGTTGGCGACAGATCCTGTGTCTCGAGGGCATGTTTCACCTCTGCGTCCGCCCCTTTTATGGGACGCGAACGAGCCTTTTTCGGCCGCACGGCCGCAGCCGCTCTCATCTGATTTAGACATCATTCGTCCTCTCGGCACTCCTTAACTGACGAGTGTGGGGAAAGTTTCACTGCGCGCGTCCTGAGCATTGGGCATCAGGGTTCAGGCGCCATATTCCCGCGGGGCTTATCCGGCTGGTGAACCTTTAGGGCCGGCGCTGCGTTCCGTGCAGCGAACTCGACTGATGCACTACGATGGAATCCGACGCTCGTCCCCCGCCGCAGAAACGCGAGGCACCTGGTGCCGAAGCCCGCTTTTCGTTCGATCGAATGGCGGTGGAGCGGTTTCAGCAAGCTTTTCCGCGTGCCAGATGGAGCGACGAGCGCAGGAGCTGGTTTGTCCCCGGCAACACAGCAGCCCGGCGGATCGACCGCTGGCTGGCGAAAGAGGTAGCGTTACGGGCGCCCCATGACGATAGCAAGGGACGCGATGCCTTCGCCTTCGACCCAATTTCGAGCCGGTATCTGGAAATTGCGGACGACCTCCGTATTCGCACGCCATATTCGAGGACGGTGCTTGAAGAATTGCGTGCGGTTCCGTGGGCGAGTTGGGACGATGAGTTGAGGGCCTGGAGAGTTCCATTCCGCTCATATGAAGAGCTCCGGCGCCGATGGCCAAACGTCGAAAAGGCTGCGCAGCTTGCCGAACCGGAGGAAAGGAAACTGCGACGTGCGGCTGCCAGGAACACCGAAGCATATAAGGCCGCACAAAAGCGGGCTGCTGAACGCCGGCGCCATCGCTACCCGTTGCCAGTTCAAGATCTACCTACCCTGGGCCGCGCAGTCGCAACGGAACAGTACGGGATTGTCGTCGCTGGCTCCCCTGGCGGCCTCGGCGACATCCTGGACCGTCTCAGAAATGCGGGTGCGGGCGATCAGGTTGATTCGTGGGTAAGTAAAGGATCAAACCGGCCCGTTCAGCGCGATCAGGTTGAGAAAGCAATCGACCCGCAAACATTGAGCGATCTGGCTGAGCAAACCGGATTGTCCCATGACGAACTTCTCGACCGGCTCACAAGAGAATTGCCCGACGCTGTGGACAAGCTTACGCCCGACGGCCAGCTGCCCGCGGGCAACGGTCCAGATCTCTTGGACGAGGTACCAGGAGCTGGCCGTACTTAGCGCCATCTGCGACAAAGCAGGCTGAAACTAGGAGACGCCGGCTTCGGGGCCACCGACCTGGCAGCAATGTGTGAGGGAGAAGTTGCTGGCCTTCACCGCGGGTTCCAAGGCCTATCGCAAAAAGTCCCGCCGTACATGCCAGGACGGCGGGACCGATCGGAGCGCCTTTGCACCGGGCATGGGGGATGCGGGGGCGGGCTTGCCCGGTGCGCGTACCGTCCAGGAACGTTAGGCTCTCACCGGCAGTGCGTCGACCAACCGACGGTTGGAGCGACAACGAAGAAGATGTCGATAGCCGTTCGTCATCATCCAGCGGGGGCGCGCAAGATCGGCCCGACTTGGCGCGTCGGCGGGCGCAGTGGACCGGGCCGCCGCCCGATGCTCACAGACGGGCCGATCAATGGCTTCCGGCTCTATGTCGAGAAGGTGCTCTTGCCGGCCCTCAAGCCGGGCGACATCGTCGTCATGGCCGTCCGGCACGCCGTCAGCAACGCCGGCGCCAAGCTCTTCTTCCTGCCGAAATACTCGCCAGACCTGATCCGATCGAGATGCTCCTCGCCAAACCAAACACGTGCTGAGAACGGCCGCCAGACGCAACACCGACGCCATCTGCGAGCATCGGGAAAATCCACGACACTCTCACATCAAAGGAATGCGCCAACTCCTTCACCGAGGCCGAGTATGCCGCAACCTAATCATCACGCTCTAAGCACGGCATGGGTTATGGCCGAGTCCGTCACGCGAACTCAATCCTCCCTGAATGCCCGTTGGATTTGATCTGCCAGAGGTTTTACGAGGTAAGACAGCATTGTGCGGCTGCCGGTCGAGAAGAACACCTCGACAGGCATACCGGGCGACAAGGTCAGGCCCTTCAGCCTTGTAAGCTTTGTGCGCGGCAGGCTGACACGCACAGTATAGAAGCTCGCGCCGTTTCGCTCATCGATGCTGAGATCGGGGGAGATCTCACTGACGACACCATTCAGCTCAGGCGTTATCCGCTGGTTGAAGGCCGAAAGTCGCAACGTTGCGCTCTGCCTTGGCATCAGCTGATCGATGTCTTGCGGTGCCACACGCGCCTCGACCGTCAGATCGTCTGTCACAGGGACAATCTGCATGATGAGCTCTCCCGCGGATATGACGCCGCCGACCGTATGCACGCCAAGCTGATGGACCACGCCAGTTTGCGGGCTGCGTATATCGATACGCTTGAGCTGATCTTCGGCCGAGACCTTTTGCTCGACCAACTCGGCAAGCTTTGCCTGGACGTCACGGAGCTCGGTTGCCACCTCGCTGCGCAAATCCTGGCCGATCTGAATGATCTGCAAGCGGATTTCGGATGTATGGCCCTTCGATTGCGCGATTGCGGCAGTCAGCTTCCCATGTTCGCCTTCAAGCCGGACTGCGTCACGCTCAAGTGTCGTTATGCGATCGATTGAAACCAGCTTGCGTTCCCAGAGCTTGCGCATGCCGTCGAGCTCAAGCCCGATCAATTTGATTTCCTGGCTTTTAGCATCCCTTTGCTCGCTCAAGCCGGCGACTTCTTCGGCGAGCTGAGCAATGCGCTCTCTCAACTGAGCCTTCTGGCCAGCGCGTGCCTGGCGACGAAATTCGAACAAGGACTGCTCGCCGGCCATCGCACGCCGGATCTCAGGATCGTCCTGCCGCGACGTCAGCGAAGATGGGAAGGCGATGGTGTCAGTGCCATCGCGCTCGGCTTCGAGGCGGGCCAGACGGGCCTCGAATTCGTCCAAGCTCTTGGTGACCATGGCTAAATCGGCCCGGGTCACGGTTTCATCGAGACGGATCAAAACCTGGCCCGCCTTCACGGCGTCGCCTTCTCGCACGAGGATCTGACCGACCACGCCACCCGTTGGATGCTGCACCTTTTTAACGCTGGAATCGACGACCAGCCTTCCCGAAGCAATGACGGCTCCAGAAAGCTCCGTGACCGCGGCCAGGCTTCCCGCCCCACCAACCAGGAGCATGCAGACCGCGAGGCCGCCGAACAGATAGCGTCGAATAGTCCGGTCGATCGCCGATGCCGCGTGTTGCGTCATCAGTGTGTCGCCTCCTCAGGGCCGGAGACGACCTTCAGGGGAACGCCGCCCGAACGGGTTACCTTGCTCAAGACCTCATTCTTGGGGCCAAACGCCTGGACACGGCCGTTAGACATGACGAGTACCTGATCCAGGCTTGCAAGCGCGCTCGGCCGATGGGCGACCACGACAGCAATGCCGCCTCGCGCCCGCACGCCCTCAATTGCCGCCGCCAGCGCGGCCTCCCCTTCGGAATCGAGGTTGGAATTGGGCTCGTCCAAGATAACGAGGAACGGATCGCCATAGAGTGCCCGTGCGAGCGCAACCCGCTGTCGCTGGCCCGCCGAAAGCGCCGACCCGGCCTCGCCGATCCGCGTTTCGTAGCCTTCCGGCAGATGGACGACAAGGTCATGAACGCCGGCCGCGCGCGCAGCCGCCAGTATCTTGTCCGAAGAGGCTTGAGGTTCGAAGCGTGCGATGTTCTCGGCAATGGTGCCATCGAACAGTTGCACATCCTGCGGCAGATAGCCGACATGGTTGCCCAGTTCTTGTGGCAACCACTGGTCGAGCGTTGCTCCGTCCAGCCTGACGGTCCCGCGGGCTGGAAGCCATATCCCGGCTATTGCTCGGACAAGCGATGATTTTCCGGACGCACTCGGTCCGACAATGCCAAGGCCGGCACCCCTTTCTAGCGCGAACCCGACATCCTGCACAACCACACGACGCTCGCCGGGTGGCGTGACACAGATGCTTTCTACCGCAAGAGCAGATACAGGTGCCGACAGCGAGACACTCGTGGCAATTTCAGGAAGCAGGGCCAAAAGCTGGCTCAGCCGGGTCCATGCCTGGCGAGCACTGACGAAACCCTTCCAGTGGGCGATAGCCAGTTCGACCGGTGCGAGCGCCCGGCTCATCATAATCGAACTGGCGATCATAATACCGGCTGTCGCTTCTTGATGAATGACCAGATAGGCGCCGATCGCCAGTATACCCGACTGCAGCATCATGCGCAGGATCTTCGAGATCGTGCCGAGCGTCCCAGCCAGGTCGCTGGCTCTTGCGTTCGTGTTGAGAAAGTCGGCGTTGACGCTTGACCAGCGCTCGGCGATGCGCGCGCCAAAGCCCATCGCCTGCAGAGCCTCTGCATTGCGACGCGTCGCCTCAGCAAGGCTATTGCGCGCTGCCGCCTGGCTGTTTGCCCTCTTCGCAGGCTCCCTGGTGCGAACTTCGGCAAGCACAGTCAGGCTCGAGAGAATGATAGCGCCTGCCAGCGCCGTCATGCCGATCCAGAGATGGAACAGGAAGCATATTGCCAGATACAGCGGCATCCAGGGCAGGTCGAAAAGCGCAGTCGGACCAGTGCTCGACAGAAACGAACGCACCTGGTCAAGATCCCGCAACGACTGAAGGCCGTCGCCTGGGAGCTTGGTGCGCAACGGCAAACGCATAAGGGCGGTATAGACTTGCCCGCTCAATCGCGCATCCAAAGCCATCCCGATGCGCACAAGCAACCGCGACCGGATAAGCTCAAGAACGCCTTGGAAAATGAACAGCATGCCGGCAAATACGGCAAGCCCGACAAGCGTCGGCACACTGCGGCCGGGTACGACTCGATCATAGACCTGCAGCATGAAGAACGAGCCGGTCAGCGCCAGAACATTGACGACGCCGCTCATCAGGGCAATTCCAGCGAACGCGCGGCGGAAAGAAGCCAAAACCGCAGCGAGGGTTGTTCGTGGCGGCTCGGACGAATGGGAATGCGACATCGCCTTCACATCGGTTCAAGTTCAGTCCCGGGCGCAAAGATCGTGCCCGCAATCAGGCTTGGTTACGACATCTCCATACCGCAGCCAGCGTCAGGTTTTGCGCCTAGATATGCCAATCGTTCAGCGCGTACGCGTGGATGTAGTCGATCTGCATTTCCGCAGGTGTCGCAAGCCCGTCGGCGGGCGCTCCCGCGAGGCCACCAACCGCCAGATCGACCAGCATATACATGGGGTCGTGCATATCGGAAGGCGTTGCGGCACGAGCAACTTCGACGTCATCGAAATACCAGACGAGTTCGTCTTCTGTCCACAGCACTCCGTAAGTGTGGAACCCTTCGGTATCTGCGGCATAGGCCGTCGAGGACACTGTCGTATGAGTTCCCGTCTCGTTGGAGTGGCTTGTCAGAATGAGCTTGTTTGGATCCTGACCGAGCATTTCCACGACGTCCAGTTCCGGTGGCCAGGAGCCGTCAGCCGGGAGAAGCCAGAAGGCCGGCCATACACCTTGCTTTTCGGGCATGTCAGCCCGAATTTCGAAATAGCCGTAGGTTTGTGCGAAGGACTCATAGGTCGTCAGCAAACCTGACGTGTATTTGTAATCGTTTATGTAGGGCTGGATTGCCGCGGGAGCCCGGGCGGCGGTAATCGAGAGAACACCGTCCTCAACGCTGAACGGGCTGACGGAACGCGTCGGGGCATAGTTGGTATCGATATACCATTGAAGCTCCTTGTTGCTCGTGAGCGAGCTGCCGTTCGCGGCGCCCCACCAGAAGTTCGAGTCCCAGGTGCCGCTCGAGCCATTCCACAGGTCGAGCGTGTTGAACTCGTCCGAGAAGGTGAGTTCCAGATGCGACCTGTCTAGGGCCAGATCGAACTGGCCTGGGTTGAACTGGTCGATGGTCTTATTGGCGAAAACGAGAAACTCGTCATCGGACAGGTTAAGTCTGACGTTCGCCCCCGACTGGACCATGTTGGCGTGCACATCCTCGAAGGAGGTGAAGCCGAAGCTCCCGACGCGCGCGGTATCATCGGCGCCAAAGTCGAGGATCAGGTCACTGCCGTTGCCGGGGGTCACGACGAAAATGTCCGCACCGGATCCGCCCTTGAGAACGTCATCGCCCTGCAAACCGTCGAGCGTCTGTTGGCCGGAGCCGCCGGTAATGATGTTGTTTAGCTCGTTTCCGAAAGCATAGTGTTTGTCGCCGGTGACCGTCAGGTTCTCGAAATTCGCTGGGAGCTTGTAACTCATCCAGGTCGAGATGGTGTCGACACCCTCGTTGGGCAGCTCGACCGCCTTGTTTTTGGAGGAATACAGATAATAGATGTCATCGCCCTTGCCGCCGTACATCGTCACGGTGACGCTACCGTCGGCGTACATGGAGTCGTTGTAGATGCTGCCATAAAGTGTCGGGCCGGAATTCGTCGCCGAATACCACTTCACGGAGGACCCGCTGTAGGGGAGTGGAACACCCTTGGCGTTCAGTACGTAGGCCATTCTGGTCCTTTCTCCTCTTTCTCGCCTCGATATCGGGCCTAACACCTATTGAGAGCAAAAGGAGCCAGTACCATTTAGCTTTCGAGTTTGGAGAGTTACCAAAAGCTTAATACGCAGCGCAGCCACTTGCCCGGGGCCGCCTGACCCCTTCAGGGCACAAGCACCCCGGCGCTTGCCGCTCTCTTCGGCCGGTCGCAATATTAGACGTATGGCCGTTGCACACGACGCAAGGCCTGTTGTCAGGTGCATGACGCGGTGCGAAATGCAGCCTTGGCGATGGCGGGGGCGCTGCATTGTTGATATTGTACGCACGGAACAGGCGCGCAAATGACATCTGACTCAGAGAAGGCCGCGGCGGTCGAGCAGTTGCTCGATACACCTGAACTTGCAACCGCACTGGAAAGCGAACAGTTCAAAAAATTCCTTGACCAGGTACCGATCGCCATAGCCGTTTCGGACCTTGCCGCTGAGGAGCGTGTGGTCTACGCCAATCCCGAATTCGAGAAGCTCTCAGGCCTGATGGCCGCCAGGCTCACACGAGAAAACTGGGCAGCCCTTTTGGGCAAAGGCCTCCACGAGCAGAAGGACCGGCCGCTTGCCGAGGCCGTGGTCGAGGAAACCGATTTAGTCGGCACCTACAGGCTGGAACGCAACGATGATAAGCCGACGATCGTCGACGTTTATTCCAACGTGATCGAGGACGACAACGGCAAGATGTGCTTCCGGCTGGTGGCGCTGGTCGACGTATCGGCCCATGGCGAGGCGGGAGATGAGCGCTCGGTGGAGGAGCGTGTCAGCGAGAAAGACACGCTGCTACGCGAACTGCAGCACCGGGTAAAGAACAACCTGCAGATGATCACCGCACTGATCCGGCTGGAAAGCCGCAACGCGCCCGAGGCCGACCGGAGACGGTTTGAGCGGCTCGCCGGTCGCGTCGACGCTCTGGCGATCCTCTACCAGACGCTAACGGCCGACGAGCCGAAGGAGGAGGTCGATCTTGGCGTCTATCTCAGCCAGATCGCGTCCGCGGTGATGAGTTCGCATGCAGTCGAGGGGATCCGCCTGGATATGAAGGTGGATACATATCCCGTGTCAATAAACGTCGCCATGCCGGCGGGACTGGTCGTGAACGAATTGCTGACCAATTCACTAAAGCATGCGTTCCGGGAACGCGACGGCGGCACGATAACGCTGCACAGCATCGTCAATGGCGACGGCTGCCGGGTTATAGTGGCGGACGACGGAATCGGCCTGCCGGAAGGCGAGACGTGGCCCAAGCCAGGCAAGCTCGGAGCGCTGATCGCGCGCTCGCTGACCGAGAACGCCAAGGCGCAGTTCGCGGTAGACTCTAGCGCCAGCAAAGGGACGAAGGTGACCATCATCTTCAAACGATCGGCGGCAGCAAGCTGAAAAATTGCCGTCGAACATACCAGGCTGACAGCTGGCTTCATGCCGCGGCCTTGGGCAGGTGCTGGCCCGGACGAGCCTGAAACGGCCTCCTTCTACGATCGAAATCTTCCATCGAAGAGCCGGCAGGTACGTCCGCGGGGGAAGCAGGATGAAGTATGCGGGCGTTTCGCTCGTTAGGCTAGTTTAGCGTGACCGGCCTTAAAAAAGCCGGCAGGTGGCGTTCTGCCGTAATACATATTCTCCAGCAAGCTACAATATCCGCCAACAAGGGCTGCTGCGGAGGCAGCGTTCGTGCATCGCCATTTTGCTGGACTTCCGCATCTCGCGCCTGAGCGGAATTTGCACCCCTTGCGGTCAATTGGACAGATACTCGCCAAGCGGGGGCAAGTGTTCTATGGTCTCTGGCGGCATCGCTTAGTGCAAGGTATCGATGCTCGGTCTGTCGCTTTAGGCAGGGGAGGGGGCCATGTTCGAAGTCGTTGCATCCTGCAGGAAAGCGAGGCCAGGAAGCTGGCTCGCCACAAATATCTTCGGCTTCATGGTCGCGCTGTCGGTGCTGTTTTTACCCGGACTGGAAAGCGCGAATGCACAGACGAACTGGACACTCGATCCAACCGCTTCGGTGCTCACCTACCAGTCGGTCAAGAAGAACACGATCGTTGAAACCAACAAGATCAGGAACATCGCCGGCACCCTTTCTTCGACGGGTGAGGCCAAAATCACGTTCGACCTCAATTCAGTCGATACCGGCGTCGACCTTCGAAACGTCCGCATGCGGTTCCTTTTCTTCGAGACATTCAAGTATCCGGCCGCCGAACTGACCGCAAAAGTGGACCCTGCGGCGTTTGCCGACCTTGCGACGAAGCGAAGGATGAAGGCAGTGCTTCCATTCCGCCTCAACCTGCACGGGGTCGACAAGGATCTCGAGGCCAATGTCGTCGTGACCTTGATCAGCGACAGCATGGTTTCCGTCGCTTCGGAAGCCCCCGTCGCCGTGCATGTCGAGGACTTCGGACTGCTGCCGAATGTCGACAAGCTGCAGCAGGCCGCCAATGTGGCCAACATTGTTCCGACCGCTTCGGTATCGTTCGATTTCGTGTTCAACGCCGATGGCAGCAAGCCCGCGGCCGTCCAGACCGTCGCGGCAAGCACCGCCGACGTCGGGCCCGTTGCCACCGATGCTGCGAAGGCGAACTTCAGCGACGAGGAGTGCCTCAACCGGTTCGCGGTGCTCTCGCGCACAGGAGCCATCTATTTTCGGCCGGCGAGCGCACGGCTCGACACCCAAAGCCGTCCGCTACTGGAGGAGGTCGTTGGCGTCGTCGGCAAGTGCCCGGGCCTGAAGGTGGAGGTTTCCGGCCACACCGACTCCGACGGGTCGTCCGCCGCCAACAAGCTCCTGTCGGAGCGGAGGGCCCAGGCCGTAGCTGAGGCCATTGTTGCCGCAGGAATTGCTCACACGCAGATCACGGCGATCGGTTATGGCGAGGAGCGGCCGGTTACTGGCAACGACACGCCGAAGAACAAGGCGCTCAATCGGCGGATAGAGTTTTCCGCCACCAAGCTCGTCAACTGAGGAAGGGCCTTTGTTCCGGCGGGGCTTCGATCTGATTGCTTGGTTTATTGGTGTCCTAGGCGCGATCGGGCTGGTGATGCTCTCGCTGTTGTTGACCTTGACGGCGGCCAACGCCGAACGCCGTGTTGCTCTGGTCCTTGGCAACTCCCAGTATCAGCATGCGCCGGCGCTGACCAACCCGGTACACGACGCGCAGGCTGTTGCCGAACGTCTCAAAAGCCTGGATTTTGAAGTCGTCTCCGGGTTCGATCTGACCAAATTGCAGACCCAGACGACCATTGCGCAATTCGCAAAGCAGGTTCGCGGCGCCGATATTGCCCTTTTCTTTTACGCCGGCCACGGCTTGCAGGTTTCAGGCAGCAACTACCTGCTTCCGGTCGATGCCGCACTGGAAGACGAGACCTCGCTCGACTTCGAAGCGGTGCCGGTGGATTTCGTTTTGCGGCAAATGTCGCGCGAGACCAGCATAAGGCTGATTTTTCTCGACGCCTGTCGCGACAATCCCTTGGCCGAGGTGTTGGCAAAGACCGCAGGCGTCAAGGGAGCGAGAAGTGGCCTTGCCGAAATCCCGATCGAGAATGCCGGCGCTGGCACGCTGGTCGCCTTTTCCACCAGTCCCAATCAGGTCGCCTATGACGGATCGAGCGAACACTCGCCGTTCACGTCGGCGCTGCTTGCCCATATCGGGGCCTCGAACGTCTCCATCACCGACGCAATGAACAGGGTTACCGCCGACGTGTTCAAAGCAACGGCCGGCAAACAGCGCCCGTGGATCAATGTCTCGCTCACCACCGAGGTCGTGCTGCACGAGGTGGATCTGAACGCGCCACTGATCGTCGGTGAGGCGACCGCTCCGCAACAATCGCAAGGCGCCTCGGGCGGGCGCAACGCCGCGGCAAAACCGTCTGGCGCTGACGATGCCCAGCTTGCGCTCAATGTGCTGCGTCAGAAAATCCCGAGACTGGCTTCGGACGAGCCGATCTTTTTCGACCAACCTGTCGATTTCGGAGATCCAGCAATCGACGGCAAGAGTATCGCCGAGCTGATCACAGGCAAACCACTCTTCACTCCCGTGGAAGGGCTCGACAAGGCGGTGTGGGAGGGCAAGCACTGCAACGGCTGTCATGAGTGGAGTGAGGATCGGCTATGCGAACAGGCGAAAAATTTCGCCGCCAACGATGTCTCCGTTCTACGCCTGCAACATCCGCTTGGGACACGCTTCAAGGTGGCGCTGGCCAAATGGGCGCAAGGCGGCTGCAAGTGAGATCTGGGCCCTTCGGTTCGAAAACCCCTGGTCAAACAAGACCATGGAGCTGCGTCTATTGGAATGGTTCGGGTCTAATACGCATCAGCCGATTGGCGCTGCGCCTCGATCTCGGCCAACTGCAGGCCCATTTCAACAAAGGCGGAGAGAACGGCAAAGCGGTCCGCCAGTGCGACGCGCGCCAGCCCTGCTAGAACACCGGCATTGACTGCATGGGCGGCAGGATGTCGCGGCAAGGCCGTTGGCGCGGCTGCGCCGACGACAGATCCGGCAACGCCAAAACCATTGTCACGCCATTCCGCAGCCAAGGCAATCCAGGCGCCCGGCGTTGCCGGCGGGGTTGCCGCAGCCTCGCTTACTGCGGCGCGGTGGCGGGGACTGTCCGGTTCGCTAACCCAGTCGCGAACAAGCGCGAGCAGCTCTTGATCTGTCTTATCGAGCAGCTCGCTCAGATGCCCCAGGCATTCATGGGCCCACCAGACCGCAGCCCGATCAGGAAGCAGGTAGGCACAAAACGTGATCGCCTCTTCGGGAATGGGCCCGGCGAGGAGATCGCGGCAAAACTCGATCGAACGCTGCTCGGTTGGAAGGGCTCTCATGTCTCTCGCGACAGCGGGACAAGCCACAAAAAGATCCCGTGCCGTTTTGAATCGGAGCCCATTGGCCATGACGCCACGCCTTCATCGAGGACCAGTCGGTACTCAAGCCCCCGGCGTGGCGCCGGTCAAGTCTCAACTCGTGGGGACGGGAGATCGGCCGACACAGCCAGGCTCGGCGTTATTGACAGACAAACGCGTGGGAATGTGGTATATTCACGCTTGGTAATATCGGATGCTCAACAGGAGTAACCGCTATGCGGTGGGCCAGTTCACCCTTGGTGTTGGCGGTCGTGGCTTTCTCGACCCATGTTTCCGCCGACCCTGTCCAGAAATCAGAAGACATCGTCAAGTTTTTTGCTGGCGCGGCCGACCTCGGCAAGTCTCGGGGGATTTGTGTCGGCACGGAGGAGCAGTGCAAGAGCAAGACCAAGGCAAAAGAGGGGCCGGCCGACAAATCCAGTCTCGACATGCTGATCAATTTCGGGCTGGATTCGGCCGAACTCGACGCGACCGCACGCGCTGAACTCGAGGAGTATGCCAAGGCCCTGAAGGACAGCCGGATCAGTACTTTCCACTTCGTCGTCGAAGGCTACACCGACGCTTCCGGTCCGGCGCACTACAATGAGCGGCTGTCGCAGCGACGAGCGCAATCGGTGACGTCCTTCCTCACATCCAGTGGCATCGAGGCTGACCGCATCAACGCGATCGGGTTGGGCGAAGCGCATCCGCGTAGCCCGAATCCATACGACGCCGTCAACCGCCGCGTGGAAATGCGTATAAAGGCCGAGTAGCGTACGGATGCCGCCTGAAACTGTGCAGCAGTGCGTCAGGAACTGAGTGGCAAGCGCAGCGGCAGTCAGGCGAATAGGCTTGGAACGACCCCGGTCAGTTCTTGAGCACGCCGCCCACCACCACACCGGAGCCGAAGAGCAACGCCTTGGTCAGGAAGTCGTTATCCTGGGGCGGCGGAGGATCGTCCCGCCGCACCACGGTCTTGCGGAAGCGCCGTTTCTGAACGACCTGCTGTTGTTTGCGGGGTTTCTGCGCCACCGGCCGCTGGGTGCGGACCTTCTGCGCAACCTGCTTTTTCGGCTGCGTCGTACGGGCTTGATCGGCAGTATATCCGGCACGCACGGCTTCCATCGTCGGATCAGTCCGAACCACGAGGAATGCAAGTTGCTCGCGCGGCAGATAGGTGGTCGGCGGAAGACCATTCTTGGCTTGCCAGATGCCGATCGCGCGGCGGGTCTGCGGCCCTATGTTTCCGTCGATGCGGCCAAGTTCGTTGCCCAACCCCTCGATGCGCAGTTGCAGGTCGATGCGGCTTTGGCGGTCAAGACCGATCGCACTTTCTGTCAATTCGGTGTCCGCTGTTTGCTTACCTGGTTCGAAACGCCGACCGATGTGCGCACCGCAGAATCCGAGCTGGCATTCGCCTGGTCCTCATCGCGCGCCGCGATCTGTTAGTTTTGGGCTTTGGGCGTGTTCAACTTATCGATGCTCAGCCGCGCCACAGCGGCGAAGCGACCGTTCGGAAACTGGTCGATAATGAGCATGAACCCAACGATGGGGTGGTGCTGACCAATGCCCGAATTCGAATATCGGCGGGCTGGCCGCCTTCGCGACGGGCATCGTGTCGTTTCTTTCGCCCTGCATGCTGCCGCTGGTGCCGGGCTATGTTTCGTATGTCGCCGGTCTCGCAAGGGATGCGGCGCCGGTCGGAAGGCCCGCTTATCGGCGGCGGGATCGAGCCTCCATTTCGTGCGCGATTGTACCGCTTGAGTATCCGTCGTCGCTACTCTATATGATGCGTGATGTTTGATGCGCGCCAAGGAGGGCGATATGAGAACGACACTGGCGATCGATGACGACGTCCTGATCGCGGCCAAGGCCATGGCCCGGCAGCAGGATCGCAGCCTCGGCGAGGTCATCACCGATCTCGCCCGGCGCTCGCTGCGCCGCCCGCAAGCCGGCGGCGAGCGCAACGGGATTCCTCTATTGTCGCCTCGGCCGGATGCACCTCCTGTCACGCTTGAGACTGTCAATGCCTTGCGTGACGAGTTGCTGT
>NZ_JAMYVA010000077.1:0-18122 GCF_040323505.1 Mesorhizobium sp. M0040
CCCAATCTGCAATCTCCCGCGCTCTCAAATGCGGGCAGATTGGCAAGGCAGGAGCGACATTCCTACTTTGCCAGATCCGGACATTTTAACTTAGCTGCTACACTGTACAGTCGCATAATATGCGGCGTGGAACTCAACAGAGGACCTGATCAGGTTCCTGATCCATCACAACTTGCACCCTGGCAAATCGAGGTAGAAATCATAAGAGGCGGACCGTGAGTGGGGGTCGTTAGCGAAAGAAGCACCAGATTTGCATGTTCAGGAGCGCCGGCCGGCGGCCGACACCTCCGAAGAAAGATCATTGAGACGACTTCGGGCAAGCCCGCGCAGGAGCCCGACCTCATCTGGCGCGCCAGCCGGCATCACCGAGAAGGGCAGGCGAATGGCGTCTCCAAACGGTTTGCCGCGCCTGCGTGAGTTCAATCCGTATGGATGCGAACCCTAGTTGGTCTTCAACTGGCCGACGCGGTTTTCCGCGATCCAGCGGGCGGCAAGCACCAGCGCGCCCATGCTGAAATCCTTGCCATGCTTGGCCACCATTTCTTCCGACAGCTTGGCCAGCCGTTCGAAAAATTCGTCCTTGCTCTCGTCCTCGGGGGTGGGTTCGGTCTCCATGTGATCCTCCTGTTTCATGTGGGCTGCGTCCGCTATTTGAACATCTGCGCGGGAAAGGTGACGATCGCGGCGGTGCCATCGACGGAACCCACCGCGAGGTGTCTGCCGTCGCCGGCCCAGGCAAGCGCGGTGACGGCGCTGCCCAAAGGCCTGATGAGGAGTTCGTCGCGCGCGCCGATCTGGGCGATGGTGATACGGCCGTTGGCGTAGCCCGCCGCAATCAGTTTCTTCTGCGGGTGCGCCGCCACCGCCTCGACAAGAACCAGCCCGGCGCGACCTGTCTCCAGCGCACCCGAGGTCTCGCCGCCAACAGGCGGGCCGGTCATCGACCAGCCGGCGATCCTGAACGCGCCGGACGCAAACAGCGCATGCGCCGGCTGGCTCCAGCACACGGTGCGGACCGGCGATGGAAACCCTGCGACGACGTCTGCTCTTCCATCAGCCAGACTAACCAGAGCAAAGCCGCCGGTTTCGAGCCCGCAGGCCAGCCAGGTCCCGTCTCTGCTCCAGCGGATCGACACCGGGCGCGCGGAAAGGGGGATGTCACGTATCAAGGCTGCGTCGCCTTCGACCGCCCAAATCGACAGCCCTTCGCCAAGGCCGCAGGCAAGTCGCCGCCCGCCCGGCGACAAGGCAAGGGCATCTGTCGACGATGTCACACCGCGTTCCAGCCGCGTGGCATTGCCTTGGCCGTGCGACAGGAAGACATTCTGCCCGTTGCTGACAGCCGTCATGTCCACCTTGGCGCTGTGGTCGATGGCGACGACTCGTCCGTCGATCTTGAGCAGTGCGGCTGCGACGTCACCGCCGGCGCTCATGTGCAGTACTTCGCCGCTGGCCGCGCCGACGAGAAAGCCGGAATGCGCATAGGTGGCGAGCGGGACATCGCCGTCACCGAATGCCGCCGTGGCAATCAATGGCACTGGCGGCTTTTCCCTGGGGCGGATCGTCGTCTGGCCGAGATCGTTGCTCACCCTGATCCGCGCTTCCGGCGGCTCGTGATCCGCGACCGCGGCGATGGCGACGGTTCCGTCGACTGCGGTGAAAGCGACAGCCGAACCGTCGGCGCTGAAGCGCAGATCGGCGATCGCCGACGGCCGCTGCCAGCTGCGGGCCAGAAGGTCGAACAAGGTCAGGTTCTGCATCGTCTGCTGGTTCATGTTTCTCTCCCATCAGTCCTCGTTCGACGCTGCGGCAAGCTTACGGTCGACGTCCTCGACATCGCCCTCCGCAGCTATGATGCGATCCTCGCAAGCCGAGCACGCCTGCGCGATCACCGCCGCGTTCTGCCCTGCCTCATGCAAGTCCCGCACCAGTTGCTCGGTGGCGCCGCTTCTGCCGATTTCGAGTTCCAGGCGCAGCACGTCCATTTCGATGCCGGCGCGTTTCTGGTTGAGCCGCAGCGCTTCCGCGGTAAGCGCCGAGACGCTGGCGACGAGACGGAGCCGGCGAGCAAGCAGCGCGTCACGCCGGGCTGTGTGGGATCCTCCGGTCATTTTTCGCTCCCCAAAGGCCCCTGCGGTTTCTCGAAAGCCGACAGCAATTTGGGCAATGTGCCGGCCTGCGACTGGAACTGTTTTTCGGCCGTTTCGATGTGGCTCTTGAGCTGGTCCCAGATGTCGACGCGGATCATCGATGTCGTGTCACCGGTCAGGCGCTCGATCTCTTCGATGCGGAACTGGCGCGTCAGCGAAACCCCGGAAAACACGAAGTCGCGCAGCAGGATCGCATGGCTTTCGATGAACAGATGGATCATCGGATGCGTCTTTGTGGTGACGCCGCCGCCGGCAAGCTCGGCCCTGATGAAGTCCTGGAAATGGTTCTGCAGGCGGTGTTGGCTCTCGCCCATGAAGCGCATGACGAAGACCAGGTCGCGCGGCATCAGCTTCACGAGATCGCCGCTGACGCCATCGGCATGGCTGGATATTGGCTCGGGCGGTTCCCTTCGGTCTCTATCGTTCGGCATGGTCTTTCTCCAGCGCTAGGCCTGTGCGTGGGCCATGACCGTCAAATAGTAGAGATAGACGAAGAGTTAAACAGAAAATATGAGTGTTGGGATTTTCTGCAATTGCTAACTAAATATGCTGCGCGTGCGAATATACGGTAAATATTACAGGCGTAAGTTACAACTGTAAAAGAACGTTACAGTTGGCTGCCGGGTGCGCGCCGAAAGAGCGGCAATTTTGCTTTGAGCGCCAGCCATGGGACTGTTTCGAAACTGGCACGACGCTTGCACTGTTCATTCTCACAAGAAGCCCATCGCGCTTGACGCGGTGCCAAAAGAACGAAGGAACGGAGGAAGCAGAACCGCTTCGATACGCCCATCGCAGATGCGGTTGGCGCTGCGGCTCCCTGTCAGACGCCTCGAAACCTTTGCCCCGATCCACTTGAACGGCCGGACCTCGGGTCGCGCCTCGACGCGCAACGCTTTGTCATGCCGCTCGCACTCTCACTGGCGGTGCTTGCCGCTTCATGCCGGGGTCAAGGGACCTGCGGCTCAAACCTGGTGGAGGCTTATGACCATGACGTCTCTGACGCTCAACAAGATTACCTCGCAACGCGGAATCTCCGTCGGCGAGGCGACCAAGAAGATTGCCGATCTCGGCTGGAATCCGTCCTACGTGCAGGAAGCAATGACGTTTCCGACCGACTACAAGATCAACAAGACGCCGCGCGACCCGATGAAGCAGGTCCTGCGGTCCTACTTCCCGATGCAGGAAGAGAAGGACAACCGCGTCTATGGCGCGCTCGATGCCGCCTTGCGCGGCGACATGTTCCGCAATGTCGAGCCGCGCTGGGTCGAGTGGATGAAGCTCTTCCTGGCCATCATTCCCTTCCCGGAAATTTCGGCTGCCCGCTCGATGGCGATGGTCGCCCGCATCGCACCTGGCGAGGAACTCCGGACCGGTTTCACCATGCAGATGATCGACGAGTTCCGCCACTCGACCATCCAGATGAATCTGAAGAAATGGTACATGGAGAACTACATCGATCCGGCCGGCTTCGACATCACCGAAGAGGCCTTCGGAAAATGCTATGCCACCACCATCGGCCGGCAATTCGCGGAAGGCTTCATCACCGGCGACACCATGACCGCCGCTTGCATGTACCTGACCGTGGTCGCCGAGACCGCCTTCACCAACACGCTGTTCGTCGCCATGCCTTCGGAAGCCGCCCGCAACGGCGACTACGCGCTGCCGACCGTCTTCCTGTCGGTGCAGTCCGACGAGAGCCGGCATATCGGCAATGGCCACTCGCTGCTGATGGCAGCACTCAAGGAGCCGGAAAACCACCTCTTGCTGGAGCGCGACCTGCGTTACGCCTTCTGGCAGAACCATGCCATCGTCGATGCGGCAATCGGCACCTTCATCGAATACGGCACCACCAACCGCGACAAGAACAAGGAATCCTACGCGGAAATGTGGCACCGCTGGATCTATGAGGACTATTATCGCACCTACATGCTGCCGCTCGAGAAATACGGCATCAAGGTCCATCACGACGACGTCCAGGCGGCCTGGGAACGCATCACCAAGAAGAACTATGTTCACAAGGTAGGACAGTTCTTCGCGGTCGGCTGGCCGGTCAATTTCTGGCGCATCGAAGCCCAGACCGACAAGGACTTCGAGTGGTTCGAGCATAAGTATCCAGGCTGGTACGCCGAGTTCGGCGACTTCTGGAAATGGTACGCCAAGCTCAGCCACAAGGGCGAGAAGGTGCTGCTGTTCAACAGCGACGTCGGCTACGTCTACCCGCACCGCTGCTGGTCCTGCCTCGTCCCTTGCCTGATCCGCGAGGACATGGTGGTCGGCGAGATCGACGGCCAGCTGCACACCTTCGCCCATGAGCTCGACAAGTGGACCGCAACGGTCGCCTTCGCCGACGAGTATCAGGGCCGTCCGACGCCGGCGATGGGCCGCTTCAGCGGCAAGCGCGAGTGGGAGACGCTCTATGACGGCTGGGATCTGGCCGATGCGATCAAGGACCTGAACTTCGTCCGTTCCGACGGCAAGACGCTGGTTCCGCAGCCGCATCTGCGCTTCGACGACAAGGAGATGTGGACGCTCGACGATGTGCGCGGCAACAAGCTCGGATCGCCGCTCAACGCGCTGCGTGCCATGTCGCCCGCGGACCGCGAGAAGCACCTGGCGGAATACGCCAAGGGCTTCACCATCACTCCCTGCAACTGATCAGGCCAAAGGGGGGCGGGTTGGTCCCGCCCCTTCCTTTCACTGGAGGTCCGTATGTCGGAAACCCACACGGTCAGGCTCAGCCCGGTTGGCGTCGAATTCGACGTCGAGCATGGCGAAACGGTGCTCAACGCCGCCTTCCGCCAGGGCATTGCGCTGCCGCACGGCTGCAAGGAAGGGCAATGTTCGGCCTGCAAAAGCGTGTTGCTCGAAGGCGAAGTCGACATGCTGAAATACTCGACCTTCGCGCTGAACGACATGGAGAAGGAGAGCGGGCACGTCCTGTTGTGCCGCTGCATCGCCTTCTCCGACCTGGAAGTCGAGCTTCTCAACTACGACGAGGAGATTTTGGCGAAAGCGATCGCCGTGAAGACGTACAAGGGCCGGATTGCTCGCATCGAGCACCTGACCCACGACATTCGCGGCATCGAGATCGAGCTCGGCTCCCCAATGAAGTTCTGGGCGGGGCAATATGTCGACATCACGGTTACCACGCAAAAAGGGGAGACGATTACGCGCTCGTTCTCCATGGCAAATACGCCGGACCAAACCGAAAAACTCTCCTTCATCATCAAAAAATACCCTGAGGGAAAGTTTTCCGGAGAACTCGATTCCGGAGGCATCGAAGCCGGAGCCGAAGTCACCGTCGTCGGACCCTACGGAACCTGTTTCCGCCGCGACGAACGGCAAGGACCCCTGATCCTGGTCGGCGCCGGCTCGGGCATGTCGCCGATCTGGTCGATCCTCAATGACCATTTGAAGAGCGGCGAGAAGCGTCCGGTCTATTTCTTCTACGGCGCCCGCACCCGCAATGACCTGTTCTATCTCGACAGGATCGCCGAGCTGGTCGGCAAACATTCCGACGTCACCTTCATTCCCGTGCTGTCGCACGCGAATGACGACGCCGAATGGCAGGGCGAACGTGGCTTCGTGCACCAGAGTGTCGACGCCGTGCTCAAGCAACTGGCGGTCGACGGGCAGGGCGATGTCCATGCCTGTGGCCCGCCGCCGATGATCGATGCGCTGCAGCCGGTGCTGTTCATGAACGGCTTCGAAACCGAGCGGATATTCTTCGACAAATTCACCACATCGGCGGGTGCAACGCCGGCCCATTGAGGGCGGCCGCGCCAAGCCAACCACAACTGCAACAAGGGAGAGAGACTATGCCTGCAACCTCGAGTTCAGTCGGATCCGGAGCCGCCGGCGCGGCGATCTTCGCCGACTCCGACAGCCGGAAATACCGGTATTTCGACCCGAAAGGCCAGCGAGCCACCCACTACGAGGACATGACGGTCGACGTTCAGCCCGACCCGGAACGCTACCTGATCCAGGACTGGATCATCTCGTTTGCCGACGGCAAGGGCGCCTATGTCAAGCAGAACACCGCCGCGCAGAGTTCCAACTGGCACGCCTTCCGCGCTCCCGACCAGGAGTGGGAGCGCACGCACTACCAGCGCCAGTCGAAGATCGAGACCATGGTGCAGAGCGTCATCAACAATGCGCGCAAGTCGGGCACCCCGAAGACCTTCGACAAGGCCTGGGTCAAGATCCTGCAGACACAGCTCGGCGCCTGGAAACACGCCGAATTCGGGCTCGGCACGTCGCTGATGCAGGCGCAGCGTTACGGCTACACACAGATGATCAACAACGCGACGCTGACCAACTCGTCCTACAAGCTGCGGCTTGCCCAGGACATCACGCTTTACCTCGCCGAGATCGGGATGGACCTCCCCGGCTGGGACGACGAGCTTGGCAAGAAGGCGTGGCTCGAGGACAAGAACTGGCAAGGCACGCGCGAGGCGGTCGAGACCATCATGGGCGCGACCGACTATCTCGAGCAGTATTTCGCCATCAACATCATCTTCGAGCCGCTGGTCGGCGAAGTGTTTCGCTCCGGCTTCCTGATGCAGATCGCCGCCGCCAACCATGATTTCATCACGCCGGCGGTGATTTCGGCAGCCGAGGCCGACTACGAGCGCAACCTCGCCAACACGATCGACCTCATGCACCTGCTCGCCAATGACGAGAAGCATGGCGCGGCCAACAAGAAGCTCTTCCAGGGCTGGGTCAAGAAACATGGCGCGCTCGCCGACAAGGCAGCCATCGGCCTGCAGCCGATCTGGTCGATGCCGCATTCCAAGCCGGTCGCATTCGCGGATGTCCGTGCCAAATCCGAGGAACGGATTGGGCAGATACTCGGCGAACTTGGCCTCAAGCGCTGAAACAGGAGAAATCGTCATGTCACTAGCAGCACGCGACGCAACGCATTCCAACATCTTCAAGGCGATGAAGGACATCACCTTCGAGCAGACGATTTCGCACCAGTGCGGCGTCACCATGAACGACTCGGTCGAAGCCAGGGCCATCGCTGAATTCATGGGCTTGAAACCGAACGTATCCGTCACCTACCAACCGGCGATGATCCGCATCGACGGCACCGGCAAGCTGATCTTCAAGATGGACGAGATCAGCGAATATCTCGGCCGCGAGATGACGGCGGAAACCTTCGAGGTCAACAGCTCCACCCACTACGGCCGCATGGTTCGCGTCGACGACAACACCGTGATCCTGTTCGGCAACATGGACGAGATGTTCGAATACATCGAATAGCCAGCGAAATGAGTGCCGGAAAGGCAGGTATTTTTCCGGCACTCCACGCAAGTCGACTGAAAACTGCCGGACTGTAGAGGAAATACGAATGTCTTCGAAAATGAAAGCTGCTGTGTTTGTCGAGAAAGGCCGCATTGTCCTTGAGGACAAGCCAATTCCCGATATCGGGCCTCAAGATGCGCTTATTCGCGTAACCACCACGACCATTTGCGGGACCGACGTCCATATCCTCAAGGGCGAATATCCGGTCGTCAAAGGCCTCACAATTGGTCACGAGCCGGTTGGCATCATCGAGAAGCTCGGATCAAGCGTCAGCGGCTTCAAGGAGGGCCAGCGTGTCATCGCTGGCGCGATCACCCCTTCCGGCTGGAGCCATGCCTGCCTGTGCGGATGTGGTTCTCAGGATGGCGCCGGCACCAAGCACGGCTGGCAGGCGATCGGCGGCTGGAAGTTCGGCAATACCATTGACGGCTGCCAGGCCGAATATGTCCGCGTGCCGGACGCAATGGCCAATCTTGCGCCGGTTGACGACGGCGTCACCGACGAGCAGGTGCTGATGTGCCCGGATATCATGTCGACCGGCTTCGCCGGCGCCGAAACCGGGGGCATCCGGATTGGCGACACCGTTGCGGTATTTGCCCAAGGACCGATCGGTCTCTGCGCCACCGCCGGCGCAAAGCTCATGGGCGCAACGACGATCATAGCCGTCGACACTGTGCCGGCTCGCCTGGAGATGGCCCGCCGGATGGGCGCTGACATCGTCGTCGACTTCAAGAAGGAGAATCCCGTCGACGCCATCATGAGGTTGACGGACGGGCGCGGTGTCGACGTCGCGATCGAGGCATTGGGCACTCAGGCAACGTTCGAGGCCGCTCTGCGTGTTTTGCGTCCGGGCGGCGTGCTGTCCAGTCTCGGCGTCTACTCCTCCGATCTCAAGATTCCGCTCGATGCATTTGCCGCGGGCCTGGGCGACAAATCCATCCGAACGTCCCTTTGCCCCGGAGGCAAGGAGCGGATGCGCAGAATGCTGGGAGTGATCTCGGCAGGCCGGGTCGATCTCGGCGGCCTGGTCACGCACCGCTTCAAACTCGACCAGATCGAGGACGCTTATGAGCTGTTCGCAAACCAGCGCGACGGCGTCCTCAAGGTCGCAATCACAATCTGATCCGCAGCCATTCAAAGCAACGCATTCGCGTGGAGGAAAAAATGTACAGAACACCGGAAGGCAAGGACATTTTCGTGGTCGACGGCCACACCCATTTCTGGGACGGCAGCCCGGAAAACCAGAAGAACATCCACGGCAAGCAGTTCATCGAGTGCTTCTATGCCTATCACACTGGCTTGAGCCCGAAGGACCAGCTGTGGGAGAAGAGCAAGTTCGAGAAATACAGCGCCGACGATCTCTATCGCGACCTGTTCATTGACGGTCCCGACGATGTGGCGATCGTGCAATCGACCTATCTCAAGGACTTCTACAAGAACGGCTTCAACACGATCGAGCGCAACGCCGAGGTGGCCAAGCGCTATCCCGAGCGTTTCATAGTCAACGGCGCCTTCGATCCGCGCGACGGCGAGAAGGCACTTGAGTACATCCACTTCCTCAAAGAGACCTACAACGTCAAGGGCGTGAAGATGTACACGGCCGAATGGAACGGCGCTTCCAAGGGCTGGAAGCTCACCGATCCCGATGCCTACAAGTGCTTCGAACTCTGCGACAAGCTCGGCATCAAGAACATCCACGTGCACAAGGGTCCGACGATCATCCCACTCAGCAAGGACGCCTTCGACGTGCATGACGTCGACCACGCGGCGACGGATTTCCAGAACCTCAACTGGATTATCGAGCATTGCGGCCTGCCGCGCCTCGACGATTTCTGCTGGATCGCGACGCAGGAAACCAACGTCTATGGCGGGCTAGCGGTGGCGCTGCCCTTCATCCATTCCCGTCCGCGCTATTTCGGCGAGGTCATCGCCGAACTGCTGTTCTGGATCGGGCCGGAGAAAATCCTGTTTGGTTCCGACTACGCGATCTGGACGCCGCGCTGGCTAGTCGAGAAATTCTGGGCCTACCAGATCCCAGAGGACATCGCCGCAGAACGTGGTGTGCAGCTGACCGACGAGATCAAGGAGAAGATCCTCGGCCTCAATGCGGCGCGTCTCTACAACATCGACGTGGAAGCCAAGAAGAAGGCGCTTGCCAGCTCGCCCTTCAGCATCGCGGCGGAGTAGGAGCCATGGCAACCGCCAGCGTTTCCGGCGGCCGCGAGAAGGAACTCTGGCGGCGCCTTGGTGAGGTCGACGACCCGGAACTCGACGAACCTGTCACCGAGATGGGCTTCGTCGAGCGGGCCGCGGTGACGGGCGATGGCAGCGTAGAGATCGACTTCCGCCTGCCGACCTACTGGTGTTCGCCCAACTTCGCGTTCCTGATGCTGGACGGCGTCCGCAAGGCGCTCGACCAGCTCTCCTGGAAGCCGGCCTATCGCGTCAAGCTGCACGACCACATGTTCGCGGAAGAGGTCAATCGCGGCATGGCAGAGGGCAAGGCCTTCGGCGACATCTTCGCTGTGCTTGCCGAGGATCAGGATCTTGGCGCCTTGCGTGAGACCTTCAGGATGAAGGCATTCAAGCGGCGCCAGGAGGCGGTCCTGCGCGGCCTGCGGCAGCACGGCCTGACCGATCGCGAAATCCTCGGCATGGACCTGCCGGCCTACGACGTCGCGCGGTTCGAACCGGGTGAGGCGGCCCAACAGCAGCCGAGGTACCGGGCGGCTCTGCTTGAGCGTTTTCCCGACCGCCGGGCCGACGATCCTGTGTTCGTGACCTGGGAAGGGCAGAAAATCCCACCGGCCGCACTCAGTGCCCACCTCGCCGAACTGCGCGGTGTGCGCATCAACATGGAGTTCAACGGCGCGCTGTGCCGGGGGCTCAAGCAGACCAGATACAAGGAACTGGATGTGATCGACGGCGAACCGACGCTGGTCGATTTCATTCTGGATCGCGTGCCGGCCGGAACGGCGCCGACTGCCTGAAGCAGAACTGACACAACGGCCTCCCTTGCACGAGGCCCCTAACCAACAACCCGCCCGTAAGGCGGAAGGAGGAATCATGCCCAAGATAATGCTTCACAACTCCGAAGCCCGCCGTGCTCTTGCCCGCGGTGTCTTCCGGCTGGCTGCGGCCGTCGAGCCGACGCTCGGCCCCAAAGGCATGAACGCCATGATCGACCGACCGATCGGCACGCCGATGGTGACCCGCGACGGTGTCAGCATCGCCTCCGAGATCGAGTTGCACGACCGTTTCGAAAATATGGGCGCGCAAGTCGTGCGCGAAGTGTCGATGCAGACCAACGAGGTCGCCGGCGATGGCACCACGACGGCGATCGTGCTCGCCAACGCGCTCATCCAGGGTGGCGTCGAGGCGAATGAGCGCGGCGCCAAATCCGTCGATCTCTGCAAGGGCATCGACCTTGCGGTGGCGGCGGTGGTGGCCGCGCTCAAGGCGTCGGCCAAGCCGGCCAAGGGCAACGGCATCTTGGCTTCGGTCGCCAACATCGCGGCGACCAACAGCAAGCTTGGCGCGCTGGTGGCGGAAGCCCATCAGCGGGTAGGCGCCGAAGGCGTCATCACCACCGACTTCAGCGTCACCACCGAGACCACGCTCGACGTCGTCGAGGGCATGTCCTTCGAACGTGGCTATCTCTCCCATCACATGGTGACCGATCAGGAGAAGATGGAGGCCGTGCTCGAGCGGCCCTACATCTTGATGACCGACCTCAAGATCAAGGAGCCCGGGCAACTCGATGCGGTTCGCCGCATTGCCGACGAGGCCGGCCGCCCGCTGCTGATTGTGTCCGAGGAAATGTCGCCGGAAGTGGTGGTGACGCTGCTCGGCAAGCAGGGGCCAGGACGATATCTCGTCGTCCATCCGCCGGAATATGGCCACTGGCGCAAGGCGATGATGGAGGATCTGGCCATCATCACCGGCGGCAAGGTGATCGCGCGCGATCTCGGTGGCCGGCTGGAGGATATCACCGCCGAGGATCTCGGCACGGCCGACCGGGTGAAGACCAGTTCGTCCTACACCTCGATCATTCGTGGCGGCGGCGACCATGCGGCAATCGCCTCGCGCCGTGCCCAGGTGCAGCGGCAGTATGAAGCCGCGCCGCCGAACATCGACCAGGACAAGCTGCGCGAACGCCTGGCCAAGCTCTCCGGCGGAACGGCGATCCTTTATGCCGGCGGCGTCACGCCGGTCGAGCAGAAGCGGACCATCCAGCTGATCGAGGATTCCTTGAATGCGGTTCGGGCCGCATCCGAAGAGGGCGTGGTCGCCGGCGGCGGCTCGGCGCTCGCCCAGATCGCGCCGCTGCTCGACAAGATGGCGGCCGGCGTCGACGGCGATGTCGCCGAGGGCGTGCGCCTGGTGCGGTCGGTTTTGTCGCGGCCGCTGTGGCGCATCGCCGCCAATGCCGGTGCCGATCCTGACGCCGTGGTAGTCGAGGTCACCCGCATCAATGGCGGCTATGGCTACAACGCATCGACCGGCGCGTACCAGAACATGTTCGAGGCAGGCATCATCGATCCGGTCCGCGTCACCTACACCGCCCTCGCCAACGCAGCTTCCGTGGCAACGCTGATCCTGACCACCGAAACGCTGATTGGCGATCTCGCCGAGGATGAGGATCCGACGGCCGGACCGGCGCGTGGCGGCGGCTCGGAAAAGCTCGGCCGCGCCTGAAGCGACAAATTCCAACGGAACGATTTCGACGTTGAAAGGATACGACGATGAAAGCTGCCAGACTGTACGAATACGATCCCAAGATGAACGTCCTGCTCAAGATCGAGGAGGTCAAGGCACCGACGATCACTGCTCCCGACGAGGTGATCGTGCGGGTGGGTGCCGCCGGCCTCTGCCGCACCGACCTGCACATCATCGAGGGTGTGTGGAAGCCGACCATGGATCCCGAAGGCACGCTGCTGCCTTACATCATGGGCCATGAAAATGCCGGCTGGGTCGAGGAGGTCGGCAGCGGCGTCCGCTCGGTCAAGCGCGGCGACGCCGTGATCTGCCATCCCTTCCGCTCATGCGGCATCTGCCTCAACTGCCGCCATGGCGAGGACATGTATTGCGACAACGGCCAGTTCCCCGGCCTCGGCATGAATGGCGGCTTCGCCGAATACTTCATCACCAGCGAGCGATCGCTGATCAAGCTCAATGCCAACATCACGCCGATCGAAGTGGCGCCGCTGGCGGACGCCGGCATCACCGCCTACCGCGCCGCCAAGCGGGCCGCCAAACTGCTCCGCCCAGGCAGCTATTGCGTGCTGCTCGGCATAGGCGGGCTTGGCCACATCGCGCTGCAATCGCTGCACGCGATTTCGGGCTGTCGCATCATCGCCGTCGATCGCGAGCCGGCGGCGCGGGTACTGGCAAAGGACCTTGGCGCCGATTTCATCCTCGATGGTGGGCCGAATGTCGTCGAGGAAGTCGCCCAGATCACCGGTGGCGGCGCCCATGTGGTGATCGACTTCGTCGGTGAACTCGGTGTCGAGAACATCTGCTGGAAGATGGTGCGCAAGGGTGGGCAATTGTTCGTCGTCGGCTATGGCGGCAACATCAACGTGCCGACCGCGCATCTCGTTATCGAGGAGATCAATATCGGCGGCAGCCTGGTCGGCAATTTCACCGAGCTTGTCGAACTGATGGAACTGAACGCCGACGGCAAGGTGAAGATGCACTACACCGAGTATAACCTCGCAAGCATCAACACCGCGCTCGACGATTTCAAGAACCGACGGTTCACCGGACGCGGCGTCATCGTTCCCTGAAACATTTGGACCGAACGCGGCGCGGAACGGCTACCGCGTCCGGTTCGATCTGACTGCTTGCCTGACCCGGCAAGCCTTCCTTCTGAGCTCCGTGGCTGATGCCATGGCATTTCCGTATCGGGACGTCAGCGAAGCGCGATCCTGAAACGAGTTTCCTTGCTTCGTGGTGTGGAAAACGGGAGGACAACATGGATATTCTTACAGGGCTGGCCGTCGTCATCGGCATTATGGGTGGCATTGCAACGTGGGCAGCGATCACGATCGGCAACCCCTATCTGCTGATCTGGGCGGTATTTGTGGGCTGGGGGAGTTTCTATCACTGTGGCGGCAAGGCAGCCGGGTTCAAGAATTCGGCGGTTGCAAATCTCTGGGGAGCGATCTGCGCCGCCGGCGCATTGATAGCACTGACGTCCATTGGTGTTACGGCGATCATGGCCGGCATTTGCGTCGGCATTTCAATCATAGTCCTGATTCTCGCCGCCAAGCTGCCTTTGCTGAGCGCCATTCCGTCAGCGGTCTATGGCTACGCAACGACCGCCGCGCTTTTTCTGCTTGCCGCCGCCGCTTACGGCGAAGGCGCCAGCGGCATCACCAAGGTCGCGGCCGCTGCGGTGATCTCGCTGATCATCGGCAACATCCTCGGCTATGTCTCAGAGAAAGTGACCGGTGCTGTCGTAAAGGCCTGATCATTTCCGCGTCCGCTGCCTGAAGGCAAGCTAGTCGACGAACTTCCCCCAGCCCCGCGGCGCGAATGCCGCGGGTTTTGTGCCGGTGAACGGACCTGGGTCTAGATGAAACCGCGCCGGATGCCGTATTGTCCGAGCTTGCGATAGAGCGTCGGCCGCGAAATACCGAGCCTCAGCGCGACCTTGCTGAGATTGCCACCCTCTGCGGCGAGCGCGTTCTTGATGACCTGGCATTCTGCATCCTCGAATGTGCACACCGGTGCTTCGAGCATGGCTGCGGGATGATCGCCGTGCATGGTCATATTGTTGCGATTGCCCGCACTGATTTCCCCGGGAAGATCCTGAAGCTCAACGGTGCCGCCGCGCGCCAAGATGTGCAGCCGCCCAATGAGGTTCTTCAGTTCCCGCACATTGCCCGGCCAATGGTAGGCGAGCAGGGCCTCGAGCGCTTCGTGCGAGAATTCAAGCGGGTCCTCGCCTGCTGTGGCGGCGATCTGCCGGTTGAAATGTTCGATCAGCAGCAGCACATCCTCACCGCGCTCGCGCAGCGGCGGGACCGTGATCGAGACCGCACCAATTCGATAATAGAGATCGCGCCGGAAGCGGCCGGCGGCAACTTCCTGCTTGAGATCGCGATTGGTCGAGGCGACCATGCGCACATCCACTGGGCGACCCCGGCTGTCGCCAATGCGGTTGACCACGCGCTCTTCCAGGACGCGCAGCAGAAACGGCTGGATCTCGAGTGGCAATTCGCCGATCTCGTCGAGACTGAGGACGCCGCCGTTGGCGAGCTCGAAAACACCTGGCTTGCCGTCCCGCGAGGCGCCGGTAAAGGCGCCGGCGACATGGCCGAACAATTCGCTGCCAAAAAGATCCTTGGTGATCGCCCCGCAATTCATCGCGATGAACGGATCGTTCGCCGCGCGCCGGCTGCCTGCATGGACGAGCCGGGCAAACAGCTCCTTTCCAACTCCCGTCTCACCTTCGACCAATAACGAAGCCGCGCTGTTCGATTGAGCGACACGACAGGCGATTTCAACGGCGGCCAGCAGCGCCTCACTCTTGCCAACGATCATGGCGACAGCATCCTGAAGGTGCTTGCTCGCTTCCCTGCGGACCACCGTCACGCTGGAGACTGTCGGCACGGACGGGAACACCAGTGCCGCGCCGCGGAGGTCGCCGTCGAGCTTGAGTGGCGTGATGTGGCAGGATCGCAGATGTGCCGGCAGCGCCTTGGTGAGGTCGGCGTCCGACCCGGACGACGGAAGGTTCATCAGCCAACGGCCACGACCAGGTTCCATCGGACCGTCCATCATTTCTGTGGTCTCGCCGTCGGGCACATTGTTGCAGAAGATGGCGCGGCCGCGATGGTCGACGATCACCAGCCCGTCTTTTCGGCGGTAGCTGGGAGCCGAGGAAATGAAGGCTTCGAGCAGGCGCGTGCGCTGTTCCTGCTGCTGTTCGGCCAAGGCCTTTTCGATTTGCCGGGCTGTGGCGGCAACGAGCGCGGTGTTGTGCGGCCGGAAGATCGGCGAATAGCCTGACAGGTCGACGACGCCGATGATCTTGCCGTCGAGCGGATCGCGGATCGGCGCGCCAGCGCAAGTCCAGGATTTGATGCCGGCGCAGAAATGCTCGGCCGCATGGACGAAAGTCGGCTCTCCGGTCCACAGCGCCGTGCCGATGCCGTTGGTTCCGACGGCATCCTCGTTCCATTTGCCGCCGATGGCGAGGTGGATATCCATGCCGTCATGCAGCGTCTTCTTGTCGCCGATGGCGTCGATCAGCACGCCGTCGCTGTCGGCCAGAACCAGCATCGCGCCCGTCCCATCCAGCAGCTGGCCAAGGGAGGCGAACGACCGCCGCGCCGCCGAAAGCAGTTCGGCATTGGCGCGGGTCAGATATTCGATCTCGTCGCGATCACTGCTCAGCGGCGCTTCAATACCTTGAGCGTTGATGCCGCCGGTGGCGCTGCGATACCAGGAATCGTGAATGAGAGAGCGGACGTGGTTGGGTTGGATTGGAGCGCGGGCACATTTGGGCTCGTCGGCCAGAAAAGTTTCCCAGGCGCGCATGGTAGCGCGCTCGTCATAGTCGATGTTGCTCAGAACCATTTGCCCAGCGGCCAGCGACGCACGCGCCGGAACAGCATCGATCTTCATCTGATTGGGGCCTATCTCGCGTTTCATTCAGCCATCACAGAACCTTTTGAGGTATGCCATTTCTGTATGCTGTCGCGCTCGTATGCTGACGCGGATTGGACGTGCACAAGCACGCCCAGGCGTCTGCACGGTCAGTCGATGCCGAGTTTCGCGCCGATGTCGGCGGCAAGCTGTTCTTCGGTGTAGGTGGCGGCAAGGCGGGACCCGTCCAGGTCGGCAAGCGCCTCGGCGACGGTTTCGTCGACCGGCGAGAAAAAGCCATTCTGCTTCGTTGCCAGGACGAAGATCTGTTCCCCACTCCGATTGCGGACATCACCGATATGATGAAGTTGGCGGCCTGTGTTCTGATCTTTCGAGACCACGCGGCCGTTCATGGTGACCTGGATGGACGGCCTGGCTTCGGGCACAGGCACCGCGCCGCCACCAACATGGATGATCAGGCCTTCCGCCTTCGGTTGCTGGCGTGGTTTCCTGGAAGCCGAATAGCCGCCGCCGCTGATCTGGTCGGCAAGGCGAACGATGGTCGAACGGTTCTGCTCGATCAGTCTTTTGACTTGTACGTCCTCGCGCCGCGGGCCATCCCGCTTGGAGATAATCTCGACCATGAATCCTCCCAGATTCGCTCAGCATTGCCGTTGATACGGCTCATTTCTTCTTTTGTGGTGAACTCTACACCGCCTCGGTGAAGTTCGCCATTCATATCACATAGCGCCAAAATTCGGGTCGCTGGTAGCAGGCGGCTGCTACACGGGATTTCCGGTACCCCGACATTTTGAATAAATGCCCGCGGGTCAGGCTGCCTTGTTCGTGAATTCCGAGGGTTCGCTGTCGAGTGGTTGCCTGTCGCGCAGATAGAGCGCGCACGTGGTGCGCAGCATGGAGGCAAAGTTCGGGATATGCCCGTTGATCTCCAGTGCTTCATCGTAAAGCGTCGAGAGGAATTTCGGCGCCGTCATCCCCTGTCCATGGGCGATCTCGTCCAACAGCTTCCAAAAAGTGGCCTCAAGCTGGATGCTCGTTGAATGGCCACCTATTCGAATGGAGCGATTGACCAGCCGATACCCTTCCGGATCCTGCCCGGCAAAGACCTTACACATGCGAAGACCTCCCGTTTGATGGCTTTGTGCGAAAGCGCGGTTTCTGCGCTCATCCGCCGGGATGATACCAACCCGACGCGCATTTTCTGCTCAATTTGCAGTGACTACAATCGGACCTTAGTGCGTAGACCAGCTTTAAGCCAATTTCTCGACGTGGTAACCGGCTGCCACCCCTTTTTGCAACCAATGGGCCACGGTAGGCGCGTTACCGAGACCACGCGGCAGACTGGAGGCTCCTTTGGCGAAAGCAATTCATTCCATGATCCGGGTGGTGGACGAGAGCCTGTCGGTCAGTTTCTACAGAAGGGCATTCGGATTCGATGTTGCGGACCGATTGGATTTCGTCACGTTCACACTGGTTTATCTGCACAATGCGGAAGCCGATTTCGAGCTTGAACTGACGATCAACAAGGGCAGGGAAGAGCCCTACGCGCTTGGTGACGGCTATGGCCACATGGCTCTTTGCGTCGACGATATCGAGACAGAACACAAGCGCTTGGCGGCGGCAGGTTTCAATCCGCGAAAAATTGTCGAGTTCAACCACGAAGGCGAGCTGCTTGCGCGGTTCTTTTTCGTGAGCGACCCCGACGGTTACCAGATCGAAGTGCTGCAGCGCCACGGCCGCTACCAATAGGGCGTTGCGCGCCGCATGTGGCAGTGCAATCTGACTTGGCTTTCGGCCAGGGCATGAGTGCCAGCGTGCGGCTCAGCTGGCGGCCGATCGACGCTGAGGCTTACCGGATCGGCGTCTCGCCGCGAAACAGCGGCTGGTGCGCCCGCATCAAGGCGGCGATCCGGTCGGCGACTTTCCGTACCGGCGGGGAATGACGTTCCTCGTGATGGGTGACGATCCATTGGTCGGTTTCAAGTTCGGGGATAGGCTGAGCAACGCGAACCAGCCGCGGATCGCCGTCACCGACGAAGCACGGAA
>NZ_JAMYVA010000078.1:0-17655 GCF_040323505.1 Mesorhizobium sp. M0040
GCCGATGAGACGTGTGATTGGAATGGACATCCACCGCACCTTTGCGGAGGTGGTGGTTTGGGAAGACGGCCGGCTGCGCCATCACGGACGGGTCGACATGACCAGAGCTGGGCCCGATTGCGTGACACGGCTTTGATGACAAGATCCTATTGATGTACGCGCGCGGCATGAGCACCCGGGAGATCACCGGGCACCTGCGCGATCTGTACGGCATCGAACTGTCAGCGGACCTGATCTCAACGGTGACGGACGCCATGCTCGACGAAGTCGCCATCGGGCAGCAAAGGCCGCTAGATCCGATTTACCCGCTGGTCTTCTTCGATGCGATCCGGGTCAAGATCCGCGATCAAGGCATGGTCCGCAACAAGGCCATCCACATCGCGCTGGGCGTGCGCGCCGATGGTGCAAAGGACGTTCTGGGCCTGTGGCTCGAGCAGAATGAAGGCGCCAAGTTCTGGCTGCGAGTGATGAACGAACTCAACAACCGCGGTACAGAGGATATCCTTCTGGCTGTCGTCGATGGCCTGAAGGCTTCCCGGACGCGATCACCGCTGTATTCCCGGAGGCGATCATCCAGGCAGCATCGTCCACCTGCTGCGCAACTCCATGGACTTCGTGTCCTGGAAAGACCGCAAGAGCCTCGCCAGCGCACTCAAGGAAACCTGCCGCGCCGTCGGTGCCGATGCCGCCCATTAGGCATTGGCGGCGTTTGAGACCGGCCTATGGGGCCTGCGCCATCCCGGCATCGGCCAGAGCCGGCGGCGCGCTTAGGGCGAGGTCATTCCATTCTTCGCGTTCCCGGACGAGGTTTGTCGGATCATTTACACCACGGATGACATCGACAAGCCTGATTTCGACTTTTTCGATTCCTGTTGCGTTTCTTTGTTCGGCTCAGGTGAGCCTGTTTCTTCGTCCCGGCCCACAGGATTTCCCATGCGAGCGTGTCGAGACGCAGTCAAAGCTGGCCGGTGCGATGGCGCCGCGGCCGGCTGCGAGGTTTCCAGGCCACGCCTTGACGGCGTCGAGCACGGCGCCATTCTGGAGCGGACCGAGGGCGTCGGTCGTGCCGCCACATTTCCTTGTGCTATATTTGTCCGGCACGGACGACCACGTGGCAAAGAGTGGTGCGAGAGGATGAGAGTGCCGCCACGCAGCCGTTATAGTCGTTCCTCGTTTGTGGCGTCCGTGCGCCGCTTCGGCCCTCGTGACCGCCAATGCCGAACCATTAGCTCGTAGGCACGTTCGGCATTCTCGGCCGCGGCTTTCTCGCTGTTTCGCAACTCCTTCACGTTGTAGGCGTAAGCCGAACCGCGGCGACCGACACCGCGCTCGCCCGGCGCGCCGGCCTTGAGAGCGAGCTGCCTCTGCTTTGCCGCCACCAGCGCCGGGCGAGCCCAGAAGTAGTCCTGCTCCTTTGTCAGCAGATGCCAGATCAACACGGCGAGCTTGCGGGCGAGTGCCACGGCTGCGACCTGATGGCCGCGCTTGTTACGGATGCGTAGGAAGAAGGCCCTGAGCGGTCCGGGCGCCTTCGCCGTCGCCCAGGCGGCCTCGACCAGCATGGCGCGGGCATGGGAACGACCATGTTTGCTGATCCGGCCATATTGCGCCAAGCCAAGACCGGATTGACGCACACGCGGATTGAGGCCGAAGTAGCTCACCAGCTTCTGCGGCTCGCGGAACCGCCGGATGTAGCCGACGGCGGCGATGATACCGCTCGCGACGATGGCATTGACGCCGGTGATCGTCTGAAGCCGCCGGACTTGCACATCATCAATCGCTTCCCGGGCGATGTCGCGATCGAGGTCGGCCAGATCCTCGGCCAGGCGGTCGATCTCGCGGATGTGGCGGGCGATAGCGGCCCGCTCGTCGTCGGGAAGCACCTGCCGCTCGAGCCAGGCGCGACCGCGATTGTTGAACAGATCGGCATGCGGGCACTTCGGCACGAGGTGCGCCTGCAGGATGCCATGCACCTCGTTCTTCACGCGCGTGCGATGCCGAACTACCTGGTTGCGCCGCGCGACGAGGCGGCGAAGCCGCTCGGTCCGCTCGTCAGGTACCCAGACCTCCGGCAGAAAGCCGCTGGCATGGAGCTGCGCCAGAACGCCGGCATCGATCTTGTCGGTCTTAATCCTGGCATGGGCGATCGCCTTCACCTGCATCGGGTTGGCGACAATCACCCGGCCGACATAGGGCGACAGAACCCGCACCACCGCCATGGCGTTGCCCGTGGCCTCGACGACAACCTCATCAGTCCGTCGCAAACTGCGGCCGAACCCTTCCAGTCCCGAGCGGGTTCGCCATCAATTGGAGCAACACGATGCCGCCCTAACACAGCTCTTGACCTCAGCATCGTCATGTGAGCCGGGAAAACGGCGCTGGTACTTAGCGATCAGCTGCGGATCGAAACTCGACTGGCGGCCGCGCGGAACATCGATCTCCAGCTTGCCAGTCTCGGTCGTTACCGTCCTGCGGCCATAGCCGTTACGCGTATTGCCAGCGTCTTCGCCGCCCGCCAGATGGTGGTCCATTTCCGCGTTTCAGCGCGCGCTCCGGTCAGAGCCTTCTTGAGCGAATCCAGCAGGTCGCCCTGTTCGAAGGCGGCACTGGCTGCGCCTCCTGCCAGAAGCTGGTCAAGAAGATCATTCGGTTATCGCAGGTTAGCGATAGCCCGTCAGCTCCACGAGTGTCAGAAAGCCCTCTTCCTGCGCCATGTGCTGCGCAAACGGACGTCCCAGTTCGCCGCCATACAGGATGTCCGGCCCCTTTGCGCGCGATCGATCGCAGCGTCTCGGCATATTCGGGGGTGACCAGCGGGTCCGGGCTGGATCGGCAGGCCGCCGGGCAGATACAGTTTGGCGGTTTCCGCATCGCGCGCGAGATCGCCGCCGACTCGGGGACGCATTCCTGTAGATAGGAAGTTACGCAAATGGTGGAGAAGTGGGCCGTTTCCGACGATAAGAGGCCCTATACCTTCGAGCTGCGGGATGGCCCGGGGTTGGCACGAAGCCACCCCAGTCACCGCAGCGGACTGAGTGGCTTCGATCCGTCGCTGGGGCCAGGTGGATCTCTCTGGCACTGATCATGGAGCGAGCCAGGGATCTCGAAGAAGGACGACAAGACCTTCATCATCGCGCATCGCGCTAATGGCGCCGCTCGACTGCTGCTCGATCTGCTGGTGGCCGCCATATCGGGGCACCGGCTGTTCATACCCGCGAGAGGTTGCCCATCGCCGGCAACCGAGCGGTAACCGCGAATATTGGATCGGGACCGTTTATGTTTTCAATCATGCGCTTGCCAAACCGGGCGGGAACTTCACCTATGACCGCAATGAAAAATACGTACCGCGCAAGGAGCTGTCGGACGGATTTGCCGGCGAACCGTCGTCATTCGACGTCCGTGTTGCCGTGTTCGGCCATATCCGGTTCAAGACATCCCTGTTCGGAACCCGACACACTGCGGCGCAAGTACTCCGCCGTTGCGGCGCGAAATACATGGTTTGTCCCTCTTTCTCACGATCTCTTCGGCGGCACGTCGATTGCATAGGACTCGGTGAAGGACCGTTACGACCATAGCGGTCTTCCAGTCTCCGGCTGAGGAGGTCTATATGAGCATGCTCGATCTCCAAACCAATGCGACAGACGCTGCACTGTTGAGTGCGGTCCCGCCAATTGAAGTTTTGCCGCGTCCGTCACGGGTGACGCTATCCCAGCGGCGGCTTTGGTTCCTGTCACGTTTGCTGGGCGGCAGTAAGGCCGATCACATCAATATGGGGCTTCGGCTTCGCGCCGAGCTGCACGAGGCGACCCTGTCGTTGGCCCTGGACGGGTTGGTGGCGCATCATGAGGTGCCGCGCACCATCTTTAGCTGCGAGCCGTTCCAGCCGATCGGGCCGGCGGACGTCGGCCTGCCGCTGAAACGGGACGATCGAGCGCCGGCGGACGTGGAGGCGAAGCTCGCGGAGCTGACGCGCCATGAAGCGCGGGCAGCGTTCGACTTGGAAGCCGGGCTACCGATCCGCGGGCGGCTGGTTTGCATGGCGGTGGACGACCATGTGCTGCTGTTCACCCTGTACAAAGTTGTCTCGGACGACTCCTTACCGAGGATCGTAACACGCGGGCTCAGCAACTCTACACTGCGGCCTGGGAAGGCCGCGCAGATCGGCCGATGCGGTTGCCAGCGCAGTATGTGTACCACCCGATTTGGCAGCGCCAGTGGCTGGCAGGCGAGGTGTTGGAGCGTCAGGTCGGGATACTGGCTCCGGCTGCTGGCGAGCGCGCCACCCATGCTGGAGTTGCCGATGGACCGGCTCCGTCCGGCGCAGCAGGACTACAGCGGCAGTTACGTCGTATTGCAAGAAACGCTGACTGCGCAGGTCGAGGCGCTGAGGCTAGCTGACGGGATGACGCTATTTTCGCGACCCGGGCTGGTCGCTGGTGCTGGCGCGGTTGTCGGTTCAGGACGAGCTGGAGATCGACACACGGAGCATCACTCGCGCTACGAGATCGAAGGAATGATCGGCTACTTGACTGCGGCAGCGTTCGAAATCGGCGGAATCCCGATCAGCCTTGCAATCCTGCTGTTGATGCAACTGTCGCCTTACGTCCGCTGGTCAAGGAGGACCACCGATATGCACGGGTACCATCCGGTTGAGCCTCACGGCTGCGATATTTTTTGCGCCGTTAGCTTCGCGAGATTGCGTTCTTTTCGGTTACCGCCCTGTACTCGACCTGCGAAAGCTTCGCAAATGTACTCGATCGAGATGGGGTTCGCGAAACGGTCTGGCTCGTGTTCACCACAGTTGGCGGCTCTCATCGTTGTAACTTTGACGAGCTTGCTGGGTACATTCAAACTCTTCCTGCGTTTCCTGCCACCGCCGTTGGTGCAGGCCGGCAGCTTTTCGCTGATCAACACGTATCTCGATTTCCACCTATTGGAGGAAGCAAGCCCGCTCGCCGCTTGGACGTACCGGCGGGACACCGGGGGGGCCAGACGAGTTGTTGTCTTCGATTAGTCAATCCGAAAGAATGAGGGAGTAGCTCATGCGAATAGCTGTCGTGTTGAACGATGACCATACGGGCGTGATCAACCGGTTTGGTCAGCCTTGTCCTGAGGAATACGGCCGAGAGAGGGTCAAAAGTGTAGCGGCGGCACTGCAAGACGGCGGCCACGAGACGCTGCTGTGCCAAGGAGATAAAAGGCTGCTCGCTACGCTCGAGCGGTTCATGCCACCCGAGCCCGATGCCCGCCCCTCGGGAATCGTTTTCAACTTGGCATACGGAATTCAGGGCGAGTGCCGTCTCGCCCACGTTCCGACCATGCTCGAGATGGCCGGCGTCCCGTACACCGGATCTGGCCCGCTCGGGCATGCATTGGCGCTCGACAAGGTTATCGCCAAGAGGCTCATCTGCGATCTCGGCGTGCCGACGCCGAACTTTCGCGTGATGCGTCGCGGCACCGAGAGTACCGGCGACCTGCGATTCCCAATGGTGGTGAAGCCGCGTCACGAATCCGACAGTTGCGCAGTGCAGCTCGTACATGAGCCTGCTCAATTGATGCAGGCCGTAGAAGTGATCGTCACGCAGTATGCACAGGATGCGCTTGTGGAAGAATACATCGAGGGACGAGAAATCACCATCGCGCTGCTGGGAAACAGAGAACTCGAGGTGTTGCCTCCGGTGGAGCATGACTTCGGCGACAACGAAACGCGTCTTCTGACTGGGGAAGCGGTTGCGGCGACGGGGAGTATTTGCCCGGCGCACATCGGGAGTAAGCTTGCGACGAGGCTGCGGGATATTTCGGTTGCGACCTTCCGTGCCTGCCACTGCCGGGATTACGCCCGTGTCGATCTCCGGATCGACCGCTCCGGCCAGCCCTTTGTCCTGGAGATCAACTCCATGCCGGGGCTCGGTATGCGCAGCCCTTATGTCCTGGCCGCGACGACCGCCGGACACAGCTTCTCGAGCTTGGTCAACCGCATCCTCGATGTCGCCTATACGCGGTATTTCGGAATCGGCATCTAGATGTTTAGATGGGGTATTCGGCTCTGCGCCACGCCTTGAACGGGTAGTTCTGAGGTGCTGCGCTCGAGCTGATGATAAAACGTGGTCTGTGTGGACAGCCACAAGCATCAAAAAAGGAAGCGCAGCATGAAGCATTATGCCGGACTGGATGTCTCCGTGAAAGAGACTACCGCATCGTAGATGAAGGGGGCCGAATTTGCCGAGAGCTGAAGGTTGCGAGTCATCCGGACGATCTGGCTGAGGCATTGAAGAACCCCGCATGGAATCTGACCCGCATCGGGCTTGAGGCCGGCCCCTTTACATCAATCAGGCTAATCGCGTCGGGCGTGTTTCCCTATGCGGTGACACCATGATGCGGACGCTGCTTATGAAGCCGCGCAAGTTTTGCTGACGGTGGTGAAAAAGTGGTCATGGTTGAAGGCTTGGGCGATGAACATCGCCAAACACGGGGGCCGGCAAAGAGCGACCGTCGCTCTTGCTCGTAGATTAGCGGTTATCATGCATAGATATGGTCCGACGGCAGTGAGTTCCACTGGGCGCGAGAGAATGCAGCAGCGGTGAAATTATAGCCGGTCATCAAAGGAAAGGGAGAAGCCGATAACAAGATCCGCCAGGGGTGGATGAATGTCCTTCGCTGGACGAAGGATGAAGAGAGGACGTGCCGGGACTCGTATCGATCGTGAGCAGGTGAGAACGCTGTTTAGATTGTCCCCTTCATTCCAACTGGGAGGGCCGCGCGCGTCAATCCCGAAGAGAAGCAAGGCCCCGCGAAAGCATCGAAATCCATTGACCTAGGAAGGCTTGAAGGCGCTTGACTTCAACACGCCGAATAGAGAAGTCCCGGCATTTGGTGGAACCGATCGACGATGAAACGCTCAGGCTGTTCGTGCCAAGCCTTGCAGATGAACGCGTATGGCGTGAGGCCTTTGAGGGTCTTGAGTCTGCCGCCAAACTTGTAGGCCGCGACGAAGTCGACCAGATGCCGACGCAGGTGTTCGTGGCTTTCGTAGTGGAAGCGCTTGACCGTCGCGTCTTTGATGGTGCGGTTCATGCGTTCGACCTGCCGTTATCCGGTATGTGATTTTTGGTGCCTATTCGTCCTGCTGTTCTTCCTTGAGAGCGGCCCCCATCCGGGACATGGGGCACCGGGAGCACGAAAGTGCGGGCAGGCCGTCTTTAGTCCGTGGGCTGAGAGCCCGAGCTCGTTATGTGGCCGCCCCTCGCGACTTTCCCGGATGCGCTGCGAGCGGGGATCAGTAGGTGTCGTGTTGCCCGCCAGCTCCCGTCTTGACTGAGCCAGGAAGGAAGGAATAGGCATGTGCATCATCGGACTGGATATTCACCGCGCCTTCGCCGAAGCAGTGGCATGGGAGGATGGCAGGCTCAGGCGGCGCAAGCACAGCTACAGCGGACGTCGCGTTGCCGGTGGCCTCGATCACGGCAACATCGCAGATCGCCGGCACCCCTCGACGCGCAGCGCATGATAGAACCACACGGACAGGGGGCCGGTTTCCAACACCACGCGTTTTTACGGCCGGCTTGTCGTCGGGCCGAAATCGTAGCCTCGATCGCCGAGCCACTCGGCAACGGAACAATGTAACTCCCCACCGGGCCCTCTGGCGGCAGCGACAACGCCAAATCATGATTGATGAAATACTTCGTTGTTTGCTCCCTTTCCAAGCTGGATTGCTGGATGGGTTGCAAACTATCTCTACACATTTTCCTATAAACCTTGGAAATGTTGAGCAGAACTCTTGCTACTCGACATGGTCGGGCGGGGCAGATAGTGTCTCCTATGTCTTGATCGACATAGGAGACACGCCACCGCCGTGCACCTCGTCTCGGCAGGCGTCGACATCACGGTCATTCGCAGTTGGCTTGGCCACGTGAGCCTCGACACCACCAACCACTGTGCGAAGGCCAATTCGGCGTTCCGGCAACGGCAGGTCATTCGCCATCATGGAAGCGGGATGCGAGCCTGCTCGCCTAGCTCGATACGCTCTGAAATAATCCGAAGGAATATGGGCAGTAACGCCGAAGATCGGCCGATCTTTGGGCACGTTCCTTCGCATTATCGCCACCTGATGATTAGTAAAGCGCGGGAAGACGGATGCAGCAGACGCAGCCGCCATGCGACAACCGATTCGACTCTTTTGTCTCGATCAATCCAGGCGTACGATGCAAAAGATCGGCACGTTCACCATGGAGATCGTCAAGCGGACGTACAAAGCCAAAAGCTTCGAGGTGCTGCCGCGCCGCTGGGTTCTGGAGCGCACATTCGCATGGCGGGGGCGATGCCGCAGGCTGGCCAAGGACTGGGAGAAATCCATAGCTTCCGCAGAAGCCTTGATACACTCGGCCGCATTCGCCTGCTCACACGCAGGCTCGCAAGAGAAAAACATTATTGTTGATTCAGGCTCTCAGTATCTCGCGATGGCGGCGCCGAATCGCCGCATAGTGGGGTGTTTAAAAGCGGGCCTCTCGCCAGCCTCGTAACTCTTCGCAACGATCCACGCCCTCTTCTCTGGAGGGCCACTCGCGTCGGCGGCCGGAGCCCGTGAACACCTCGAACCGGCGGCTCCAAATCGTTCGACTTAAGCGTAAGCTCCGAAAACCGTCATATGTCGAAGCCCTCAAAGGCTCCGAACATCGTCCTTGACGCCGATCGCCGGGCCGGCATGCAATCCAGCGGGTTCCGTCGAGCGACGGGCTGTAAACCCGTATCCTGGGCGGCCGGGACAACTAGGAGGCAGTGCCGAACGAAACTGGATCAGCGTGGGCAATCCAGGAAGAACGGGAAGCGGATTTTACGGGTCGTCAATCGCGTTACGCACTGCGTATGTCCGACGATGTCGGACATACGACATAGCGGTATAGGAGCTATCATGTTATTTTGTAATAAGTTTCTGCTTGGCACGACATATGCGTGCGTATCGGCAAAACGTCACGGACCAAGGAGAAGGCATGTCGCAGATTAATTGGCAACGCCCATTCGGCACGAGTGCTCGTCGCCTTACGAACTGCGTTGTCAACGCGCCCTTTTGGTAATGCCGCCGACCCTGTCACCTGATCGCAACCGGCGAACGCGCGTTTGACATTCATGGAGGGCCTACGACCGCATCATGCGCCGTTTCGGAGTTACGCCAACCTCGTTCGCAGCCACCTGTCCTTACCCACCTGCTTGTTTGGAATTGCCGTTGCCGCTTACCTACAATTGGATGAGATTTGCATGAATCTAGAAACACAACGCTTATTCATGCGCCCAATACGTGCTTGGGACGCTGATGCCCTGCATCGCCTTCAATGTGATCCGCTAGTAGTCGAATCAACGATGCAGGGAATTCCGCCAACGCGGGAAATGTCTGATGCGCGACTGTCCCTCTATCTTCATGAGTGGGAGACCTACGGGATTGGGATTTGGATGATCTATGAACGAGAAGAGAGTGGTGACTTGCGTTTCGTGGGACAGTCCGGGGTGAGCCGCTTCGGTAGCGATATTCAATTCGGGTGCGCCTTGTTCGGATCGCGATCCGGTCAAAGGATTGGACCGGAAAGCCTTAAGCCAGTGTTCGAATTCGCCTTCGCAACCCAATCTGTCGATCGGTTGGTCGCTGTCATACGCCCGACGAATACACGGTCTCTCCGAATGACAATTGCACTGGGCCTTTCCTGCCTTGAGCCGGTTGTCTTTAATGGAACGGAGTATCAGTTCTATGAAATGCGCCGTCCACCTCAGTGATGCTGAGATGATGGGGAATGGTAACATCCTCGTCTGGCAGAAATATTTCGGCGTGACGGAACCGATGGCGTTGGCCAGTTGGTCCGAAGGTGCCGCTTTTTGCGGCAGCGGGCAACCCTGTTGAGATGGGCAAATTCTAGTCTCGAAGCAAATATCCAGACCTGCAAAGTACTCCGTCTTCTCTCTCCGTTCCGATTCGCAAAGGCTCGCGGACTGCCGCCACGTTGCAAGCCGCCTTGATGCACGGCGATGAGCTTCGGCGGCGTGAATGGGCTATCGGTCGCCGTTGTGGTGCTTTTCGACAAGCCTCGTCGGGCGCCGGCGGTGATCCGTCGTGACCGTAGGCGAGGGGTTTGCGGGTTGAGGTCGGCGGGTTTCTTTCGGGACGTCTGCGCCCTATCGTTTATGTCGCGAGTTGCGGGATGCGACTGAGGACGATGCGCAGGATGCGCTGGTCCGGTCAGGATGTCGGCAGGTGCAGGCGGATTTGGGTTTTCATCTCGACCACCCGCGCGATCCTGATGAGGCGCAGTCGCAGCGTGTCGAACTGGGCGACGGCGAAGCTCGAGCGTTTCGGCATGTCGGCGCGCAGGCCCCACATGAGCCAAGAGGCGCCCGCACCGTCCACAAGCAGCGATGCCCTGCAGCAGCGCCGCTCCCTTGCGCGGCACGCCCGAATGGCCGGATCCGGAGCGGTTGATGTTGTTGGCCAGTCGCCTCTGGCTCTCGATAAACGCCATGGCGAATCCGCCGCCATCCACCCGCCGAAGGCCATAAACATGCGCTCCGGCCTAGGCAGGATTTTGGAGAACGCTGATTACTCGTGAGCTATCGGCTTGGCGCCACACCACATCGTGCGGCGCCGGGCCGAGAAGGGGATGCACGGACAGCGGTGCGCGCGAGATCGGCCACGAACTGAAGGCCATGTCGCACTGGCCGGACGAGTGCCGCGATCTGCTTGGCTTGGTGGCGCGAGATTTGGGTCGGCACGGCGTCAAGTGCGTGTTCCGGTAATTCCCGGACACCCTTTTCGCTAAATCCCGGACAGTGATTTCAGTAATTCGCGGACAGCGATTCCGCTAAATCCCGGACGGTTTTCGGGAGCGGATTTAGCGGTCGGTTCTCGGCTGCGCCGTTCTGGCATTTTGGCCTCTCACGATGATGTTGAGAGGGGCCATGCCGAGACGGAAGCAAGCGACACGAAGGAGCGTGAGGGATATCCAAGCGATCTTGCGCCTGACCCATGAGCAGGGTCTTTCGGTGCGTGAGGTGTCGGAACGGCTCAAGATCAGTAAGACGACAGTATCTACCTATTTGCTGCGGGCGCGGGAGGCCGGGCTGTCATGCTGGCCGCTGCCGCCGGGCCATGACGACGCGACGCTTGAGCGGCTGCTGTTCGGCCGTGCCGGTCGTCCGCCGCAAGACCTGAGCGAACCGGACTTGCGCTAATCGCCAGGGAGTTGAAGCGCAAGGGGGTGACGCTGACGCTGTTGTGGCAGGAGTATCGCGCCGCCCATCGCGACGGCTACGGCTACACCTGGTTCTGCGAGCACTTCGCCGCTTTCGAACGCCGGACGAGCGCGACATTCGGCAATCGGCATGCGGCGGGCGCGGTGATGCAGACGGACTATGCCGGGCAGACGGTGCCGGTGATCGATCCGGCGACCGGCGCCATTTACCCGGCGCAGATTTTTGTCGCGGTGCTGGGCGCCTCCAATCTGACCTTCGCCTTTGCCAGTTCCAGCCAAAAGCTGCCGGACTGGATCGAGGGCCAGGTGCGAGCGCTCGCCTTCTTCGGCGGCGTCACCAGAGCGATCGTGTGCGACAACCTGAAGGCCGGTGTCGTCAAGGCGCTGTGGTTCGAGCCGACGCTGAACGCGACCTTTGCCGCGATGGCCGAGCATTACGATACCACCATCCTGCCGACCCGAAGCCGGAAGCCGCGCGACAAGGGCAAGGTCGAGGGCGCGGTGCTGATCGTCGAGCGCTGGATTCTGGCACGGCTCAGGAACCGATCCTTCTTCTCGATCGCCGAGCTCAACGCGGCGATCGCCGAACTGCTCGAGGAGCTGAACAACCGGCCGATGCGCCATGTCGGCCAAAGTCGCCGCGAATTGTTCGAGGAGATCGAGCGGGCTGCCTTGAAGCCGCTGCCGGCGGCACCGTTCGAATACGCCGAGTGGAAGTCGGTGAAGGTCCATCCTGACTATCATGTCGAGGTCGACAAGACCTCCTACTCGGTGCCGCACCGGCTGATCGGGCGCACCGTGGAGGTGCGGCTTACTCATCGAGTGGTCGAGATCTTCCACGATCACCAGCGTGTCGCCAGCCATGTCCGCCGCTCGCAGCGCTCCGGCCATGTCACCGTCAACACCACATGCCCAAGGCGCACCAGCGCTACGCCAACACCACGCCGGCCAGCCTGATCAGCCGGGCGGCCAGGATCGGCCCCAACGCCGCCATTCTGGTCGAGCGCATGATGCACGACCGGCCACATCCGGAGCAGGGATACCGCTCGGCCATGGGCATCCTGTCGCTGGCGCCGCGCTATGGGCGGGAGCGCACCGAGGCGGCTTGCGAGCGGGCGCTGCTGATCAACGCGATCACCTACGCCTCCGTCACCGCCATTCTCAAAGCCGGCCTCGACCGAGCCAGCTCTGCAGAACCGGCAAAGCCGACACCCCAGCACGCCAACATCCGCGGCTCCACCTATTACCAGTGAAGGAAAGGAAGAAAGAAAATGCTGACGAACCCCACCCTCAACCAGATGCAGGCCCTCGGTCTGGCCGGCATGGCTGCCGCCTGGCGCGAACTGGCCGAACGCACCAACGCCAACGAGCTCAGCCGTGACGAGTGGCTCGGCCTGATGCTCGACCGCGAGGTCGCCATGCGAGCCGACAAGCGCGTCCGGAACCGGCTCGCCTCAGCCAGGCTGCGCTTTCCCGAAGCCTGCATCGAGGACATCGACTTTGCCGCGCCACGCGGGCTCGACCGGCGCAGCACCATGGCGCTCGCCCAAGGTGAATGGCTGAAGGCGCATGAGAACCTGGTCGTCACCGGCCAGACCGGAACCGGCAAGTCGTGGCTGGCCTGCGCCTTCGGCCGGCAAGCGGCACGGCTCGATCATTCCGTGCTCTATGTGCGCGTGCCGCGCCTGTTCGAGGATTTGGCGCTCGCCCGTCTCGATGGCCGCTTCCCACGCCTCATCGACAAACTCACCCGCGCACAACTGCTCATCCTCGATGACTTCGGAACCCACTCCCTCACCGATCAACAGCGCTTCCATCTGTTCGAAATCGTCGAGGAACGCTATCGCCGCAAATCCACCCTGATGACCGCCCAGGTCCCGGTGGCCAGATGGCATGACCTGATCGCAGACCCTACCGTCGCCGACGCCATTCTCGACCGGATCGTGCACAACGCCCACCGCATCGTGCTCCAGGGCGATAGCATGCGAAAGCAAAAAGCAGCGCCCCTCTTGACCGGCACCGAAAACAGCGAAATCAATCATCCATGAACGCAACAAGGCACCCGAGCCACCCGCCTCAATACGCCGCTCTTCTCAAACCGTCATCACCAAGGTTCAGTCTCCGACTGGTTCCTCGTCGCGCTGAGCGCGACATCACTGCCTGCATCCCGTCCAAGACCAACCGCAAAGTGCCGATCCTCCATGAAAGGCGGCCCGTCGCCGGATGTTCCCGCTGTTGGCCAATGTGCTCCTGGACGAAGTGGGAGGCGCCTTCTCTACCACCAGATGCACAAGTTCGAGAACATGTTCAGCAGACTCAAGGATTGGCGGCGCATCCACACCCGCAAGATCGAGTCAAAGCCATACCCTGCCACGCAAAATGAAGAGCATGGCCTCTTGGTCTCTCAAGCCGGCAACCTATCTGTTCATCCTTACGACTTTCGAAGCCATGCATTTGGAGCACAAGTAAAATTGGTCCCGAACGCGTCGGTGTAGTAAGTATCAATTAAAAATCCAGACTGCTCGACCAACTGCAAGCCATCGATAATCTCTTTATCAGCACTCAATGGCTCGTCCTCGATAACGTAGTAATCACCAGGTAGAAGGAAGCGGCCCAAGTAAGAAAATATCGAAAAAACTTGTATGTGCGCATCATCGACCACGAGCCAAGGATGGGGTAGCCTCTTCAGCAGATCTTCGTCGAAAGTGGAAACGTTTGAAAGATCAACATGGTGAAATGTAAGCATTGGATGCTTTGCATTTACATGGATGCATTCGGAATTAATATCGAAAGAATGAACTTCACCATAATTATCGCAAAGTACAGACATTTGATCAGCAAACCACAGTCCGCTTCCGCCCTGAAGAGAACCGAGTTCCAGAATTGTCCTCGGTTGAAGTTCCCAAATAAGCCTCGTATACAAATGTAGATCAAACGGGGTCTTTACATTGAGTAACCCTTTATACGTTTGCGCCAAGGCCCCAATTTTTGTTGATTTGTTTGGAAAAAGCTTTGCGTGAAAAGACGAGTTCCATCCTCGTGCCGATGGCTTTGCAAAGCGGTCGGAACAATCAGCATTGACAACGCTGGCTAGTGCGATTGCCCAATCAAGATTTCCACCCGGCTTTGTTTGATCCGGGTAGTTCTTGTGGGCGGCTTCGCAAAAAGCCTTATGACCGGAAGTAAGTTTCATAGGTCTATCTCCTTGCCGCATCTGTATTGTCCCCTTAAGGGGCAGCTCGATTGGTCCCCTACAACCAACTAAACCACGGCCTTCCTCCCTTGGGGAGCTACCAAATCAAGTAGGACTAAAGCGCGTAAGGGCGTCGTGGTAGCACGCCGTTGTCCGCAGCCGCGTGCAAGCTGAGCACGGGAGGAAAGCAAAGTCCGCACACGGTGGCTGTCGAGGCTCTTGACCGCACCTTCTTTATACCAGCCGGTCCGGATAATTTGGGCTACGCCGCAGGCATCGTTGTCATCGGTCTTGATCGCCTGCAAGCCCGGCTTCTTCCTGCCGGTCCGGGTGCTCTCACGCCTGTTCCGACGATTGTTTCTGGAGGATTTGAAGAAAGTCTTCGACGCCGGCCAGTTGCAGTTCTTCTCTGGCTTGCAGCCATTGAGTGAGCGCGACTCCTTCCTGCGCATTCTCGCCCTCCTTCGAAAGGCCGAGTGGGTGGTCTACGCCAAACCTCCCTTTGCCGGGCCGGAGCGGATCCTCGATTACGTTGGGCGCTACGCGCATCGGGTCGCCATCTCCAACAACTGCATCATCGATATCGGGGATGGCGCCGTTCGTTTCCGCTGGAAGGGCTTTCGGCACGGCAATCGGCAAAAGGTGACGTTGCCCCCCGTTTCTATCCAGTTTTGAGTTCGTTTCCGGCGTGTTGTGCCCTGCTGGGCGGGTGAAGCGACGGGCGCTGGCGCGGAGCCTTTGGCATAGCGCAGCGCGAGCGACCGTCGCAGATTGAAGGTGGTGGCGAACTCGGCCGGTGGCTGCCAGGCGATTTGGGAATGCGGCCGCGCGGTGTTGTAGTCGGCGCGCCACAGGGCGATGGCGACGCGTGCCTGAGCCAGCGAAGTAAACAGCGTCTCGTTGAGCAGTTCATCGCGCAGTCGGCCGTTGAAGCTCTCGATGAAGCCATTATCCGGCATGATGTTCTTGGTGTCATCGTTTGTTCGGTCGTCATGTGTCGTTAAGCTTGGCGCATCCGGGCCACGGGGCACCGGGAGCACGCAAGGGCGGGCAGGCCGTCGTATGCAGATGAACTGCGAGTTCGAGCACGTTATCTGGCCGCCCCTACGACTCGCCCGGATGCGCTGCGAGCGCGGATCCGTATTTGTCGTGTTGCCCGCTGGCTCCCTGTTCGTGACCAACGATGGAGGGAACCGTGCGTATCGGCATGGACATACACCGCGTAGCCGCCGAGGTCGTGTCGTTGCTTGATGGCAAGATCGTCAAGCTCGGCCGCGTTCAAATGCTGCGCAACAAGCTCAAGGAGTTCGCCAGGAAGGAACTCACCCACGATGATCATGTGGTGATCGAGGCCACGGGCAATGCTGCTGCCGTCGCTGAAGTGCTGTCGCCCTACGTCGATCGGATCGTGATCGCCAATCCCAAGCAGGTGCACATGATCGCGCACGCGAAGGTGAAGACTGACACGATCGACGCCACTGTCCTTGCGAAGCTCTACGCCTCGGGCTTTCTGCCGGAGGTCTGGGTTCCGGATCCGGGGACCCTTGCCCTCCGAAGACAGGTCACCAGGCGGACACAGCTGGTTCGCCAGCGTTCGCGGCTGAAGAACCTGATCCAGTCAATCCTCCACGCCCACCTGATCCCGCCGTGTCCGCATGGGAACCTCGTCGGGATCAGCGGGCGCAAATGGCTGACGAGGCAAATATTGCCTGCGGATGAGCGCGCCGCCATCGAGCGCCACCTCGGCTTGATTAACCAGATCAACGAGGCGTTGACGGTGGTCGAGGCGGATATCGCCGTACATGCCCTTCAGGATCCGACAATCCGCCGCCTGATGACGTTGCCCGGCCTCGACGTCACCGTGGCTGCGAGCGTTGCCGCGGCAATCGGCGACATACGGCGCTTCAGCGATCCACAGAAGCTCGTTGCCTATCTTGGCCTCAATCCGAGCGTGCGGCAGTCCGGTGAGGGGCCAGCCTATCACGGGCGCATCACGAAGCAGGGCCGCGGCCATGCGCGGGGGATGCTGGTCGAGGCGGCATGGGCGGCTGTGCGATCGCCAGGACCTCTTCGCGCCTTCCACAAGCGGATCGCCTCGCGCCGCGGGAAGCACATCGCGGCCGTCGCCACTGCGCGCAAGCTCGCGATGATCATCTGGCACATGCTGAGCAAGGATACCGACTACATCTGGGCCCGGCCGGCCTTGCTCGCCCGCAAGTTCAGATCGGTCGAGCTGCGTGCCGGCCTTCCGACCAGCCATGCCAGACGCGGCACCGCCTTCGACTACAACATCCCGGCGAGTGTCTCACCCAAGGGGTGCAGTCCACCTGTCTCCGGAATGAACTGTCACCCATCTCTCGGGAAGGGCAATCTCGTGCGGGCTCGAGAGGCTGCAGCTGCACAGGAGACTTATAAGCGGGCGGGTCAGCGGCTTCAGTCGTCCTACTTCGACACGGCCGCATCTATTCGGGCCGCTCATCGTGGTCGCTGGCGCATATGCGGTGGATATCGACTCTCAAGTTCGAGCATACGGCCCACTTCATTGTACTCAAGGAATACTGCCAGGCGATCGAAGAGCCGAGGTGCGCTTGAAGCGTCTGACCGATCTGATTTCGGAGACTGTCAAATCTTGGACAATGGCTCCTGTTGTCGAAGCCTATCAGGCGTTGCGAGGCGTGTCGTTGACTGCCGCCGTCGTCTTTGTTGCCGAAATTGGCGACATTCCGTCAGAGAGCTCTACAGGTGAACATATCAAACGTGGCGGGATCACTAAGGCCGGGAACTGTCGGGCCCGCCGCATGCTGGTCGAAGGCGCATGGGCTTACCGCTTCCATGAAATATCATTTTTCGGAATGAAACGCTTTCAATAAACGATATGATTATAGACCGATGGTCTTTTCTTGCATATCATCTGCCCGTCTCTACACAAGAGCGAAGTCGGCGTGGAATTCTAGTGGATGGAATCTGACGGCGGCAATGATCTTGTCGGGGTCGGCGGTCCAACTGAAGGGCTTTGGTTGCTGGTTGTGCTCTTCGAGGAAGCGGTTGATTGCGGCCTGGAGGTCGACCACGGAGTGGAAGACGCCGCGCTTGAGGCGACGCTTCGAGAGCTTTGCGAAGAAGCCCTCGACCGCGTGGAGCCATGAGCACGAGGTTGGCGTGAAGTGGAAGGTGAAGCGCTGATGACGGCCGAGCCAGGCACGCACCTTGGGGTGCTTGTGAGCGGCGTAG
>NZ_JAMYVA010000079.1:0-17341 GCF_040323505.1 Mesorhizobium sp. M0040
GCAACTGAAGACTCGTAAACTCATCCCGGTTCGGTTCAGCCGGCTCGAAACGGTCTAATGAGGTGCGACAACTGGCGCGACCGCGCTTTTCCGACCGTCAATCAGATGCCAGCCTTCCGCGTTTCTTCGCCCTTGGTGAACGCGAAGAAACGGTAGAGTCGAGGTGTGGCGCAGTGGCGGTAGGTTGAACATATCTGTTTGCCGCCCCTTCGTCTGGTCCTGCCTTATTGGTTCAACCTTGGCTCCGTTTCCACGCCCCGCTCATCGAACCGGACCTGCAGATCTCCCGCATCCGGCTCTCGGACAAGTACTCCCGCCTTCACCCACGACACGCCACGTCCAAGTTGGGTCAACGTACGAGCCCGAAGTGCTCGTAAAGATGCGAGTCTGGATAGACCCCGCCCTTGCATCGTCTGGTCTTGTGTTTGGAACGCAGGCACCGGCGCAACCGCACTGCAGTGTAACTGTCGAGTGCCCGGTATGCCTTGCTGGTGGTTCCTAACGAGAAGTGGTTCGCCCATCCGCGCAGCATCCGGTTTACCTTCGCTACTAACAATGTGGTCTCTTGCCATATACCCTTTCGGTCGGTCAGCGCGTGGATGTTCTCCACAGCGCGCCTGATGCTCTTCTTCGATGGCCGTTGCGTCAAGCGGGCCGCTGACGATCCTTTCCGGTCGATCTTCCAGAGAATAGGTGGAAGGGGATCTCGCCGTGTGATGGCGCTCGGGGTGCGGGCACTATAGCTCGGGCCAGAGTGACGCAAGCAAAAGCAGCACAATTCGAACGAATGCGAGATTCCAGACGAGCGAACGAACCAGCGGAACCCAGCTGCGTAGGGCGAGAGATAAACCAGCCTGGCTGAGAGCCCGCTCCCGCCCCTATCTTCCCGCCGACGTTCCCGGCATCGGCATGTTCATTGTGCTTCCCAGCCGTAGGGGGAAATGGCAGCCGAATGAATACGCCCCAACAAATGCCAGCGCTACCCGAATTCGAGGCCGATTCGAATCCTTACGTCCTTCATCTACGACTGCTCACAAGATTGTTAACAATCGGAAAAAGTTTTGTTGACAGACAATTGATTTGAGCCTTCACTTACAAGAGTCCGCGTATCGGTCGAGTTCTGTCGCAACAATGCGCGGCCTCCAAAGGGGAAAGAACAATGATCAACAGACGTTCAATAATCACATCCGCGGCGCGCGGCGCCGTCTTCGCGCTAGCAATCATGGCCGGCGGTACAATCGCGGTGCACGCCGCCAACAAGGAACTCAAGATCGGCTTTGTCGGCGTGACGAGTGGCGCGGCCGCTGCGTGGGGCACATCCAACGTGCGCTCGATGCAGACGCGCGCCGCCTGGATCAACGAAACCGGCGGTGTGAAGATCGGTGACGAGACCTACGACATCAAAATCGTCACCTTCGACGACCAGAAGGACCCGAAGCGGGCGATCGCCGGCATGGAGAAGATGGCCCAGGAGGGCATCCACTATGTGGTCGGTCCGAATGTCGACGACGGCGCGGCGGCGGTGCGTCCCGTGGCCGAATCCAAGGGCATCATCTATTTTCCCTACGCATTCCCGAAGGAACTCTACACCCCGCCGGCGTCTAACGCCGTGCTCGGCATGATCGCCAACTACCAGTCAGCTCCGGCGATCTACAAATATCTCATGGAAAACAGGGGCGTGAAAAAAGTTGCCTTTGTCGCCGCCAACGAATCCGATCCGCTGAGCCAGCGGGATGGCGGTGTTGCCGCGGCAAAGGCGCTCGGGCTTGAGGTTGTGGCTGCCACGGACGTCTACCAAAACGATACCCGCGATTTCACGCCGGTACTGACGCCGATCGTTTTGCAAAAACCGGACCTGCTGGTGCTTTCGGGTGTCGCGCCCGGCAATGCTCCGCTGCTGATCCGCGCCGCGCGCGAGCTCGGCTACGAAGGTCTGATCTCCACCGAAACGGCGCAGGATGCCAAGGTGCTGGAAGAGGGCGCGGGCGAGTTGGCCAACGGCTTCATCTCAGTCGGCGGCGCATCGACGCCGGAAATCGCGTCCGACATGATGAAGGAGTTCGTCGACCGCTATACGAAAATGTTCGGCGAATACAATGACGAGTCCAACACCAAGGTCTACGCGCTTGAATACATCATCGAGACGCTGAAGGCGAACCCGGCCGCCATCGACAATGTCGAGGAGTTCAAGAAGACGATCGACACTTTCTCGGCGCCCAATCCCTACCTGAAGGACGATGCCAAGCTAACCTATGTCGGAATGACGTCGTTCGGCCAGAAGCGCCAGCTTTCGGTCCCGATGGTGGTCACCGAATACCGCGACGGCAAGTTCGAGACACTCTTCGTCGCCCAAGTCGATTGATGCAACTGCACTGAAGCGGATTGCCGCAGAGGCTCGTGCATTCGTCTTGAGCCTCTGAATGGCCGGGGAACCATCCTGATGGAACAAGTCATCGCCAACGGGCTCTATCTTGGCGCGCAATACGCCTTGATCGCGCTCGGTCTGACCCTGATCTTCGCGCTGATGAACGTGCTCAACTTTGCCCATGGGCAGATGTACGTTCTCGGCGGCTTCATCACCTACACCGTCTATGGCCAGCTCGGCATGCCTTTCGTCGTCGCGCTCGTTGCGTCCGGGATCACGCTGCTGGTCATTGGAGCGCTGGTCGAGAAATTCCTTTTCAGAACGGTGATCAAGCGAAGCGTGCGGGAGGAAAGTACGATGCTTCTCGCGGCGGCGGTCGCATTCTTCCTCGACGCCGTGATCCTCCTCCTGTTCGGTGAAAAGCAGCGCGGGGTGCCGAAGATCGTCAACGGCGTCTTCGTCTCCGACAGCCTCATAATGCCTTACGACCGGCTGCTGGTCGGCGCTCTCGCCATACTGTTCATCGCATCCTTCGTGCTTTTCATGCAGTATAGCAAGCCGGGGCGCGCCATGCGGGCCTTGGCGCAGGACCGGGTCGCGGCGCAGCTTATGGGCGTCGAGGTCGACCGTTATTCGATGATCGGCTTTGCGCTTGGCGCCATGCTTGCCGGCATAGTCGGCGGGCTGCTGGTCGCCATCACCGGCGTCAATTCGGGCATCGGCGGACCGATCTCGATCAAGGCGTTCTTGATGGTGATGATTGGTGGGGCCGGCGTCGTCAGCGGAGCAATCGCCGGCGGCTTCATCCTCGGCATGATGGAATCGGTCGGCCTGACAGTGCTACGCCACTATGGCGACGTTACCTATCTCGTCATCTTCGCCGCGCTGATGGTCTTCCTCAGCATCCGTCCGAACGGGCTCATGGGCAAGCCGTGGGGGTGATGGACATGAAGCGTACACGCAACACCCTCGCCGTCGCTGTCTTCCTGCTGGTCGTACTCATCGGCGTGCCCTGGCTGATCGAGGCGACCGGTCGGCTCGACCTCTACTATACGCTGACCTCGGTCGCGTTGCTCAGTATCGCCAGCGCCGGCGTATGGGTGACCTTCTACATCGGCCGCATCAATATCGGCCAGGGTGCCTTCGCGCTTATGGGCGGCTATGTTTCGGCTATCCTTGTCGTCCAGTATGGTGTGTCGTTCTGGCTGACACTGCCGCTGGCCGGGCTGTTCTGCGCCGCTGCAAGCGTGCTGATCGGACTGCCCATCCTCAGGCTCCGCGGCGTTTATTTCGCCATGGTCACACTGGTTTTGACCGAAGTAGCGCGGCTGCTGGCGCTGGCGCTGCCGATCACCAACGGCGCCAAGGGCATGGTGAGCATTCCGCTCCCCGGCGGCATTTCGATCGTCGGCCTGACCATCCTTCCCGATTTCGCGACGCTCGCCAATCCACGCCCGGCGTTCTATCTCGTCTCGGTGGTGCTGATGGTGCTGTGCTTTGCCGGGCTTTACCGCCTTGTCCATTCGCGCATCGGCAAGCTCTGCCAGTCGCTGCAGCAGAACGAGGAACTGGCCTCCTCGATCGGCGTCAACATCGCCTATCTGCGCGTCATCGCCTACGCCATCTCCTCGTTCCTCGGCGGTCTCGGCGGGGCGATGTTCGTCGCCATCTCGCAGTCGATCTATCCGTCCAGCTTCACCGTCACGGACTCGGTGAATTTCATGCTGAACTGCTTCCTCGGCGGGCTCAGCTATGTCTTCGGGCCGATGATCGGCACCTTCGTGCTCTATTTCGGCTGGGATTTCCTGTTCGAGACCGGCGAGTTCCAGTTGCTGATCTTCTCGTCGGTGCTGATCGCGCTGATGTTGTTCCTTCCCAACGGGCTGCTCAGCCTCCGGCTGTTCGGCAAGAAGCAGGGCTAGGACCATGACCGAGCTTCTCCAGATCAAGGCAGTGACCAAACGCTTCGGCGGGCTGGTCGCGGTCAACAATGTTTCCTTCGCCGTCCGCGAACGCGAAATCCTCTCCGTGATCGGTCCCAACGGCGCCGGCAAATCAACGCTGTTCAAGCTGATTTCCTCTTTCCTCAGTCCGACCTCGGGCGAGGTGCTGTTTGGCGGACAGCGGATTTCAGGCCTGGCGCCGCATATCGTCGCCCGGAAGGGCGTCGTCCGCACATTCCAGGAGACGACGATCTTCAAGGGCATGACCGTGCGCGACAACGTCATCATCGCACATCACCTGCGTTCCAATGCCACCCTTGCCGGCTTCTATCTCGGCACGACTACAGCGCGGCGCGACGAGGCCGAATTCGGGCGATCCGCCGACGAGATCATCGACTTCCTCGATCTCGGCGCGCAACGGCATGAGATCGCGAGCACGCTGCCGCACGGGCATCTGCGCGCCCTCGGGATTGCCATCGGCCTCGCCACCAACCCGACCGTGCTCCTGCTCGACGAACCCTTTGCCGGCATGAACCACGACGAAACCGTGCGTGCGGTGAAAATGGTGCGCGGCGTCCGCAAACGCGGCGTGACCGTGCTACTCGTCGAGCACGACATGCCCGCCGTGATGAACATTTCCGACCGTATCGTCGTCCTGAACTTCGGCGTCAAAATCGCCGAGGGAACGCCGAAAGAAATCCAAGAGAACGAAAAGGTCATCGAAGCCTATCTCGGCGCCGAAGACGAGACGATCGGATTTTAGCCATGAGCGAACTGCTGAGCGTCTCCAATGTCGAACTCTACTACGACCACGTCTATGCGCTGAAGGGCGTGTCGCTCAACGTCAACGAGGGCGAGACGGTAGCGCTGATCGGCGCAAACGGCGCGGGCAAATCGTCAATCCTGCGCGCCATCACCGGCCTGAAAAAAGTCCGCAGCGGCGAGATCCATTTCCAGGGCCGCCGCATCGACAAAACGCGGCCGGACGAGCTGGTCAGGATGGGCATCGCTATGGTGCCGGAGGGCCGGCGCGTCTTTTCCTACATGACCGTGCGCGACAATCTGATGATGGGCGCATTCACCCGCACCGACAAGGCCGACATCGCCAGGACGCTGGACATGGTGCTCGGGCGTTTTCCGCGCCTGAAGGAACGCTATTCGCAGACGGCGGGCACGATGAGCGGCGGCGAACAGCAGATGCTGGTGATCGGGCGGGCGCTGATGGCCAAGCCGAAGCTGCTCTTGCTCGACGAACCCTCGCTCGGCGTCGCGCCGAAGCTCGTGCAGGACATCGCCCGCTCGATCGTCGCGATCAACCGCGACGAAAAGGTCAGCGTGCTGCTGGTCGAGCAGAATTCGCGCATGGCGCTGCGCATCTCGCAGCGCGCCTACGCACTGACGACCGGAACGATCGCGCTGGCCGGATATTCGGCTGAGCTGCTTGGCGACGACCGGGTCAAGAAACTCTATCTCGGCGGCGAAATATGAAGGCGCAAAATGGACATACTCGTCGTCAATCCCAACACCACCGCGTCCATGACCGAGAAGATCGGCAAGGCGGCACGCGGCGCGGCTTCGGCCGGCACCAGGATCATCGCGGCCAATCCGAGGGATGGGCCGCCGAGCATAGAAGGCTATTTCGACGAGGTCTTCGCCATCCCGGGAATGATCGGCGAGATCCAAAAACATCCGGCGGCGAGCGCCTGCGTCATCGCCTGCTTCGACGACACCGGCCTAGACGCGGCGCGCTGCGTCGGGGAGATGCCGGTGGTCGGCATCGGCGAAGCGGCGTTTCACATGGCGAGCCTGATTGCCGGCAGGTTCAGCGTCGTGACGACGCTGTCGCGTTCGGTGCCGGCGATTGAGCACAATCTGGTGCGCTACGGCCTCGCCAGCCGCTGCGCCAGGGTGCGGGCAAGCGACGTTCCCGTTCTGGAGCTCGAAGTGCTCGGCTCCAACGCCCGCCATCGAATTTCAGAGGAGATCGAGTGCGCCATCCGCGACGACGGGGCCGAAGCGATTGTGCTGGGATGCGCCGGCATGGCCGATCTCGCCGCTGCGCTCAGCCGCGAACATGGCATTCCCGTGCTCGACGGCGTCGCCTGCGCGGTAAAACTCTGCGAGAGCCTCGTCGGCCTTGGCCTGTCGACTTCGAAGCGCGGCGGCTATCAGGTTCCACTCGAAAAATCCTTCGCCGGAATCTTTGCGTCCTTTTCGCCCTCCGGCCGTGTATCCTGATGCGTGCGAAATTTGTTGACAATCCCGCACAGGATGTTCGATGTCCGGCCTGAAACGCGGTGTTCGCGCCGCTATGCGATCCGGCCGCCAGGACAATGAGACGATGGACCTGCTTGGACCAAAGACACGGGATGACGGCAAACCGGCGATGCGCTGGTTTCCGGTCTATGCCGGCCTGCGCGACGCCATCGTCAGCCACCGCCTCGCACCGGGTACAAAACTGCCCGAGGACGAACTCGCCTCGATCTATTCGGTGAGCCGCGCGGTGATACGCGCGGCGCTGCAGGCGCTGTCGCATGACCGCTTGGCCCGGCTCGAGCCGAACCGCGGTGCGTTCGTCGCCCAGCCGACCAAGCAGGAAGCGCGCGAGGTGTTCGAAGCGCGGGCGCTGATCGAGCCCAAGGTCGCGGCGCTTGCCGCCGACGTGGCAAAGCCGGCCGAGATCGCGCAACTGCGGCTTCATCTCGAAAAAGAGCACGAGGCCCTGCATGCCGGCCGCGACAGCGACGCCATTATGCTGTCGGCAAAATTCCATGTCGGCATCGCCGAAATCGCCGGCCATTCGATCCTAACCGGCTTCGTCAAAGACCTGCTGTCGCGGTCGTCGCTGATCATCGCGCTTTACTGGCGCCGCCGCGACACCACCTGCGAAAGCCAGGCCCATCACGCCCTTGTCGATGCCATCGAAAAACATGACGCAAAAGACGCGTCCGACCTGATGCGAAGCCATCTCGTCGACCTGCTGTCGGGCCTTGATCTGACGTTTGGCGAGAAGAAGCCCGAGAGCCTGTCGGACATCTTGCGCTGATCTCCGCTGTCAAACCTCTCGCGGGAGTTCGCCTATGTCCGCGCCATGCTGGGCGTGATTGAAGGCATAGCTTCGGTCCATGACTACTACTGCTTCTTCGTTCCTGCCGTCATAATGGTAGCGCTCGTAGAGTCCCGCGGCGCTGCCCTCCGGCTGGCACTGCTCCTGCTGGGCCATAGAGTCAAATCAGTCCCTCCCGCACAACGAGCCGGTCGGGCAACGCGCCCGATCAGAGCTTGAAGCAATCATAAAGCGCGTGTTGGTCGCTCAAGCCGACCCGGTGAAACGCGATGCGCTCGAGCGGGACATCTGCGCAATGGCAGCAGTTCGTGGTGGACGGCTCCATGTCGCTTCAGGTGGGCATGATAACGGCGACAGCGCGGAAATAGACATGTGAGGTGAAAGAAGCGCTTTGGCAACGTGCGAGTCGAGGTCAGCTGGGCAAGCATCCAGCGGGACGACATTGCGAATGACAATATGTGCCGATCCGGACTTTGTCTCTCTTTCTTAGGCGTCAGGAAATGGCGCAACCTCCTGGTTCAGGAACCGGAACATCTGGTACAGTCGAGGTGTGGCGCGGTGGCGGTAGGTTGAACATATCTGTTTGCCGCCCGTTTCGTCCGGCGGTGCCTTACTGGTCCTCCTGAATCGATCAAAGGCCACGGAACGCTACGGTCGTGCGATCCTTCTTTGGCCCTCACACCCTGACCTGATCACCCCCCCCAGCCGCCTCCCCCGCCTCCGCTCCCGCCGCTCCCGCCCGAAGGAGGAATGATGACAGGCGCAGGAACAGGCTCCTCTTCCACCGGTATAATCACTTTCTTGGCGGCCCTGGGTTTGGGAGCGGGCTTGACGACCTTTGGCGGAGGAACCCTGCGAACGACCTTCGGCGGGGGCGTGCCGACCAGCGCCGTCGGTTCAAATTTGGGTGTCAGAGAATTGCAGCCCATGAGGCCCGCCAGGACGCCGGATAGCGTTGTTCCGATGATTGCTCGCTTCAATGCCCTTTCCACCATTGCCTCCTCCTTGATCAAAACAAGTCCCGACGCGGATTGGCTTCTTCCCACAATCGTCTGGCCGCGTTCACCAGTTGCGTGTCGAGTGAACCGGACCCGGGGATCTTCGATTTCAGTTCCTGGCGCAGCTGCTTCAACGCCGCTGTTTTCGGCTTCGATCCGAATTTTGCCAGCGTCCTTTGGGCTTCCGGCAGTTCCTTGCGCAGGTCGAGCGCAGCCGCAAACGCAAGGAAACGCACTGCAACGGCCTGATCCGCCTTGTCGCCCTTTTGCAATTCGAGGGCCGCGCGATCGAAAGCTGCGAACTGATCGCCCCGCGCGATCCCAATTTCGAACAATCTTTGCGCTTCCGCTAGGTTCCGTTCCACGTCGACACCGTCCCGATACATGCGTGCGAGGCTGCCCGGAGCGTAGGGCTGGCCGAGATCGATTGCCTTCTGAAAAAGCGCCAGCGCCTCTTTCGGGTCCTTCTGAACGCCCTGCCCAGACAAGTAATTGCGGCCGAGCAGGTTCATCGAATACATGTCCTGCCGCTGGACGCCGGCCTCCAGGAAGGCAACGGCGCGGGCCGGATCGGCGGTCACGCCGTTGCGGCCCTCGGTGAAGATTGCGGCAAGATCGTTCATTGCATAGGTGTGCCCCATCGCCGCTGCCTTGAGCAGCAGGTCCAAACCCTTGCTGGTATCAGGTTTGACGCCATACCCATTGAACAAGGCGCGACCCCACGACGTCATGCCATAGGGATCCCCCTTGTCGGACGCCGCCGCGTAAAGCGCGTTGGCCTGTGCGCGGTCGACGGCCATTCCGGTTCCGGTCGCATACATGTAGCCGAGCTCGAACACGGCACGGACGTGTCCCTTCTTGGCGGCTTCCTCGATGGCTGTCCTGCCCTCCTGGACCTTGCCTGCCGCAAGGAGCGCGCGTCCCAGTTCATAGCGAAAGCGCGCGACATCGGGATAAGCCTTGACCGCGGCTTCGCAAACCTCCACCGCGCTGGCGCCAATTTCATTTGGGAGCAGGCCGGGGACGACGCCTTGCAGGTCGAGAGGCTCGCCGGCTGCCGTATCGCACGGATCCACTGTTGGCGATAATTTCATTGTGGCGGGCTTGGATGATCTGCTGTCCGCCCGGATTTCGAAGCCAACCTCGACCGTGGCTTCGGCGCCGATCTGGGGTTCGTAGCGCAGCCGGTCGACTTCACCGGACCTCAGGCTCGAGTCGGGCGCCAAGGTTCGATCGGGCAGCGAGAGCGTTCCCGTTGCCGGATAACCCGAAACTTTCAGGCTGACCGCGGGATCATCGGTCGGGAAGTCCAGGTTCAGCGCAACCGGACCGACACCCACGGGAACATTGAAATTTCGGTTTTCGAGCGCCTCGGCCGCACCGGTGATATGAATGCCGCGCTCCAGCACGTTCTGCTTCTGCTCGGCTTCGAGCGAGGCCATGATCTCTTCGCCTTGCGCGCCTTCGCCGCTCTTGACCCGAAATACCACGATGCCTTGGGTTTGGCCTCCCCAGTTGTCATGCGTGGCATAGGCAAGCATATCCACCTCTTCCTGCGTAGCGACACCCTTGGGAACATCCATCTGCAAATGGGGCAGGTCCTTGCCTTGGATCGGCACGCCCACCTCGACAGGCTTGCCGTCCAGCATCAGGCGCCCCAAGGCAGGCGGTCTTTCGATGCTCAGGGTAATCGTACCGCCATCGACATCGACCGGTTCAGGCAGCCCCAAGTCGACGGGTCCGACTCCTGACAGCACGACCTTCTCCAGTACGGGCGGCAGCGAGGGGCGATTGCTGCGGCGCATAAGCACGACCTCGTCGATCAGCGACGAGTTCTCCCAGGGAACTTGGAGGCCGTTTGTGGCTTCCACCACATCGCGGCGCACCGCCGCCATTACGGTGCGGATCTCCTGGTTCGGGGCCAGCGCGCGACGGGAAAACGCTGCCGAAAACGGACTGAGTTCGCCGGCGCCGTCATAAGCCGCCGCCCCGGGTTCGGTGGCAAAGGCAATCAGGGTATTGAGCGAGCTTCTCACCTGTGCGAGCCCGGTATTGCCGGCGGTAATGAGCTGGTCTCTCAGCCAGTAATTCTTGCGTGGGAACGGATTGTTGCGGCAGGCATCGAGGATGATCACCTGGATCTTCGATTTCGAACGCAACTGTTCCAGCACATCGTTGAGTTTGACGGTCTGGACTTCGATGTCTGCCGCCTGCTTCAAGGAGGCATCGACCGGAATCAGGAAGTTTTCGCCGCCGATCTGGAAGCCGTGACCGGAATAGTAGACTACGGCTAGGTCGGCGCCGTCGACTGCGGCCAGATAGTTGCGAAACTGCTCCTCGAACTGCAGCTTGGTCAGATCGCTTGCGACGAAGACCTCAAAACCGGCCAGTCGAAACGTTTTGGATACGTCCTCGGCATCCCTGGCCGGGTTCTTGAGAGCGGGGAATTGTCGGTAGTCCGAATTGCCGATGACAAAAGCGACCCTTCTGTCGGCGCAAGCGTCAAAGGTCGTGAAGCTCGTAAGGATGAAGGCTGCGATGAATCCGCAAAGTCGGAGCATGGCAAATCCCTAACCGCTGTTACCTGGCAACCACGAGAACACAGCATGTGGTAGCAAGGTCCGTTAGAGGGCATGCAATCTGCCGAGACAGAAAGAGAGAAAAGCCGTCGCGACAGCGGGCATATTCCTCATTTATCAAGTGCTAAAGTACATCAGAGGCTGAGTGTCCGCAATGATTGTCAAACGGCTTCTGAACTCGGCTATTCGGACCGTGGTCGCTTTGGTCTCTTTAACTACGCCCAACGATACGAGCCGCACCGGAGCAGCGACAGCAACCATTTCCGGTCGCGCCGATGGTCCGACTGCTGGTCAGCGGTCCGCGTTTCAGCGCCCGCGAAATCCGCTCGCCTACTTAGCAACATGTGTCGGAGGGCTGGGCCTCAAGACGAAAATCGGGCTGCTATTGGGATCGACGCGACATGGGGTTCACTGTGCCGACTTAACCCAATGATCCGACACTTGACTTGGTCCGGCGAGAGCTAGGAAGCCGGTCGCAGGCTAGCTGCTGCACCAATGATCTTATCACACTTCTGCGGGCCTTGGCGTGGATCGTCTCGCCGAAGCCGGAAGACTTAACCGCCTGATGCTTGCAACCCCTTGATCTCAACGCAGTCTACCTCATTCAAACAAAGCCGAAGCAGGCGCGGCATTGGTTCTGCTTCAATGCCGCGCCGGCAGCGAACGCGCCCGGCTCAGGGGGTCAGAAACGGAGGTCATGCCGAGTTAATTTTCGAATGTACACCCTAGAAGGTGCGCTTGACGGATCGGCGAGGTCCGGTTTTGTAGAGGTTTCTTGTCGGAGGCTTCTTTATCTAATCGGAGCGCGACAAGGCAATCGAGATCACATTGTCAGTATCTGTTTCAGGTAGCTCGAACAGCATTGGCAAAAATTGGCCGCTCGGGCGGCGTTCTCATGATCACCGTCCCTAAGCGAGCTCGGACTTTACGACTTTCCAGGATACCTATGGTCCTGACGCAGCGGGTGGAGCTAGCCGTCACTTCCCTACACCCTGTGCGCCGCCACCAATCTCGCGTAGAAGGGCCCTGGCCGAACTCGGCCCTGCGACGCGAGAACTCCATGCGAATAGTGTTGCCTGTCCTGTTGCTCGGCGCCGCCCTCGCCAGCCTGTCGCCCGCCCGGGCAGCGGCCGGCGATTGCGGCGATGCCGCCGCCCTGGTGCAGCAGGCCTATCCCAAGGCCCGAAAGAGCGCCGACGGCACCTCGTTCACGCTTGAACCCCATACCAGCACCGCCTCGACGCTCCCGGAGAGCGATGCGCCATTCGGCCTGGCCTGCAAGATCTGGCCGGCTCATGACGACCTGCTTTTGGTCGCGGTACCGCTGATTGACAGCGCTAACGGCGACCACCTGCATGTCGGCGATATCGAGCTTCTGGTCGTCGACAGGAATACGCTGCGTGTGCGCCAGCGCCTGCTCCAGCCTCGACTGATGACCGATGATGCCATCGCGATCCGTAAGGTGGAATTCGACACCGGCCGCTATGCAATGGCCCCTGAGGTCACCGCCTTCGGCCTGCGCATCGAAATGGCAAACCATTCGCAGGCCAATCCCTTCACTGAAACCGACCTGCGGCTCTATGCCCTCGCCGGCGGTGCGCTGCGCGTGGTGCTCGACGGTCTCGTGGTGGCCGGCACTGGCGGCGAAGGCGATGCCAGTTGCGCCGGATCCTTCCATTCCAGCCAGGTCAGGCTGACGATGAGCCCGGCGCGCCACCACGGCTATCATGACATCATTGCGGTCGAGCGGACGGATACCGACAATCCCTCCCCCGACCAGAATGGCGAATGCCAGTCCCATCCTGGCAAGCCTGTGAAGCGGACCTACCGGATGCGCTATGACGGCAGCCGCTATGCGGTTCCCGCGGCACTCAAGGTGATGGGGTTGTGACGCGGCCGCACACGTCCCTGCCTTGGTTCGTCAATGTGATCAATTCCAGTTGAAAGGGTATCGACCATTAATTCTCTCGTGGTAGGAGGCGCTCAAGGGGGCTCTTCCCAAAGGAGCTGATGATTTGTGGTGGTCAAGATTCAAAAGGGGTTTTGCGGGAACGTGGGACGACAGACTTGACGGGCTCTTCTCCGCAAAGGTCGACTACGCCGGAAAATCCATTCTCGATGTTGGCTGCAATATGGGTGTTGTCGCCTATGAGATATCCAAGCTGAAACCCAGTTCGATCCATGGGATCGACATTGCCAAGCCGCATATCGAGACTGCAAAGATGTTGTTGAGCGGCTCCCCGGTACATGCCCGGTTCGATCGCCTGAATCTTGGCAGCCGGCGCCTCGGCAATATCCTTCTACCGAAATACGATATCGTCCTGCTGCTGGCCGTCTATCAGCACATGCAGCGCAACATCGGCCCAGGCAAGGCGCGAAGGGTGCTTTCCAATATTGTGAGGCGCACCTCAAACGTCGTTGCCCGCGTTCCGCCTGGAACGGATGGCGAATTTATCGAAACGCTTTCTGACGAGGGGTTCAAGGTCAAGAGCACTCACACATCGCCTCTTGGTAGTCATGTGCTGGTGCTTGAGAAACCTGCCTTCGGAAATCCGCAGCCATGATGACACATTGCTTGTGGTAGTCTGCCTCTTCAACATCCATGTACCAGCAGCGGGCGCAGACCCGCTGCCTGCCTGCAACTCGGCTCGGGCAGCGCCGATTCGCCGGCAGAAAGCATTTTGCGGATGAACTTCGCGCCAATGCCGTTGACATTGAGGGCCGCGGCTGCGGTGTTCTCTGCCACTGCCTTAACAGCCTGGATGCGCCCGTTGGCGTAGACGAATTTGGCCGTCATGGCGAGAGCACTGGCCGTCCCGCCTGCGGTCAGCGCGCCGCCGGTGTCGAAATTCAGCCATGTGCGCTATCAGCTCGCAGGCGCCCGTCCAGCGCTCTGGCTCAGGGCGCCGGGCGAGTGAACAGGGTTCGGAATAGCTCCTCAGCACGCCGCACTCCTTCATCTGTCAGAACCACTGACTTCGCCTTGTTTGCGGGATTCGCGATCAGCCCCTTCTCGTGCAAGCGATCCAGAGCATTCCAATCCAACCCCTTCCAGGCGCGCCTCTCTTCATGCAGCGTCAGCCAAAGCAGGCCCATAACGGCATCGTCGATCTTGTCGGTGTCGATCTCCATGCGAGCAGTTTAACACGCGAAGCGCCGCTGCCACGATCCACACCGTAGGGTTATTCCTCGCGCAACGGTTCGCCTGAAAACAAATGCTTCACCTAGGCGTCGCATGCGCGACGGCGTCATTTGGGGGGACGAGCCGGGGATCCGAGTTCATCATGGTGCCTAAGCGGCCGTGGCAGCCCTTGCCGCTGGCAATGAAATGCGGATTGGCGAAATCCTCGTCCTCGCTCTGGTTGCGCTGCAGGCGAGCGGCTGACCGTCCAGCGTACGCGTCATGCCGCCGGCAGCGCGCAGTGCCGCGTCACCCCGCCGCGGTGTCCCATTCCATAGTGCGACCGACGCGCGGATACGTTTTGCGGGACACTTTCTTCTCCGACCCGCTCTCCGACCGCAGAAGTCCCAACCTTGCCAGAGGTGAATTTTTGGGCCTGAGCGGTTATCGCGGAACGCATTCCGGGCCACAACCGACTTTGCGACATCCCTTCACTGATTCACTGCCCGTCTAGCGCCAGATTGCGAAATCCGCTGTGAGGGTCGGGGCTTCGCAACAACCGCTCAAGGTCGTTCCGACATTGCAGGGCTGACGTGTTTTCATCGAGCCAAGACTGACTCTGGTACCGTGCCGGGAATGAGCTATAGTTCAGATATTAAGACGGCCGGGCGCCTGCACAATGGCTGGACTGGGAGAACAGATTGCGCGTCAGCAGCGCACCATGGGACCGCTCCTGGTGGCGGCAGTGGTCATCGGCCTTATCGGTCTGCCCGTCGCAGCCTGGCTCGACCTCCGAGACCTGTCGGAACGGATGCTGCGCAGGCAAGCCAGCGAAATCAGCCGCATCATCGACGAAATGCGCGGATTCTACGGCAGCGACGTCGTGGGACGCGTGCTGCAAGCTAACGGCGCAGTGACTGCGACGCACAACTACCGGGACGTGCCAGGCGCGATCCCTATTCCAGCAACCCTCTCGATCGAACTCGGCAAGCGCATCAGCGCTCACGACGGCTCGGTCAAATATCGGTTCGTCTCGGATCTGCCTTTCAAAGGTCGCGCGCCCCACCAGCTCGATGCGTTCGAGCGGAATGCAATCTTGGCTTTGCGCGCCAACCCGAAGGAGCCGATCATCGAGGTCTCGGGTTCACTGTTTGACCGGCAGGTCCGCGCCGCGGCCCCTGTTGTAATGGGACAAGTCTGCGTGACCTGCCATAACTCACACCCGGACAGCCCCAAGACGGACTGGAAGGTAGGGGATGTCCGAGGGATCCAGGAGATATCAGTCAATCAGCCTATCGCCGCGAACGTGCTGACCTTCAAGTATCTGCTGCTATATTTCGGTTTCGCGGCGGCGGCGGGCCTGACGTTCATTCTCCTGCAGCGTCGGCAGTCCGCGTTGATTCAGGGCATCAACAAGGAGCTTTCGGAGGCAAACGACTTCCTGGCCGCGATTTCATTGAAGATCGCCAAATACCTTTCGCCTCAAATCTACAAAAGCATCTTCAGCGGCCAGAAGGACGTCACCATCGCGACCGAGCGCAAGAAGCTCACGATCTTTTTCTCCGACGTCAAGGATTTCACCGCGATCGTGGAACGGCTCCAGCCCGAGGACCTGACGCTTCTCCTCAACGAGTACTTCACCGAGATGTCGACGATCGCGCTCAAACACGGCGGCACCGTCGACAAGTTCATCGGCGACGCGCTTCTTGTGTTCTTCGGAGACCCCGAGACGCAGGGCATCGAGGAAGACGCGAGAGCCTGCTTGCGCATGGCTGTCGACATGCAGCGTCGTCTGGAGCAGTTGAACAGGGTGTGGCATGACCGCGGAGTTGAACGGCCCTTCCGAGCTCGCATGGGCATCAACACGGGCTATTGCAATGTTGGGAACTTCGGTTCCGATGATCGGATGGACTACACGATCATTGGAGCCGAAGCGAACTTGGCGGCCCGGCTGCAGTCGATTGCCGAGCCCGGCGGCATCTGCCTCAGCTATGAGACTTACGCGCTCGTGCGCGACCTTGTCCGGGCGCGTCCATTAGCACCGATTGCCATGAAGGGGATCAGCCGGGAGGTTGTCCCCTACGAAGTCGAGGGCCTCCTGGGTGAACTCGCCCAGCGCCCTCAGGTCATCAGCGAGCATGCGACTGGTCTCGACTTGTTCCTCGATGTTGAGGCAATCGACGAGAACGGGGTGGAGCGGGCGAAGAAACGACTTTCGGAGGCGCTCCTGGCCTTAACCATCCGAAGCAAGCCCGCCGCATTTTAGGTTCTTGAACGTGATGCAATCCGGACCGTGGAACGGGCAACCTAGCTGTGTTCCGTGACAGTCGGCTAAACCGTCGTAGTAATGGGGAGCGCGACAAGCCGGTAAGCGACGCTTGCGCCCTGCGTCGCGAGACCGTGGCACTCACGCAGCCTCGATGTCGGTCTGCGGAAAGTCGGCGCCTTTGAACATTAACGGCTGGTTAAAATGCTGGGCACAAGCATAGGCGAAGCAGTCACCAAAGTTCAGCCCGCGCCGGGTGCCGGCCCTTCCCGAAGCGATCGAAAGCATCAATCGCGAGTCGAGCCGTGTTCGGCGGCACCGCGACCATGTCAATCTCCATCAATGAGAGATAGCTTTCCACGGCCTCGGCCGCCTCGCTGATTGCCAAGTCCAAGACTCTCGCGACCGCGATTGCAGCTTCCCATACCGCAAGTGGCGAGGTCAGCCGCTTTCTGGTCTGCTGCATGCGTGCAAGGAGTCCGCGCTCCTCTTGGGGGCGTCGATGAACATCAGTCATTCTCGTACAGGCTGTCGCGAAACGCCTTGTCGGCGGGCCTGCCGTGATCAGGCTTGCCCCGGGCTCGCAGATCACGGCAGAACCTGAGGCCGATCTCCACCAGGGACGGTCCAGCCTGTTCGCGCTCAAGCTCATGCTTGAGCGCGGCTTGGACGGCCTCTGTCAGACTAGTCCTCTTAAGCGCGGCGGCCTGCGAGGGTTTCGTTTGGAAGAAACGCTTCACTGAACAACGCCTCACTCAGGCTTTGCCTGGACATTTAGAATCGGCGCGCCTGATCGGTTGCAGATCGGGCCGAATGCCAGCGCCATGGTGGGCGTCGAGATAGAAGACGTCACGGCGAGCGGTGCAAATCACTGCTTCGAGTACGGCCGGTACCAGTCGACAAACTTCTTCAGCCCGTCCTCTATCGAAACGCTAGGCCTGAAGCCGAAATTCCGCTCCAGCGCGGTCATGTCGGCGTAAGTCTTCTCGACGTCGCTCGCCT
>NZ_JAMYVA010000080.1:0-16647 GCF_040323505.1 Mesorhizobium sp. M0040
CGGCGCTGCCGCCCGAGGCTTCGATGGCCGGGCCCATGCGGCTGTAGAGCAGTTCGGCGCGCCTCGTGTCGATCAAATTCATCGCGCCCTTGATGATGCCGTTGGTCTCCAGGAACGCCTCGTCGCACTGGGCGATGATGTCGACGATGGCATTCCCGATACAAAGCACGTCATAGTCCGGCATCAATTCATGTCTCCGCCAAAAACCCACCGGCTTTCTGCCACGCCGGGCGCGGGCGGGTCTAGCGGTTTGATACGGCTTTGCCTAGGCCGCGAGTTATAAATCCGGGCAGAACGCAGATGCTTCGTATCGCGCGGTTTGCGCTTGTCTCGCGACCTGTCTCCGCCTATCCCGAAATATCGCCCATGGGCCTCGTTTGACATGGAATTGGAAACGCCGTGATCCTCGACGCCGCCCGTGCCGCCTTGAGCCGGCTGTTCTCGCCCGAATTCCGTTCCGTGTTCCTGAAGACGCTGGGGCTGACCTTGCTGGCGCTGGCGGCGCTTTGGTTCGGGATCAAGAGCCTGTTCGAATGGCTGGCCTGGCCGTGGATCGATGCATGGCTGCCCGCCCTACCCTCCTGGGCCGGTTGGCTGGGCGCCGTCGTCGCCGGCATCGGCCTTGCGCTGGGCTTGGCGCTGCTCATCGCGCCGGTGACGGCGATCATCGCCGGCCTGTTCCTCGACGACGTCGCCGAAGTGGTCGAGCGCACGGATTATCCAAACGACCTGCCCGGCCGCGCCGTGCCGGCGTTGCGCTCGCTGGTGCTGGCGATCCGGTTTTTCGGCGTCGTCATCCTCGGCAACATCGTCGCCCTGCTGCTTCTGCTGGTGCCGGGCATCAACATTGCCGCCTTCTTCGTCGTCAACGGCTATCTGCTCGGGCGCGAGTTCTTCGAGTTCGCCGCCATGCGCTTTCGCCCGGAGACCGAGGCCAGGGCGCTGCGCAGAAAGCACTCCATCACCGTGTTCCTGGCCGGGTTGGTGGTCGCCGCTTTCCTCGCCGTGCCGCTGCTCAACCTTCTGACGCCACTGTTCGCCGCCGCCATGATGGTGCACCTGCACAAGGCGATCTCGGCACGGGAAGGGAGCTAGCGCAGCAGAAAGCCGCGCCCCAGTTCATCATCGTCCTCGACGATGAATTCGGCCCGCCCTGAGTAATAGGCGCGGCCGCCGACGCGGGCGATGATGGCGTCATGCGGCCCGGCCGTGGCCGTGCGTACGACGGCGCCGGAAAAGCGCGAGCCGGCAATGCTCTCGAACAGCCGCGTCCGGCCAATTTCGATCTGACCCTTGGCGTGCATGGTCGCCAGCCGCGCGGTGACGCCGGAGCCGGTCGGCGAACGGTCGACCTCGGCTTCGGCGAAAACGCAGATGTTTTTGGTCGGCGTATCGGAGAACGCATCCTGTCCGTCGGTCAGGATGGTGCCATAGAGAAAGGCGAGATCGGCATGGTCGGGATGCGACAGCGGCAATTCGGCCTTGAGCTTATTGGTCGCCGCGGTCGCCGCATCGACGAAATCGCGCACCCGATTCCTGCCGAATTCCAGCCCGAACTGGCGGCAGTCGGCGAGTGCATAGAAGGCGCCGCCATAGGCGATGTCAAAGCCGACCGGACCATAGCCCGGCAGCTCGATCCGCCGGTCGCGGGCAAACAGAAACGCCGGCACGCTTTCGAAGGACACCGCGCCGGCCTTGCCATCCCTTACCTCGACTGCAGCCGAAATCAGCCCGCATGGCGCCTCGATATTGACGGTCGTCAGCGGCTCGCGTGGCGCCACCAGCCGCTCGTCGACGGCGTAGCGGCCGAGCGCGACGATGGCGTGGCCGCACATCGTCGAATAGCCCTCATTGTGCATGAACAGCACCGCGAGGTCGGCGCCCGGCAGGTCGGGCTCCACCAGCAGCGCGCCATACATGTCGTAATGGCCGCGCGGCTCGAACATCAGGATCTTTCTGAGATGATCGAGATGGTCGCGCACGTAGGCACGCTTTTCGAGGATCGTGCCCTTGGGAATGTCGGGGTAGCCGCCGGTGACGATCCGCAGCGGCTCGCCGCCGGTGTGCATGTCGACGACGGTGAGCGTCATTCGCCGGGCCCGACCTAGGCTGAAGATTTGGCAAACAGCGCCTGCAGCTTGCCGAACGGCATGGCGGCGCGGGTGAAGCCGAAGGTGCCGTCCTGCTGGATCTCGCGCGCCGCGGTCTCCAGCATGCCGAAAGCAAAATTGGTCAGCCATGGGCCGAGCGAGATGCGCTTTACCCCCGCCATGGCAAGATCGGCGATGGTGAAGCCGGGCCTGGCCATGACGTTCACGGGCTTGGTCAGCGCCGAGCAGACGGTTCGCACCATCTCGATGTCGCCCAGGCCCGGTGCATAGAGCACGTCGGCACCGGCTTTCTCGAAGGCCTGCAGCCGCTTGATCGTGTCGTCGAGATCGGGCTTGCCCCACAGGAAATTCTCGGCCCGCGCGGTGAAGACGAAATCGCGTTTCAGTGCCCGTGCCGCTTCCGCCGCCGCCGCGACGCGATCGACGGCATGCGAAAAATCATAGATCGGCTTGGCGGGCTCGCCGGTATGGTCCTCGATCGAGCAGCCGGCGAGGCCAGCCGCCTCGGCGGCGAAGATGGTCTCGCCGGCACTTGTCGCGCTGTCGCCCTTGCCCTTTTCGAGATCGGCCGAAACCGGCAGCCCGGTCGCCGCCGACACTTCACGGCAATGATGGATCATCGCCTCGAATGTCACCGCGCCATCGGGCAGGCCGCGCGAAAAGGCAAAGCCGGCGCTGGTCGTGGCCAGCGCCTTGAAGCCGAATGAGGCCAATAGCTTGGTCGTGCCAACGTCCCAGGAATTGGCCATGACGAAGATCGAGGCATGCAGGTCGCGAAAAATCTTGCCCTTGTCCATGGATGCTCCCCTCCAGTGCAGAATGCGAGGCAAATTCTAGCCCGGCGGAACGCGCCGGGCAAACAAATGCGGTTGGCTCAGAAGCGTTTGGCGTTCTCATCTGCCAATCGGTCCAGCGCGTCGGAATCCTTGACGTAACGCGAAGCGTTTTTGTCCCAGTGGTAGGTGACGGAAATGTCGCGCGAAGACGCCTCTGGCGGCGGCTGGCCGTCGCAGCTTTCATCGCCCGGCACTGTCGCGTCGGTCACCGTAACCTTGATGGCTGCATAGGGCTGGCCGTCGGCAATCGCCTGGAAGGCCGCATTCTGCGTCCTTCGGTTGGTGCAGAGGTTTTCGTCGAACGTATAGATCATGTCGATCAGCTCGAACCTGTCGTTGCGGACCATGACCAGCGGCGCGATCACATAGCCCTGGCTCGAATTGAAATGCGTGCTCGTGGTGATGATGACGTCATCGCCGGGCCCGATCGACAGCTTGCCCGGATCGCGAAAGTAGGTGCTGCGGTCGACGGCAACATTGACCGCGTCGAGCAAGGCCGGCTTGCCGGTGATGTCGTAGAGTGCCAGCACTGCATAACCCTCGGCGCTGTCAGGCGAGTCGCCGAGGTCGAGCAGCATCGCCAGCCGGTCCTTGCCGCCGGCCTTGATGTCGAGCACGTCGCCGCTGGAAAGACCCGACGTCGCCGGCGGCGAGCCGTCGTAGTCCGGTCCAGCGATGTGGCGCATCTCGATCGGAATCGAACCCCGGAAAAAGCCGTCCTTGTCCGCGGCCAGATCGGGAATGACCATCCTGGCGAGATCGAGATAGGTGACATCGCCGTGGCCGGGGACGGCGCTGCCGAGCTCCGGGAAGCTGACGGCCTCCGCGCTGGCCGTCGTCCAAAGACAGGGCAGCAGCAGGCAGGCAAAGATGAAACGAAGCAGGGAGAAGGTCATGCGCGCGCTCGTTATGTCGGGCGCGCGCAAGCTAAAGCATTTTGCGGCCAAGAGGAAACACCTGGCGTTGCCTCACTATGTTGGCTTGGCTTGGCTCGCCAGGGTCTGCTGGAAAACCGGCACCAGCTGATCCATGGCGGCTGCGAGCCACGCGCCGAGTTCGTCGGGCAGAGTGTCGTGGATCCAGACCAGGCGGCTCCGGCCCTCGCCCTCGGCAAAGACCTGCATGGAGGTATTATCGTGGGTGACCTCATCGCCGAGCCATCCCCACACGATCCGCCGGCTCTGCTCGTCGCGGGCGATGAGCCGCTCTCGCACGATCTTGCCGTCGGCGAAAGTAAGGGCCCGCACGTCGCCCTCATCCACCCGGCAGTCGACGAAAACGCCTGGGGCTATCCGTTGGGCGCCGCCGGCGAAGTCGCCCACCGTCGCCCATACGCTTTCCGGTGAAGCATCTACGATGATTTCCCTGACTATCGAAGCCATGTTCGCTGGTCCCTCTGTTAATAGGTAGACCTGTCTGTCTACATGTGGATGTATACAGACCTGTCTGCTATACGGTCAAGGCATGTCCGCAGCCCGAATCAACGATCGTCCCGAAAGTCTTGCGCGCCGCCGCATCCTCGATACGGCGACCGCGCTGTTTTCTCTGGAGGGGGTCCGTGCAGTCGGCATCGACCGCATCATCGCCGAGGCCGGCGTTGCGAAGGCGACGTTCTATCATCACTTCGCGGCCAAGGACGACCTCGTCCGCGCCTATATCGAGGAGATCAGCAAGGGAGGACGGGCGGCAATCGCGAGCCTTGGCCGGCGGCCACCTCGCTTGATGATCCTTGCCGTATTCGATCTTATTGCCGGCGCGGCGGATCAGCCGGGCTACCGCGGCTGCCCGTTCCAGAATGCCGCGGCCGAATACCCCGACGCGAGGAGCCCGGTTCGCCAGGCAATCGATAAGCATCGTCACTGGAAGTGGGGCATCCTAAGGGATCTGCTGATCGCTGACGCAAATCCCGATCCGGACCGCACCGCAGACGCGCTAACGGTGGCGGCCGACGGCCTCCTTGTCGTCAGTCATCTCGACAGGCCGGCCAATCTGCGCAGTCTCATACGCGACACGGTCGACCGAGTACTTGGGGCGCCGCGCCCGGTCTGAGATCTGGCGCGCATGCAGGCTGCGCAAAGGCGGTCAGTGGATCGGCACCAGCCCGGCCAGTTCACGCATGTCGTCGAACAGGATGCCGCCGGCTTCGATCAGCCCGTCGCGGTCGGAAAGCGGGTCGCCGTGGTAGGAATAGACGCGCATGCCGGCGGCGATGCCGGCTGCCGTGCCGGCGACGCTGTCCTCGATGACGATGCAGTCGGCGGGCGCGAAGCCCATCGTCGCTGCCGCATGCAGGAAGAGGTCGGGGAACGGCTTGCCACGCGAGACCATGGTCGAGCTGAACAGCGCATGCTCGAATAGCGGCAGCAGTCCGGTCTGGCCGAGCGTGATGTGCATTTTGGACACCCGTGCCGACGACGCGACACAGGTGGCGATGCCGGCGGCGTGCACGGTTTCGATGAACTCGCGAACGTAGGGGATGGCCTCGACGCCATGCGCGAACAGGTCCGGCAGGCCGGCGTTCCAGCGCTCGACGAAATCGGCGCCGAGGCTGACGCCGGTCGCCTCGACTTCCTTCTGCACCGAGACCATGCTGCGGCCGGAGAAATTCTTGCGGCAATATTCGAAGCTGGCCGGAAAGCCGGCCGCGGTCAGCCATTCGGCGAGGCGCCGATTGGCCAGGTTCTCGGTGTCGACCAGAACCCCGTCGCAATCGAAGATGACGAGCTTGGGTATTTTCATCAGGCCGTGCCGGTCGATCCGAAGCCGCCCGAGCCGCGCGTTGTGCCGCCAGCCAATGTGCGCTCCTCGACGGTCGCCTGCGTCACCGGGGCGAAGACGATCTGGGCGATCCGCATGCCGCGCGTCACCGCGAAATCCTCGTCGCCGAGATTGATCAGCAGCACCTTGACCTCGCCGCGATAGTCGCTGTCGATGGTGCCCGGCGTGTTGAGGCAGGTGAGCCCGTGCTTGAAGGCGAGGCCCGAACGCGGCCGGACCTGGCCTTCGACGCCCTCCGGAATTTCCAGGACCAGCCCGGTCGGCACCAGCGCGCGCTTTCCCGGCAGGATCAAAAGCGGCCTGTCGTCCGGGACGGCGGCGCGCAGGTCCATGCCGGCGGCGCCCGAGCTTTCATAGGCCGGAAGCGGCAAGCCCTCGCCATGCGGCAGCCTGACAAAGCCGACAGCCGGACCGATGACGGAGGTAGGATAAAGTGCTGCGCGCATGAGGCTGATCCTATCGTCGCGAACGCCGGTCCAGTCAACTCGGCGGCAATGCTATCAACGGCTTTCTTTCAGCACAGTTCCGCTTCAGCGCAGTTCCATCGGAACGACCGTGGTCTCCTTGATCTCCTCCATGACGAAGGAGGCCGAAACGTCCGATAGTGCCACCTTGGCGATCAGCCGCTGGTAGAGCCGGTCATAGGCCTTCACATCGGCGACGCGGGCGCGCAGCACATAGTCGAGATCGCCGGACATGCGGTAAGCGCCGGTGATCTCGGCAAAGCCGGTCACCGCCGCTCGGAATCTTTGCAGCCAGTCGGGATCGTGGTTGGAGGTGCGGATCAGGATGAACACCGAAAGGCCGAGCCCAAGCTTGTCGGCGTCGACCAGCGCCACCCGGCCGGTGATGACGCCGTCTTCCTCCAGCCGCTTGACCCGGCGCCAGCAAGCATTGCGCGACAGCGATATTCTTGCCGAGAGCTGGTCGACGGACAGTGTGCCGTCGCGTTGCAGCTCGGCCAGCAATCTCCGGTCTATTTCGTCGATTTCCGGCGCCATGCGGGATGTTTGTCCCAAAATTCAGCCTTTCACAAGGACAATTTGAGACCGATGAACCGAACACCCATGCCAGTATACTCATCGCCGGCTCTTCATGCCGGCAGGAGGGATCGACATGACAGCACGGCTCGCAAGACTTTTCACCAACCACCCGGCCGCGGTCGGCGAGAGCTATTTCGGCCATATGGCTTTCGCCGCATGGTTCTCGTCGCGATTGTTCATGGCGGCGTTTGCCGCGCTCATTCATGCTTTCTTGCCGTTTCTGTTCGAGACCACGGCAAGCGGCATCATCCGTGAGCTCTATGAGCGGACGCATAACAGAGGACGGTAAGCCGTAGAGGTACCGAGCGGAGCGAGGCCGCTGGACAGGGCCGCCCTCAACGAGCCCCGCAGCGCAATCAAGCGCCGCCATCGTCGAATGCCGAGCCAGGCTTGTATCCACGCGCCAATCCGCCATTTTGGGGATCGCGGCGCGATAGCCCGGAGCATCCACGATGGATATCGTCTTTTCCCCGACGACAGAATTGGCTGCCGCCATTCGCGACCGCAAGATTTCCGCTGTGGAAGCGCTGGACGCGCATCTGGCGCAGATCGACAGGCACAATGAGGCGGTCAACGCAGTCGTAACCCTCGATCGGGAAGGTGCGCGGCAACGCGCCGGCAAGGCCGACGAAGCCCAGGCGCGCGGCGAGGCCCTTGGGCCGCTACACGGCGTGCCGTTCACACTGAAGGACACGCACGAAACAGCGGGCATGAGAACCACTGTCGGCTTCCCGGCTTTCGCCGACTATGCCCCGAGGGCAGACAGTCCGGTCGTTGCCCGGCTGAAGGCGGCAGGCGGCATACTGGTGGGCAAGACGAACGTGGCGACAATGCTCGGTGACTGGCAGTCGAGCAATCCGCTGTTTGGCCGCACCGGCAATCCCTGGAATCTCCAGCGCACCGCCGGCGGCTCCAGTGGCGGTGCGGCGGCGGCGCTCGGCACCGGAATGACGCCGTTCGAGGTCGGCACCGACATGCAGGATTCGATCCGGCTGCCCGCTGCCTTTTGCGGCGTCTACGGCCTCAAGCCGACCGAGCACCGCGTCTCGCTCGCCGGCGCCTTCCCCGATCCAGGCGGGGCGCCGCGCAGCGTGAGGCTGATCTCCTGCCTCGGACCGATGGCGCGCAGCGTCGAGGACCTGGCACTGATCTACCGCCTTATTGCCGGGCCGGATGGAAGCGATACCGACCTTGCGCCGGTACCGGTCGAAACCATGCCGGAGCTGGATCTCAGAAATTTGCGGATTGCCGTCGCGCCGTCCTTTCCGGGCTTTCCGGTGGCCGGCGAAATCAGCGCGGCGGTCGAAAGTCTGGCAAAAGAGCTTCAGGCCGCGGGCGCCATCGTCGAGGAAGCTAAGTTGCCGGAGTTCGACCTGCACGACGACCTAGCACAAGGCGGTGCGCTGATCGGCATGATGCTGGAGGCGGCGCAGCCCGAACCGCGGGAGAAGCCGACACCGGTCTCGCGCTGGTTCGAGGCGCTCGCCCGCCGCGACCGCTCCATCCTGGCGTGGGAACGGTTCTTCGACGGCTGCGACGCCTTGCTGTGCCCGGTCGCCATGGCCACCGCCTTCCCGCATTGCGAGCCAGGAACGCCGATCGGGGTCGACGGTAGCGAGCAAAGCTACTGGATGCTGCCGGCCTATGGCGCGGTGTTCAACTACAGCGGCCACCCCGCACTGTCGCTGCCCTGCGGACAGGACAGCAATGGCCTGCCCATCGGACTACAGATTGTTGGCAAACGCTGGTCGGAGTCGCGCCTGCTCGGGATCGCCAGGGCAATCGACCCGCTGGCCGGCGGCTTTCGCCGCCCGCCCGGTTATTGAGTAAACCGCGCCAGCCCGTAGGGATCAAGCAGAGGATCGCGCTCGCCGTCGAGGATTTCGCAGGCGGCGAACAGGCCGACGGCCGGTGCCAGCGTGATGCCGGAATGCATGACCGCGACGTAGACGCCGCTCGTGCCTTCGGCGCGGCCTATGATCGGAAAGCCATCGACCGGCGTCGGCCGGTAGCCAATGGCGTGGAAATCGAGTTCCAGCCCATCAGTGCCGCGCAGCATCGCCTTCATCGCTGCAAACAGGTCGCGGGCGGTGGCCGCGGCATCCATGCCGGGATCGGCGCCGCCGAAATCCGAGCCGGCGATGATGCGGCCTTCCGCCGTCTGGCGCATATGCAGGCGGTCGCCGATCACCAGGCCGTTGAGCAGCTTTTCGTAGGGGCGCGAATGCACGATCAGGCCGGGCGGCGCCTCGATCGGCAGTTCTATCCCGGCTGTTGCCGCTAGTGCCGGAGAGCCGGCTCCGGCCGCGATCACCACCTCGTCGGCAGCAATCCGCCCGCCGGATGTATCGACGCCGGCAATCCTGCCGTTGGCTTGCACCAGAGCGGTGACGGTTGTCCCGGCTACAATTCGCGCGCCGCGCCGTTCGGCGTCGGCCAGCAGTGCTTGCGTGGCGGCGACCGGCTCGGCAACGCCTTCCTCGGCGACATAAAGGGCGAAATCGGGAAGCTCGGTCAGATTTGGCTCGATGCGCGCCGCTCCGGCACGGTCGACACGCTCGATGCCGTAGCCCCATGCGGAGTGCTCGGCCGCATAGGCCTCAAGTTCGGGACGTGGCAGGTCCCAGCATAGGCCACCGCACCATTGCAACGGGATGCCGGGCACCTCGTTCGCCAATCGCGTCCATTCGGCCATCGACCGAATGCGCAGGCGGAAATAGACCTCCGGATTGCCCCAACTGGCATTGATCCAGGCAAAGGAATTCGGTGTCGCGCCGGCGCCGCTGCCGGCAACGACCGTCACCTTTGCTCCAGCCCTGGTCAGGTGCCAGGCGATGGAGGCGCCGATGATGCCGGCGCCGATGACGATCACTTCTTTCGCAGCTGTCATGCTTCACTCCTCGTTCCAACACCACCACTGCGATGCCATTGCCCGTGGGTTCTGCCAAGAGCGAGCCGTATCAAATGTGCCTCTTGACTTTAATACGTACGTACGTATTGTACCGCGATGGCTAGACATTCACTTCGCGAAAAACTTCTCGACGCCGGTTTCAAAACCATCTGGAGCTCCGGCTATTCGGCCGCCGGCGTACGCGACATCGTCGCCGCGGCCGATGCCCGCCCGGGGTCCTTCACCAATCATTTTGTCTCCAAGGAGGCGTTCACCGGCGAGGTGCTGGACCGCTATTTCGCCTATGTGAGCGGTTTGGTGGAGCAGGCCCTTGCTCGGGACGGCACGCCCCCGGTCGGGCGCTTGCGACGCTATCTCGAAATCATCACGTCGAAGCTGGAGGCGCATGATTGGGCACGGGGCTGCATGATCGGCAATCTCAGCCTCGAGACGGCGGCTCACAGCGAGGCGCTGAGGCTGCAACTCGTCGGCATTTTCGAACGCTGGCGTAAGCCCTTTGCCGAATGCATCGCCGAGGGCCAAGCGGCTGGCGACATCACCGACGCGTTCGATGCCGAGGACCTCGCCGATTTCCTGTTGAGTTCCTGGCAAGGCGCGATGCTGCGCATGAAGGTGGAGCGCAGTCCCGAACCGCTCGAGCGTTTCAAGAATATCGTCTTCAAAACAGTCTTCGCAAAAAGGAGCTGATCCGATGAACCCGAAACTCGAAAAGCAGCAATCCCGCACAACGGTGCCACGCTCGCAAGTCGCGGTGCTCGATTCCACCATCTCCTATGTCGAGGCAGGCACGGCTGGCCCGACGGTACTCTTCCTGCACGGCAACCCGACGTCGTCCTACATCTGGCGCGACATCATCCCGCATGTGGCGCCGTTCGGCCGCTGCATTGCGCCCGACCTGATCGGCTATGGCCAATCCGGCAAGCCGGACATCGACTATCGCTTCTTCGACCACGTCCGCTATCTCGACGCCTTCATCGAGACGCTTGGCATCACCGACATGGTTGTCGTCGCGCAGGACTGGGGCACCGCGCTCGCCTTCCATCTCGCGGCCCGGCGGCCGCAGCGGATCCTCGGCCTCGCCTTCATGGAATTCATCCGCCCCTTCGAGAGTTGGGACGATTTTCACCAGCGTCCGCAGGCGCGCGAATTGTTCAAGGCAATGCGCACGCCTGGCGTCGGTGAGAAGCTTGTCCTGGAAGACAACGTCTTCGTCGAAAAGGTGCTGCCGGCTGCGGTGCTGCGCACGATGAGCGATGAGGAAATGGCCTCCTACCGGGCACCGTTCCCGACGCCGCAATCGCGCAAGCCGATCCTGCGGCTGCCGCGCGACCTGCCGATTGAAGGCCAGCCCGCCGATGTCGCTGCCATCAGCGAGCACGACCATCGGGCGCTCCGGCTCTCCTCCTACCCGAAGGTGCTTTTCTCAGGCGATCCGGGGGCCCTCGTCTCGCCGCAGGCGGCACGGGAATTCGCGGCCGGCCTGAAGAACTGCCGGTTGATCGATCTCGGACCCGGCGCGCATTATCTGCAGGAGGACCATGCCGACAGGATCGGCGCCGCAATTGCCGAGTGGATTCCGGAGGTGGCCTTCGAGAGCCGAGCGACCGAATCGGCCTGACGTCGGGACGTGAACCGGCGGCTGCGGCAGCCGGAGAGGTCGACAGCTTAGCTCTGCCGGTGCCAAGCGATGGAGGCGCCAATGATGCCGGATCCAATGACGATGATGTTCTTGTTCGCGGCCGTGTACCTTCAAACGCCCAGGACTTCTTGCCCTCGTTGCCACCATGCTACAGACTTGCCAAGAGCGTTGCCGGGACCGCTCTCGAAGCGGGTCGATGACGATCGCCTCACTGGAAACGTTCAGCTCAATCACATGAGGGTCATTTGCGCCGCTGGATAAAAGGGCTGGTTTTTGCTGCAGCCGGAGCCGCCATTGTCTATGCCGTCTTCTTCGGCCCGCTGCCGATCGTTCGATCTTGGTGGCAGGACGACAACTGGCTGGATCCTTTGCATAAGCGCCATCGCATTGCTGACGGTTTGGTGCTGACCGGGGCGTTGGTTGGGAAATCGCGAGCAGAAGTTGTTGCCATGCTCGGCGAGCCGCCGAAGACGGACTATTTCGAGGACTGGAGTCTGGTTTATATTCTTGGTTCGGAAAGAGGATTTTTTTCGATCGATTCTGAATGGCTGGTTATGCGCCTGGATGACGCTGGCTCGGTCACGCAGGCGGCTATCGTCAGAGACTGAACCTGCTGCCGGGGTATCAGCGGTGTTTCCGTTCGACAGGCCGGAAAAGCGCTGCTAGAAGCCCGCGCCACAGACAGGATTCCATGAAATTGGCTGAAGACATCGAACAAGCGGTATCGCGCCGCCGCACTTTCGCGATCATTGCCCACCCCGACGCCGGCAAGACGACGCTCACCGAAAAACTGCTTTTGTTCGGCGGCGCCATCCAGCTTGCCGGCGAGGTCAAGGCCAAGAAGGACCGCATCCAGACCCGCTCGGACTGGATGAAGATCGAACGCGAGCGCGGCATTTCGGTGGTCACCTCGGTGATGACCTTCGAATACGAGGACACCGTCTTCAACCTGCTCGACACGCCCGGCCACGAGGATTTCGCCGACGACACCTATCGCACGCTGTCGGCGGTCGACAGCGCGGTCATGGTGATCGACGCCGCCAAGGGCATCGAGCCGCGCACGCTGAAACTGTTCGAGGTCTGCCGGCTGCGCGACATCCCGATCATCACCTTCGTCAACAAAATGGACCGCGAAAGCCGAGACCCGTTCGACATCCTCGATGAAATCGAGCAGAAGCTGGCACTGGATACAGCGCCGATCACCTGGCCGATCGGCCGCGGCAAGACCTTTTCCGGGACCTACCATCTGGCGCTGAACGCGGTACGCAAGGGCGACGCCGAAAAGGAGCGCACGCCGGTCAATGGACCCGATTCCAACCGCGTCGCCGGCCTGTTGCCGGAGAACGAGCGCGAGGCCTTCATCGAGGAGCTGGAGCTGGCGCGCGCGGCCTGTCGACCGCTCGACCTCGATGCCTTCCGCGAGGGCCATTTGACGCCGGTCTATTTCGGTTCGGCGCTGCGCAATTACGGCGTGCGCGACCTGATCGAGGCGCTCGGCGCCTACGGGCCGCCGCCGCGCGCGCAGGAGGCCGACAGCCGCAAGGTCGAGGCGACCGAGGACAAGATGACCTCCTTCGTCTTCAAGATCCAGGCCAATATGGACCCCAATCACCGCGACCGCATCGCTTTCGTCCGCGTCTGCTCCGGCAAGCTCGAGCGCGGCATGAAGGCCAAGCTGGTGCGCACGGGAAAACCGATGAGCCTGTCGGCACCGCAATTCTTCTTCGCCCGCACCCGCGTCACGGCCGACGAGGCGTTCGCCGGCGATGTCGTCGGCATCCCCAACCACGGCACGCTGCGCATCGGCGACACGCTGACCGAAGGCGAGGAGATCCTGTTTCGCGGCGTGCCGAATTTCGCGCCTGAAATCCTGCGCCGCGTTCGCCTCGGCGATGCCATGAAAGCCAAGAAGCTCAAGGAAGCGCTGCACCAGATGGCCGAGGAAGGCGTCGTGCAATTGTTCTCGCCGGAGGACGGCTCGCCAGCCATCGTCGGCGTCGTCGGCGCCCTGCAGCTCGACGTCTTGAAGGAGCGGCTAAACTTCGAATACACGCTGCCGGTCGATTTCGAGATGTCGCGCTTTTCCGTCTGCCGCTGGATATCGGCCGACGACAGGGCCGAGCTCCAGCGCTTCATCGAGGCGCATCGCGGCGACATTGCCCGCGACCTCGACAACGATCCGGTGTTCCTCGCCCAGCACGCCTTCTCGCTCAACTACGAGGCCGAGCGCTGGAAGGCGATCCGCTTCGCCGCGGTCAAGGATTATCAGGTCCGCGACAGAGCGGCTTGATGCGCCCCTTCCCTTCTCCCCTTGTGGGAGAAGGTGTCGCCGAAGGCGACGGATGAGGGGTGTTCCAGGAAACACCAACGTCTCATTCCGTCCAGCACCCCTCAACCGTCTCGGCGCTTCGCGCCGATCCACCTTCTCCCACAAGGGGAGAAGGAAAGATCGCGTTCGTTCACCCTTTCGCTGCCTCTTCGATCTTGGCGATGTCGATCTTGCTCATCTGCATCATCGCCTGCATCACGCGGCCGGCCTTTTCCCTATCGGGGTCCAGCAGCAGCCTGGGCAGCTGCTCGGGAACGACCTGCCAGGAGAGGCCGAATTTGTCCTTCAGCCAGCTGCACTGGCTGGGCTGGCCACCGCCCGCGATGAGCCTGTCCCAGAAATAGTCGGCCTCTTCCTGCGTCTTGCAGTCGATGGAGAGCGAGACTGCCTGGGTGAACTTGAATTGCGGGCCGCCGTTGAGCGCCTGGAACTGAACGCCGTCGAGTTCGAATGAGACCATCAGCACCTTGCCCTCATTATCGCCACTGCCCTGGGGCCAGCGCATCACGCTCAGCACCTTCGAATTCTTGAAGATGGAGATGTAATGGTTCATGGCCTCCTCGGCCTGGTCGTCGAACCACAGGCAGGGGGTGATCTTTTGCATTCTCTTGCTCCTCGGGCTGGTTTTGGCTTGTTTCACTCGCAAAACGGCCGGCTGGCAATTGATGCCCGGTCCCGCCGTCAGCTCAAGGACGCTCGAGCAAAACACGATCCGACAGCACTTCTGACTTTTTTACGGCCTGGACCGGCTGCGTCTTTGGCTGGCCGCTCGTTCCGCACCCTGGCGCAGCGTAAAATTGTGGCCAGACCAGAGTGTGCCGTCTATAAGGCCTGCGGCTCAATTCCGGTTTTCCGCACCTTTGGGCGCGACGCAGACAGCAAGGACAGTTCAATGCCCGCCTATCGTTCCCGCACCACCACCCATGGCCGCAACATGGCCGGCGCTCGCGGCCTGTGGCGCGCTACCGGCATGAAGGATTCGGATTTCGGCAAACCGATCATTGCCGTGGTCAATTCCTTCACCCAATTCGTGCCGGGCCATGTCCATTTGAAGGATCTCGGCCAGCTGGTTGCCCGCGAGATCGAAAAAGCCGGCGGCGTCGCCAAGGAGTTCAACACCATTGCCGTCGATGACGGCATCGCCATGGGCCATGACGGCATGCTCTATTCGCTGCCGTCGCGCGAATTGATCGCCGACTCGGTCGAATACATGGTCAACGCGCACTGCGCCGACGCGATGGTCTGCATCTCGAATTGCGACAAGATCACGCCCGGCATGCTGATGGCGTCGCTGCGCCTCAACATCCCGACCGTCTTCGTCTCCGGCGGGCCGATGGAGGCCGGCAAGGTGGTGCTCGCCGGCAAGAGCCAGGCGCTTGATCTGGTCGACGCTATGGTCGCGGCCGCCGACGACAAAGTGTCCGACGAGGACGTCAGGACCATCGAACGCTCGGCCTGTCCGACCTGCGGTTCCTGCTCCGGCATGTTCACCGCCAATTCGATGAACTGCCTGACCGAGGCGCTCGGCCTGTCCTTGCCCGGCAATGGTTCGACGCTGGCGACGCATGCCGACCGCAAGCGCCTGTTCGTCGAGGCCGGCCACCTGATCGTCGATCTTGCCCAGCGCTATTACGAGCAGGACGACGACACCGCGCTGCCGCGCAGCATCGCCTCGAAGGGCGCCTTCGAGAACGCCATGACACTCGACATCGCCATGGGCGGTTCGACCAACACCGTGCTGCACATCCTTGCCGCGGCACATGAGGGCGAGGTCGACTTCACCATGGAGGACATCGACCGGTTGTCGCGGCGGGTGCCGGTGCTGTGCAAGGTGGCTCCGGCCAAGGCTGACGTCCACATGGAGGATGTCCATCGCGCCGGCGGCATCATGGCCATCCTCGGCCAGTTGGATAGCGCCGGGCTGATCAACCGCGACCTGCCGACGGTGCACACCGCAAGCCTCGGCGAAGCGCTCGATCATTGGGATATTTCGCGCACCACCAGCCAGAATGTCCGGGATTTCTTCCTGGCGGCACCCGGCGGCGTGCCGACGCAAGTCGCGTTCAGCCAGGACCGCCGCTGGGACGATCTCGATCTCGACCGCGAGAAGGGCGTCATCCGCTCGGCCGAACATCCTTTCTCCAGGGATGGCGGCCTTGCCGTGCTGAAAGGCAATCTGGCAATCGATGGCTGCATCGTGAAGACGGCGGGCGTCGATGAATCGATCCTGAAATTCACCGGTCCGGCAAGAGTGTTCGAAAGCCAGGACGCCAGCGTCAAGGCGATCCTGTCGAACGAGATCAAGGCCGGCGATGTCGTCGTCATCCGCTATGAAGGGCCACGCGGCGGACCCGGCATGCAGGAAATGCTCTACCCGACCAGCTATTTGAAGTCGAAAGGTCTCGGCAAAGCCTGCGCACTGATCACCGACGGTCGTTTTTCCGGCGGCACCTCCGGCCTGTCGATCGGCCATGTCTCGCCGGAAGCCGCGGAAGGCGGTCTGATCGGGCTGGTCAGGGAAGGCGACACGATCGAGATCGATATCCCCAACCGCACCATCAGGCTTGCTGTCGACGACGCCGAACTCATCGCCCGTCGCGCCGCGATGGAGGCCAGGGGAACGGCTGCCTGGAAGCCCGAAGAAAAGCGCAAGCGCAAGGTGACGACGGCCTTGCGCGCCTATGCGGCGATGGCGACAAGTGCCGCCAAGGGGGCGGTGCGGTACGTGCCGGAATAGAGGCTTTTCCTTCTCCCCTTCTGGGAGAAGGTGGATTGGCGCGCAGCGCCAAGACGGTTGAGGGGTGCTGGACGGAGTGTCGTCGGCGCCAAGCTGGAACACCCCTCATCCGACCGAGCTTCGCTCGGCCACCTTCTCCCACAAGGATGTTTGGACCGGAGACATCGCGAACAGATGTGCGAGGACATCGCGAACAGTTTTGCGCTTTTGCGCGAGGGGGTTCGGGATGCCATTCGAGGACAGAAGCGTGATGAAGCAGAAGC
>NZ_JAMYVA010000081.1:0-16532 GCF_040323505.1 Mesorhizobium sp. M0040
GTCCTGGTAGAGGTCATGGCGACACGGGTCTGCCACACCGATGCCTACACGCTTTCGGGCCTCGATTCCGAGGGCAAGTTTCCAGCGATCCTCGGTCATGAGGGTGCGGGCATCGTTCGGGAAGTAGGCCCGGGCGTCAATCCTCTCCGAGTGCAGCCAGACTTCGTCTCGCTCCCATGCCCTAGCCTGACCGTCCAGTCTGCGGTCCCTTCACGTCCTGAAATACGTGATGGCGTTGAGCAGCCCTAGTGTTAGCGTGTAGGCTATCGGCATCGCGATCGTCATGGAGCAAACTCGCCGGCCGTGGTAATGACCGCGGCGATCCTCTGTTCCTCGTTGCAAGCGTCATCCAACCACCGGCGCCGGACCTTCACCTGCTGGGCATTTACTCCGTTGATGCCAACTTCGATCACCGTGGCATCAAGTTTCAGCCAATTCGGCTTCACCATTTCTAAGGTGTACATGAGACCACGCCGGTCTTTAGGTCGCCAGTAGCTACTTTTCCAACGCGGAAGAGGTGAAGGCCATCCCCGTCCTTCTGCGGACCGGATCGACTGAATGATTTGTTCTGTGTCGAGATGCTCTGGTTGAGGAGAAGTTGACGAGACTTTCGTGAATTGTCTCGTCCACGTTGAGTGCGGCCACAAGCCGATGCTTGGCCCCGAATCACAAGCGGATTGGGGCGGGTCTCGCAGTCACCACCGTTGGAGACTCGAACCGGCGAGCATGTGTGAGAAATGCGAAAAACCAAGACAGGCAAGCTTGGGGCTTCGGTTCGGTCGCGACAAACCGTGTCCGCCGAAAAGGGCTCATGCCGAGAACATCCGCAGCTATCTGTCTGCTGTCTAAATTGGCGGCCATGCCTCACCCCATCCTTTCCGACGCGTAGGAGCCTGGGCTCGGCGGAAACACTACGACGCGGTTGCCGTTGATGAAGCAGCGGTGGTGAATATGTGCGTGGATAGCCCGCGCCAACACCTGGCTTTCGACGTCGCGGCCGATCGAGACGTAATCCTCGGCGCTCTGCCCGTGGGTGATGCGGGAGATATCCTGTTCGATGATAGGCCCCTCATCGAGATCGGCAGTGACGTAATGCGCCGTTGCTCCGATCAGCTTTACGCCGCGCTCATAGGCCTGTTTGTATGGGTTGGCGCCTTTGAAGCTCGGCAGGAAAGAATGGTGGATGTTGATGATCCGTCCTGACATTTTATTGCAGAGATCATTGGAGAGTACCTGCATGTAGCGGGCGAGTACAATAAGTTCCGTGCCGGTTTGCTCGATGACCTCCATAATATCGGCTTCTGCCTTCGATTTGTTTTCCTTTGTCACCTTGATGTAATGAAACGGTATGTCGTGGTTCACAACCACCTTCTGATAGTCTAGGTGATTGGAAACGACCCCGGCGAGATCCATCGGCAGCGCACCAATCTTCCAGCGATAGAGCAGATCGTTGAGGCAGTGTCCGAAGCGGGATACCATCACCAGGACCTTCATCCGCCTGGACGCATTGCTGATCTCAGCGTCCATTTGAAACTCACCGGCGATAGGGTCGAAGCCGTCGATCAACGTCTTGTGATCGATGCTCTCTTCTGAAACAAACGATAGGCGCATAAAAAAGTTGCCCGCATCGAGATCATCGAACTGAGCACTGTCTACTATATTGCAGCCATTGCCTGCCAAATAGCCAGAAATCGCAGCAACGATCCCGCGTCGCGACTTGCATGAGACGGTGAGAACGTAGGTTTTCATTCGCAAGTCCTTTCCGATTTCCCTGGCTTGTCAGTCAGATGGGTGGCGGTTCCGGCTCATTTGGAACTCGGACTTCGAAGAGGTCGGGACGACATAGTCTGCGACCTGGAAGATCCTTCGCTCCAACGGGCACCTGCCGCGATATACAAATCAGATCCGCCTGAGTGTTATCGGGAGGCGCTTACGGCCACGCCCGGCTTAACCGGTCATTCGCCGCAGGCCATTGTCGCGTGCGAAACGAAGAAAGTGGCCTCAAGGCCAAATGCAGATTCGGGGACAACGGCAACGTCGACTGCTTCAGCAGGTACTCCACGAAATCTTTGTTGCTATAGATCACTTGGCCCTCAGGCATCCTATTGCCAACCAGGCCTCCGCAACGGCAGATATAAAATGCTGTTTCAGAGAAACAAGGCCGTCTATGGTTGACGGGCTGTATCACGACACCCGGCGCCTCTGGAACAACTCTCCCTGTTCTTCAACAATGTTCTGAGCGTCGGTCAGTTTTCGCAACGACCGCCGCTTGGCTTATCGAGGGCGGACCGACGACGTCTAGCGTCGGCGCCCCTCCCATTGCATGCTGTGTGCCGTCAGGCCGTCCCATCTGTTTTGTCTCAAGGGGCGGGGAGCGCCGGCGGCCGCGACTGAAGTTCAACAAATCGTCGAGCCCTTGCTCCGGACATTATCCATCAGCCTCGGCAATCCATTCCGAGAGACTCTGCACGAAGCTTCGCGGCACGACGAGCTCGCACGTCGTCTCACCGGTGCGTAGCAAGAGCACAGGCACTTTGTGGAAGGACGTCTGCACTGCCCGACCAGGAGCCGCCGTTGGCGCATGCCAGTCGACGGCGAAACATCCGGAAAGAACCCGCGCAATGTTAGATCCCGCCATTTTCAGGCGCACGCGACCTTCGTCAAGGGCGACCGAACAGCCGATAGCAGGGTCGATGGCAAGTGAAGGCGCGGCAGAGCCATCGTCGCCAAGCAGCCATAGTCGGCGAGGGGCAATGCGGATAACATGAAGGCCTTTGTGACGAACTGTCTCTCCCACGGAAGCTGGAAGCCTGATGCCCAGCAAGGTTGAGACGCTCGCCTCAAATTCCGCCAACGTGCTTTCCCATCCCTCAACCTGGGAAAGCGCGCAATCGGCCATTGACAGGCTGAAGTTCTTGACTGGGGTGTGGCTACCCATGCTGCCGCTCTCCTTGCGGATCGAGAAATACTGGCGAGACGACGCGGGCGCGCACCATTTCGCCCTTGATCGGATAGACGGCGACGACCTCGTTTCCTTCCGCCGCGACATCGCCCGCAAGCAAAGCCAAGGCCACATAGCATCCGAGTTCCGGACTGAAGGTTGCCGAGGTGACTCGCCCGCGGCCGTGGCCGGCGATCTTGTCACCTGGCAGGAAAAGGATGGCGCCGCCGCGGAGCCGGCTGTCAGCCTCCGTGCATTTCAACCCGACTAGCCTTTGCCTGTCCGGCGCCAGAAGGTTGGGACGGCGTCGGAGCACGTCACCGACAAAGCCGGAGCGCTTGCTCACCAGGCGGCCGAAGCCAATATCGTCAAGCGTGGTCCGTCCATCTATTTCCGGCCCTGCGGCATGACCCTTTTCGATGCGCAGCCCACCCAGCGCTTCGCGCCCGCAGGGCTTCAGCCCAAGCGGCGCGCCTACTTCGAGCAGGTGGGTCCACAGGGCCTCGCCGACGCTTGAACCGACGTAAATTTCGTATTGGCGTTCGCCGGAAAAGCTCAACCTCAGGATTCGGAGGGCATGCCCATTCCATTCGCCTTCAAGCAGCCCCATACGCGGCAGCGCCGTATCGGAAACGTCGAAACCAGGGAATGCAGCGCTAAGGATTGCACGGCTCTTTGGCCCAGCCACCGTCATTGCTGCCCATTCATCATTCACAGAGGTAATAGCGACACGCAATTCGGGCCATACCGTATCGAGTAGGAACTCAAGACGTGGCAGTACGTCGGCGGCCTTGGCGGTCGAAGCGGTCAGAAAGTACCGGTCTTGTGCCAGCCTCGTCGCGGTGCCATCATCGAATACAATGCCGTCGTCACGCAGCATAACGCCGTACCTGGCGCGGCCGACCGGCACGTTTGCAGCGCCATTGGCATAGACGCGGTCGAGGAAGATCGTCGCATCCGGGCCCTGAACGTCGATCTTGCCGAAGGTAGAGATGTCGGCGAGTCCCGCAGCTTGGCGAATATGCCGCATTTCCGCCACATAGGCATCGTCGACGTTGCGCCCGGACTGGTGATAGAAGTTGGGCCTCATCCAGAGCCCGTTCTCCAGCATTTCGCCACCATTCCTAACATGCCAATCGTGCATCGGCGTGCGGCGTATGGGTTTGAAATGATGCCCTATAGCACGACCGGCGAGCGCTCCGATGGCAACCGGCGTGTAAGGCGGGCGGAAGGTCGTGATCCCGGTTTCAGCGATTGTTGTGCTGCGCAGCGCTGCCATTGCTGAAAGTGCTGGAAAATTGCTGGTCTTGCCCTGGTCGGTGCCCATGCCGAGTGTGGTGTAGCGCTTTAGGTGCTCGACTGACTCATAGCCCTCCCGATGTGCGAGCTCGATGTCCTTTGTCGTTACGTCCATCTGGAGATCAACAAACGCCTTCCCACGCGCAACGAGGGGGGGTTGGCGCACCGGTTCGGTTGCTGTTTCCCCGAGATCGAGTTTCGACACTGCGGGCACCGAGTCCCGCTTTCCGCAGTATGACGCCGCATCCACGCCGGCGGTGTGACCGCCTTCAATCGCTTGGGCAGTCGAACAGCCTCCCATCATCGAGCCGGCTCCGAAATGGCCCGCCGGAAAGGCACCGGGAACAAAGGCGTCTATGTCATCTCGATATCGGGGTTTGATCCCCAAATGCGAAGTGAGGTGCACAGTTGGCGACCAGTCAGCCGACATGCACACCAGATCGCAGGCGACGTGGGAAAGGCCGTCCGGTCCGGCAAGCTTCACGCCCGTCACAGCCCGAGCACCGCTAACGTCCACGATGCGTGTCGCGGCAAGGACTGTGACATTGAGTCGTGCCGCCGACGCCACAAGTGCGGCTGGCAAGGAGGTGCGCAGATCGGCAACCGTCACCTTGGCGCCAGCATTGGCCAGATCGAACGCGGTGCGCCAGGCGCTGTCATTGTTAGTGGCGACGATGACCTTCTTGCCGGGCAGAACGCCGAAGCGGTTAAGGTAAGCGCGAGCGGCAGACGCAAGCAGCACGCCCGGCCTGTCATTGTTCGCAAACACCAGCGGCCGTTCAATGGCGCCCGCAGCAAAGACGATCGAACGGGCGCGAAGCATAGTAAAGGTCTGTTTACTTTCTCCAGTCTGCCGGGGACCGGTGGCGCCATGTCGCCCGACCAATCCTATGACGTTCCCGTCATAGGTCCCAAAAGCTGTCGTGGATTTCATGAACGTGACCCTTTCGGACCTCTCTAGTTCGGCTTCGGTCTGCCTCAGCCAAGAGGCAGCCGCGCTGTCGAGCGGCTCAGTCAACAGGTGGCCGCCGAGCAGGAAATCCTGCTCGACAATCGCGACACGGGCGCCGGCAGCTGCAGCGGCTCGCGCCGCCGACAGCCCCGCCGGCCCGCCGCCGACGATTGCGACGTCCGCAAACGCATGTTGAACCTGGTAGCGATCTGGGTCCCTGTCTGTGCTGGCTTTGCCGAGACCGGCCGACTTGCGAATGAAGTGTTCGTAAAACATCCAGGCCCGACGGGTCGGACCCATGAAGGTCTTATAATAGAAGCCGGCCGACAGAAACGGCGCAAAGAGACCATTTATACTTTGCACATCCAAAGCGAGCGACGGCCAACGGTTCTGGCTTTCTACGACCATACCGTCCTCTAGCTCCAGCGTCGTCGCCGGTAGGTTAGGCTCACGCCTTCCTCCGGTTCCGAGGGTCACGAGGGCATTCGGTTCCTCAGGTCCTGCGGAAAAAATCCCGCGCGGTCGATGGTATTTGAAGCTGCGTCCGACTAGTGCGACGTCGTTGGCGAGCAACGCTGATGCAAGTGTGTCACCGCGATATCCAACAAGCTTGCGGCCGTCGAAGGTGAAAGTGACCGGATGCCTGCGGCTTACCCGGCTCCCTGCCGACAACCGTCTCGGATTAGAACTCATGCTAACGATTTCCTGGCGAAGTTCACAGATGCGATGATGTGGTTTCGAGTGTCGCGTTCGACCACTAGCCATTCTCGGCAACCGGCCACGTGCTGCCAGAATTCCCGGTGCTGGCCCGCCGGATTGGGCCTGACAAAGACATAGCGGTACCAAGCATCTGGATCGGGATCGTTGTAAGCCGGACGCTTGACCGAAGCGTCACCGCCATAGCGGAACTCGTCATGATCGCGCAGACCGCAGCACGGGCATTCAATGCGCAGCATTTCAATGGCCTCCTAATGCAACCAAGCGAACGGGCCGATTCCGGCCTCGTCGATGGTTCGCCCGGCGCGAAACCGGTCCAAGCTGTACGGGGCGACAAGCGGATGCGGCTTACCGTTCGCAATAGTATGCGCAAAGCACCAGCCGGAAGCAGGCGTTGCTTTGAACCCGCCATAGCACCAACCGCCGTTGAGATAGAGGCCGTCGATGGCCGTCGGGCAGATGATTGGACTGGCGTCGGGCGTCATGTCCATGACGCCGCCCCAGTGGCGCACTATGCGAAGGCGCGAGACGCACGGCATCAGAGCGATTGCCGCCTCCATCGTTTCGCGGATGACGCCGAGATTGCCGCGCTGGGCATAGGAGTTGTAGCCGTCGATATCACCGCCCAAGACCAGCCCGCCTTTGTCCGACTGGCTAAGGTAGTAATGACCGGCGCCGTAGGCGACGACATGGTCCACAAGTGGTTTCAGAGGTTCGGTAACGAAGGCCTGCAGCACATGGCTTTCAATCGGTAGCTGCAGGCCGGCTTTCGTTCCTAGCACGGAAGTGTGACCCGCGACCGCAAGACCAACCTTGCCGGCGACAATGCGGCCCTTGGTTGTTTCGACGCCGACGATCCTGTCACCGTGGCCCACAAAGCCCGTGACCTCGCAGTTTTGGATGATGTCGACGCCATGCGCATCAGCGGCACGAGCATAGCCCCAGGCGACGGCATCGTGGCGAGCCGTGCCAGCGCGGCCCTGGAAGATCGCCCCATAAATTGGAAAGCGCGCCGTATCCGAATAATCGAGATAGGGCAACATCCGCTGAACTTCGTCACGGTCGAGGATGTCGGAGTCGATGCCGTTCAGCCGCATGATGTTGGCGCGGTGGCTGAAGGCACCGAGTTGGTCGGCCGAATGCGCAGTGACGAGCTGGCCGCGCTGGGAGAACATGATGTTGAAATTCAGCGCTTGCGACATGCCCTCCCAGAGCTTCATCGAGAATTCGTAGAATTGGGTGTTGCCGTCGAGCAGATAGTTGGAGCGGATGACGGTCGTGTTCCGGCCGACATTGCCGCCGCCGACATAACCTTTTTCGAGCACGGCGACATTGCGAATGCCGTGATTTTCGGCGAGATAGAAGGCGGTTGCGAGGCCATGACCTCCTCCGCCGACGATTATAACGTCGTAGAACGGCTTAGGCTCTGCCGCTCGCCAGGCGCGCTGCCAGTTTTTCTGGCCTGACAACGCGTTGCGAAAAATAGAAAATGCCGAATAGCGCGCCATGGTGTGTTCCTAGCGTACAATCGGGCCGGCCGGCGTGGCGGTGAGTAGCTCAGCACCGCCATCTCCCAAGAGAACGGTATTGGAGACGAAATCGTCTCCGCGTCCGGTCCCCATAAGCCACGACAGGATGTGGAAGCTCATGCCAGTCTCGATGACGATGTCGGAGTCGGGTCTTAGCCCGATCACCGAATTGCCGCCGGTCCATGACGGAGGTTGACCGACGCCGATCAAATAGCCGCAGTGGTGCCGATAGTAGTCAGACAGGCCGGCATCGTCGACGACAGCTCGCCAAGCGGCGAAAACCTCGCGTGCTATTGCACCGGGACGCAGTGCATCAACAACAGCATCGAACGCTTTGGCGTTCACCTGCGCCATCGCAATGTCCTCGTCCTTGATCTGGCCGACGTGAATAAGCCGACCGAGCGGCGCGTGGTATCGCGAGATGCAGCCGGATAGCTCAATGAAGACGGGTTCACCTTTCCGATAGACCCCATCGCCCCAAGTCGTATGCGTCTCGCGCAGGCGCGCCGCCGGACGGATGAAAGGGCCAAAGCCCGGAACATGCCCGCCGGCCCGGAACATTGCTGACATGCACTGGGCAGCGACCTCTTGCTCGGAGGCGCCGTCCGAGATCTCGGCAATCGCGGCGCTGGCGGCGACATCCGACATCTTGCCGGCCCGCCGCATCAGGACCTGCTCCTCGGCACTTTTCACCCGCCGCATCTTATCAACCAGACCGGAAACGTCGCTCCATTTGGCGTCGGCTTTCGACTGGAGTGTCAACGCAAGGCCGTGACTGAGACCGGCTGTCCAGTATTCGAGTCCGACTTGCTTGCTGAGCAAGCCGAGATCCGCCAGCACTTGTGCCGCAACGTCAGCGGCCGTTTCGCTGTCTGAGTGGCTGCGGAACTCCGCTGCCTTCACCCGCTTCTCGATCGTCCATCTCTCATTGGCACGGGTGACCAGAACCGGCTTGCCTTCCTGCGGGACGACAAGCAAATGTGGAGTGAAGTATCCCCAGTGGTCCAGGCCAGTAAGGTAAAACACGTTCTCCGGTGAAGCGATGACAGCCGCGTCCAGATTGCGCTGGCCAAGCAAGTTGCGGAGCTTGGCAAGGCGCCCATCTATCTCAGCTTCGGAAAAGGGGTTGCGGTCCATTAGGTATCCTCGTGCTTATTGCCAGCTGCGTTGCGGGCACGGTCTTTGCGTCGGCCGCGGTTTCCTGCGCGCCATGATCAGTTGGTGATGATGAGTTCGTGCGCGACATCATCGCAGAGGCGTTCGCCTTCGCTGCCCCTGATGACGAGCGATCCTCCGAATTGCCGACCAGCGCGATTTGCCTTAACTCCAGCGCTTGGAGGAAGCCAATCACATGATCCGCACGGTCGAGCCAAACCGCCAACCCACACGCCATTTTCAGCGATCATTAGTTCCTCAAGACTTATCCGGCCCGGTACGGCGGACGGACTACTCAATGTCCGCTTCGTGAAGCCTACCAACGTCAAATAGACGTTTGGCGAGAAATACGGATCGTCCTACGCAGGAAATCAGCGTTTTTTTGGGGAACTTCGCAGGTTACGCAGTGATTGCTGCGGTAAGTAGCAGATTCCTGGCTCTATCTCGATCATAAGATCGCTCCCGCGGGGACACAAGGTTTCGCGTTTAGCTTGAATGCCCGGCTTGGCATCATAGCCCACGGCGGCCCGAAGGAAGGCAGCCGCGCTCGTCTTGCGCTCACCCGACGTGCGAGAAGTGTCCCTTGTGGCTGTCCGACGCGGCCAAACCTTCTCTATGATCTGCGGTGGCTTGCCTCAGGTACGGCTCGACCTCCAACTTTGGAGGGCTCAAGGCGGGTCGGTTCAGATGGAAAAACGGATTTCGCTTCGCAGAACCAGCCGCTCGTCAGACACCAGCGTAGTGGCCGAAGCGATGTCATCAGGTTCAGGAACCGACTGAACACGGCGTCGCACCGCGGGGATGAAAACGAAGCGGGGCCCAGCGCAACAGTTTTTGTTGTGCGTTCCCCCTTGCGTACCTTTCGCGCTCTTTTCGGCCCGTCTATCGCCTTTCCGACAGCCATAGCGTGAACTCTCCACTCGGCAGAAACCTGCCAAAGTGGCTGCCGGCGCACCAATGCGGAAGGAGGGAAGCAATACAGCGCGACCTATCAAAATCGCACTGCTCCGTTTTCGATTGGCCGTTGAAGTGCGGCGCCCGGGCTATTCATCAATTGGGACAGCTAGCGTTGCCTTTATCCGATCCATTACGACCATTGTCTTGAATCCCTTTATGTCGGAATGTTCATAGAAAAAGCGGCGAGTAAATGCCTCGTACTCCACCATGTCACGCACAGAAATTGCGAGGACGAAATCGGCTTCACCTGTCACATAGTAGGCGCTCATGATCTCAGGCGTGCGCCGAATCGCTTGCTTAAAACGGTCAATGATATCTGCGCGATCGCGCTCGAGACTGATGAAGCTCAGCATGAGCATGGGCCGACCCACGGCTGCGGGCGAGACCACGGCTACATCAGCTTCGATCACACCTTCATCTCGAAGCCGCTTCAATCGCCGCTGACACGCGGTGGCCGAAAGGCCCGCAAGTTCACCTAATTCTTCAGTCGTAAGGCGGTTGTTACGCTGTATGGCGATGAGAAGTTTCCGATCAATTCGATCAAGGTCCATTGCAATCCCTGCAAAAAATGCGTCTCTGCGCAGGAAAACTGCGCGCGTGAGCTGATATTAGCCTGACTTCCGCGAGGATCAAGGGTAAAATGAGCACTTCAGCGGAAGCCCTGCGGGCATGACGCTTCAGTTCATGCATTTCTTGCTCTCTATGGATCCTGAGGCCATGCAACGCTCTCTTCAGACAAGTGGGACCCTCGATCCGCCAGCCGCTCGCCGCGATTAGATATTGCAAGAAATGCACGCACCATCCACCCCGCCATCCACACCGATAAAAGCAAACATCATGCAGAGCACTTCTCTTCGTTTGGGAGTCTTGCGGAAGGACTTTCCCGCCACTGAAAGCGCCATCTATATGGATGTTGCGAATCAAGGACTCATCTCAAGTACAACGTTAGAATCTATCGAGCCGCATTTGACAAATAGGCTTTATGGTAGAAATGACGAAGAAAGTATGTTGTACCATGTAGAGCGTACTAGGGCCAGATTTGCGCTAATGATTGGCGCTGTTAAAAATGAAATTGCGATCACAAAGAATGCATCGGAAGGCATTAATATAATCGCCAATGCGATCGATTGGAGGCCCGGAGACAATGTGGTCCTGTGTCCCAAGCTAGAGCACGCAAATAACATCTTGCCCTGGCTTCAGATCAAGGTTCGCCACAATGTCGAGTTGCGGGTCGTAGAGCCGGATCGCGGTTCAATTCCGACTGATGCCATAATAAAAGCAGCTGACTCTCGTACGCGCGTCGTCGCGGTCGCGACAGTGACGATGGTCCCGGGATTTCGGACCGTGCTGGAACCAATTGCGGAAGCCTGCAAGCGTCTTGGCACCTTTCTTTTGGCAGATGCAACACAGTCCGTCGGAATACTACACACTGATGTGGCCCAGCTTGGCGTAGACGGTTTGGCGGTTTCGACTGTGAAGGGATTAATGGGTCTTTATGGATCCGGATTCTTATATTGCCGTCAGGAATGGGCCGATCGGTTAAATCCGGCTTACCTCGCTCGATTCAGTGTTGATCTCGGCAACGCACCTGAATCGGCTCCGATACTTAATTCCGTAAAATTGCGTGACGGGGCCCCTCGTTTTGATATTGGCCACTACAATTTCCCGGGGATGTTGGCTGCCTATGTATCGATGGGACAACTACTCGAAGTCGGAACCTCAGAGATTGAGCGGAGCGTTACTTCACTCGCAAAGCGGTTGGCCTCTGGCCTTTTGGAGGCCGGGCTGCCAGTCTGTGGTGGCCCCCCGGCGAGCCACACGGGAAGTATCGTGGCGTTGGGCGATGTGGCCGCGCTCACAGAGGCGCGCACGACCGACAGTCGTATTCAGTCGCTTCACGATTACTTGCTGGACAACAGGGTGATCGTCTCCATGCGTAGAGGCATGCTACGGTTCTCACTGCATCTGTACAATACCGCAGACGAAGTCGATCGCGTTGTCGACTTGGCCAAGCTTTGGTTGAAATAATAGCAAGCACAGGTCGTGCAGCAAATAGGAGAGTGCATGTCATCCGTCGCCGCACAAACTGTAGCGCTCCTTCAGGAATTGGTCAAAATCGAGAGCATCAACCCTTCATTATCGCCAAAAGGAAGTGGCGAAAAAAAGGTCGCCGACTTCCTTGGGGGTTTTTGCAGGGAGCGAAACCTGCCCTACGAATTCCAGGAGGTGAAAGATGGCCGGTCCAATTTCTTGACATGGGTTCCGGGGCAGGACGCTGACAAGCGTATCGTTTTTGTAGCTCATATGGACACTGTGCCTATTGATAGGTGGGAGTCAGATCCGTTCTCTGGAGAGCAAAGGGAGGGGCGGATCTATGGCCGAGGAAGTTGCGACACGAAGGGTTCACTTGCGGCTATGCTGATCGCGCTTGGTACCATTGGGGAGCGGCAACCCAAATCGACGGTCGTCGTCGCCGCGAGCATTGACGAAGAGTTTCGCAAAATCGGCGCTCGCGCTATTGGTTTGTCAGGTGTGTCCTATGACGCCGCAGTGGTGGGCGAACCAACTGACTTAGAACTTGTTGTCGCTCACAAAGGCTCTGTCCGCTGGCAGGTCGAAGTTGAGGGTGTCCCCGCTCATACCTCGAAGCCTCACCTCGGAGTCAATGCGATTACCGGGATGGCTAAAATAGTATTAGCGCTCGACGAACTTAACCAGGAGCTGGCATTGCGGACGCACCCATTGGTCGGCTCTCCAACTCTCACTGTCAGCCTTATCGAAGGAGGTATAGAGCTAACGACTGTGCCACCTGTTTGCCGTATTTGGATTGATCGACGCCTTATACCGGGAGAGCGACCGCAACAAGCCATACAAGAGGTGGAGAACATATTGGAGTCTTTCCGCCAAGGTGAAGATAATATCAATGTGCGCTCTTTACTCCCTGCGTTGGAAGATCCTGCTCCGGACAGTGCCGAGTCGAGCAAAATTGCGGCGGTGGCAGCAGAGGCCTGTGCTGAGGTAGCCGGAACCGGGAAATATATAGGGGTGCCCTATGGTACGGATGCAAGTCAGCTTTCGCTCGCCGGAATTCCTTGTGTGGTGATCGGCCCAGGCAGTATTGATCAAGCGCATACGAACAACGAGTTCGTCGAAATAGATCAGCTAGTCAAAGCGGTCGAAATATACCAGAAAGTCATGCTAAACTACTAGATTAAGGTAGAATATCCCCTTTGAGGCGGACTCGTACTTCTATGGTGCTATGGATTAGCCCTCAGCGACCTTGCAATCCGGTCTTGCTGGCGAAGACAACCGCGCTTCGCTGGCAGACCAGTCGTCAGCAGGGTGTCCCGGGATTGGAGAAGTTTGCGCCAGAGTCAGGCCTTTGCCGCCGGGCTACAAGAGTTCGGCCTTCGCAACAGCGATCGCGTGGATACTGACCTGAGACCCTTGTTCCCTCCAGTTCAACGGAGAGTCCGGAGCTTCCGCCCTTTCCCAGCCGACGTAGCCTTCGTGTGCACCCGGGATCAGCGCCAGCATCACGCGCCTTACGGCGGCTGCGCGAGCGAATGGCTGTTGCATCATATTCCGACGCAGCACGAGTCTTACCATAGGCGTAGGCGCCGCCGTAGATCGGGTTCTCGATCATTCGGTGGATGGTCGCATAGCTTGGCCTGCGCCAGACCACATCGCCATTGTTGCGCTTGGCAGGCAAATCCAGCCCATGTTCGAGGAACCAGAGCAGGGCCTGGCGGGCACTGCCGAGTTCCGCCACCTTGTCAAACACAAGGGTGATGGCCTCCTGCATGCGACGATCGGGATCCTTCTCCAGCCGGTCGCCGACCTTCACGAAGCCGACCGGGGCAGCGACGACGAGTTCACCGCGCCGGGCCTTCTCATAGCGGGCCGACAAGGAGCGCTGACGCAGAAGATCGAGCTCATACTCGTTGAGACTGCCTTCAGTCCCAGCAGCAGCCGGTCATTGCCCTGGCGCGGTGCGTAGACCGTCTCCTGGTCGATCAGCGTGATGTTGCCCAGGGCTGAGTGTGGTCTTTCCGGTTGTAGTCCTCCTTCGTAAGCGGGTAGCTGATGCCGTTCAGCGGTGGTAGTTCCAAGGCATGAGCGCCTCGATAGCGCTGTTTGGCCAGCCATTGGCGATGCGCTCGAGGGTCTGGGTGAGCCAGGCGTGCGGATCGACCTGGTTCATCTTGGCGGTGGTCAGCAGCGTGGCGATGGTGGCCCATGTCCGTCCGCCGCCGTCGCTGCCAGCGAAGAGGCTGTTCTTTCGGGTAATTGTGAAGACCGATTCATTATGCACCTCCTTTTCAAATGGCGGAAAACAGCGATTCTTGGTTGTCGTCGTGGATGCGACGCGGAGTATTGCGCGCCAAATCGGCCTTGATCCGTTCGTCTTCGAGGTCGCTGGCGCGGATCTGGTAGGGCGCGCCGCGCATGACCTGCTCGGCGGGCAATAGGCCATCCCTGATGAACCGGCGGATTTTGACGTGCGAGACTCCAAGCCGGGCGGCCGCGTCCGACATGGTAAGCCACTCGCCATTCTTGTCGGAAGAGCGATAGCCGCTGATCTTGTGCACCGTGCGCAGCGATTGGACGCGACGCGCGGTCCAGGTCTTTCCCTGACCGGTCTGCATGCCCATGCGGTTGAGTGTGGCAGCGATTTCGGCATCCGACCACCGGGTTGCCATGGATCGCATGATCGCCAGAGCCTCCTCAGGCGTACGCTGGCCATGCTCTCCGGATTTGGGCTTGCGAACCCGTACCTGCGAGTGCTGGCCTCCATGCCAGTGGATGGTCAAGATCACGTCGCGCGCATCGTCATCGACATCGGCCACGATGTCCTCGATGAGCGCGCGCAGCAGTTGCTGACGACAGCGCATGTCGACACCCGGCGCATTCCAGGTGGCCTCGAGATCCTGGGCGAGGCCCGTGAAGTCCGGAACCGCGTCGACAGGCTCCACACGCTGGACTTCGCTCAGCCGGGCCTCGCAGGTCTCCACGCGCCTGAGCGTGGCTTCCCAACTCCTCTCGAGCTGGGCCGCAATAAGCCGGTTCTCCGGGTCGCAAGCGGCATAGCGGCGCTCGGCAAGCGATGCCTCATAGCGCGCCTGCTGCAGGTCCATCTCGATCATCTGCCGCCGCTTGGCTTCGCTCTCCAGCTGCATGCGTTCAGCCTCCAACGCCGCTTCGATCGCCATCGGCGCAACCGCCTCCAGCGCTTCGCGGGTCACCGCCGCGTCGGTGCGAAAGCCGTTGAACGACATGCATCGCGCCTGGGCCATCATGAGGTTGCCGCGCTCGCAGCGATATACCGGATAACCTTGGCCGCGTCCGGCATACATGACAACCAGTCTTCGCCCGCATCGACCACAGGAGATGAGACCGGGGAGCAGCGCGCGACCGCCGCGGCCCGACTTGACGCCGCCGGCTTTGCCATAAGCGTTGGCCGCGAGCAGTTCCTGGTTCCGTTCGTACTCGCTCCATCCGATGTAGCCTTCGTGATGGTCCTTGAGCACCACCGCCCACTCGCTAGCCGGCTTGTAATGGCCATAGCTCTTGCGAACGCGGCCATCGACGATCTCAGTGCGCTTCTCGCTCTTACCATAGACATAGGCGCCGGCGTAGAATGGGTTCTTCAGGATCGAGATCACGTTGCGGTAGCGGATCGGAACCCAGTCGAAGGACACCATCTTGTTGCCGTCGGAGGGTCTGGGGAAATGCACGCCATCGTCGATCATCGAGATCAGGACCTGACGCGCACTGCCGAGTTCGCGGAAGCGCGCGAATATCAGGCGAATGGTCTCCTGCAGGCGCATGTCGGGATCGAACCCGAGACCGTAATCGCGGTGCCAGACATAGCCGAAGGGCACGGAGATGCGCAGTTCTCCGCGCTGTGCCTTGGCGCGGGCGGCCTCGTACATGCGGGCACGCAGCACGCCGAGCTCGAACTCGCTGATGCTGCCCTTCATACCGAGCAGCAGGCGGTCGTTCGGCAATCCCGGATCGTAGACTCCGTCCAAATCGATCACGCGTGCATCGACTTCGCCGCACAACTCGAGCAGCCGATGCCAGTCCGGCCCGTTGCGCGACGGCGGGACGCCTCCAGGCAAAGCACGGCGCCCACATGGCCGGTGCACAGATCGTCGACCAGGCGCTCGAAACCGGACGCTCCACAGCCCCGCTTGCGGTTCGTCCCAGATCCTCGTCGATCACCTCTACTTTGCGGAATCCCCAGCGCCGCGCGACGTCGACAAGCTCATATTGCCGACGCTGGCTCTCAAGGTTGAGCTGGACCTGCGCCTGAGTGGACTGACGCACATAGACGACGGCCTTGCGCTTGAGGACGGCAGTCGGAATCAGATTACCGCTCGTCATCGCAGCTCTCCTCCTCCGTTGCCACGCCGGCGGCGGCCATCAGTACGTTGGCGAGCCGGGCGATCACTATGGTCCGTTGCGCTGAACTCAGCCCGTTCAGCTTCTCCGAGTCGAGCGGCAAGCTGAGTTGGCGAACGACCACCAGAGATCGTGTCGGGGGTGGCAGGGTTCTCATGTTGCGCCTCCGCGATGGTGAAACCATCCGGAGAGCCTCGCCGGAAACGGCGTTCGATCAAGAGCTTGTGTAGCTCAAGCAGCGCGGCAAGCGATACGCGCGGGGGGCCTAGGTCCATCGCCGCGCAAGCCACGGGATCGATCATCCAGGCCGGAGCGGTAATGACATGCCCGGGCGCGACGACGAGATGAATGATCCGGCCGTTGGCGCGCTCTTCGCTGTTCTCGCAGCGAAGCCGACGTCCGAAATACGGGTGCCAACGGTAATGGACCTCGACCTCCTGCCCAACATGGGCAGAATGACCCCGAGATGGCCTGTGGCCTGATGGCGCGCTCGACGGTGTTGGAGTCGATTTCGATGCGGCCGTCGGTGAGGAAGCGCTCCAGCGCGGCACGCCGGCCGAGCGCATAGCGGATC
>NZ_JAMYVA010000082.1:0-16081 GCF_040323505.1 Mesorhizobium sp. M0040
ACGGACGGCTCCCTTGTTTGAGATCTCAACGAACTCATTCTGGCACATCCGATGCCGTCGGGCGCCGTCCACCCCATCATGCCGTTACCCGGCGGCAGTGCTCCTGCGGACCGGAGTCTACCACCCCGTTCCGCGAAAAAGCTCGAACCACTCCGGGTTGGTCTTCTCGATCAGCTCGTACCGCGCTTCTGGCTCGCGGTCATGGTGGCATGGCCGGTGACGGTTGAAGGGTAGCCGCCGCTGGTGCAGACGCAAGCGCCGTTCTGAACCGCTGCCTTCTTCGGCTGACGTAACGGCATGGATCCTCGGGTCTCCGCAACGTCGCTCGCTCCTGCTCCGCCCGAGGATGACGAAGATGTGGTGGCTTATCGCTAATCGCAAACCTTGGCGATTGGCAGCCCGATCGGCAGGCTCCCATCCACAGCCCTTTCAGGCTCTGTCAAAGAACCAAAACCTCTGTGCAGAGGAACTAGGTCGTGAACCCATAAAGGGTTGCGGAGTGAGCGGGCTCATGCTCTGACGGTGCAGCAAGCCGATCCGCGAGACACTGATGCGTAGCGAGAACGTCGAGATACTATCGGACAAGACCAATGCCGCTGTCATGCGGCATCCTGGTCGGGCCTTCCCCGGCGTTCTCGTTCAGGGTGACAGCCTTTATATTCTGTGTCAGCGAGCGGATCTGGCCTGCAAGGAAGTCGGGCGAGGTTCGCCGGGTTACGACGAACTGAATGATCTTCGCAACGCTCTGTGGTCATATCTCAACCATTATAAGGTTACACTGCTGGAGCACGACATAGCGCTTCCCTTCTCAGAACAGCAGGCACCCTGAAGCCGGCCTTTCAATATCGTCGCTGATGTGATTCAGCGGCTGTATGAGCCGATATGATCTGACCGACTTCGAATGGCGCGTGATCCAACCGCTCCTGCCCAACAAGCCGCGAGGCGTGCCGCGCGTGGAGGACCGCCGCGTGCTGAACGGCATCTTCTGGGTGCTACGATCAGGCGCACCGTGGCGCGACCTGCCGGAGCGTTATGGACCGCGCACGACCTGTTACAACCGCTTCGTGCGATGGCGAAAAGCAGGCGTGTGGCATCGGCTCATGGATGCTGTCAGTGCCGCGCATGACAGTGAAATCCAGATGATCGACAGCACTTCTATCCGGGCGCACCAGCAGGCTGCGACAGGAAAAAGGGGATGCAGATCAATGTCTCGGCCGCTCCCGAGGCGGGCTCACGACCAAGATCCACGTGGTCGTCGATGCGTGCGGGCTGCCGATCCGGCTCGGCCTGACAGCAGGGCAAGCCCATGACGGGCAGATCGTCGATACACTCCTCGACCACCTCGGCCCGCGCGCCATCGTGCTGGCGGACAAGGCCTATGATGCCGACCGCATCCGGGAGCTGATCCAGCAGCAGGGTGCCACGCCGAACATCCCGGCCAAGCGCAACCGGAAGTGGAAGCTCTGCTTCAGCAAGCGGCTCTATCGCGAGCGCAACCTGATCGAGCGGTTCTTCTCCAAGCTGAAGCACTTCCGTCGCGTCGCCACCCGATACGACAAGCTGGCTGCCAACTTCCTCGCCATGATCCAGCTCGCTTCGATCAGGCTGTGGCTTCGCGCTAATGAGTCTACGGCCTAGTACTGTTGCAGCGTAATTTTGCCGGCAAACGGCAACCTTGAGATTGGCCGAAGCCTCCCTCGCTTCGTCATCCCAGGGCGGAGCAGGAGCGAAGCGACGTTGCGAAGACCCGAGTATCCATGCCGTTACCCTCGCGGCAGGGGCCCCGGCGGGATTCAATCCGGCCGTGAAATGCTCTGGATAGACCACCCGCAAAAAAGCCCGGCGCATGGCCGGGCTTTCTGTCGAATAGAGATTTTCTATCAGTCGGCATCGATCGCCGTGGCCATGCGGGCGATGGCCTGTTGATAGACGCTCGCCGAATTCCAGCCAGCAATTGCGCCCATATTCGCCTGCGCGTTCGCGCCGGCCCGCCAACCATGACTCTTGAGGAAGTTGGCGGTAGAAGCCAACGCAGTGGCCTTGTCACGCAGGTTTTTGTTTCCGACACCATACGTCAAAACATTTCCGGGCAGGAACTGCGTGTGACCAATCTCGCCATGCGCGGCACCGACCGACGAGGCGCTCAACGCTCCGCGATCAACCAGCTTCAGGGCCGCAATGGCATGCGGGTAGAAGAACTCCGGACGGCGGCAGTCATAGGCCAGCGTTAAAATGGCGGAGACCGTATTCTGGTTGCCCATGGCGGAACCGAAGCCGGTCTCCATGCCCCAGATGGCGAGCAACACGCCCGGCGACACGCCGTAATTCCGTTCGATCTTGTCGAACAGCGCAGCATTGGCCTTCTTCAGCGCACGGCCCCTGGCAATGATCGCGGACGCGCCACGGCGCTTCATGAAAGCTTCCACCGAGCCGCTGAAAGCCTTATGGATGGCGCGGTCGACGGAGATCGTCTTTGTCGCGTAGGTTGCGCGAGCCAGAGCGGCCAGACCCTTCGAGCCGACACCGTCGGCCTTCGCCTCCGCGGCGAACTCCGGTTTCCATGCCTCGAAGCCGGCGCCGCTCTTGCCACAGCTGGCCGCCGCCTGCGCGCCCGTCGCCAGCGCAAGCACCGCCACCACCGTGGCCACTACAAACATCTTCCCCTTGGCAAGAAATGCCATGCTGCTCTCCTAGTTGCCTGAATCACGTTCCCAATTGCGAACTTGCCTGCGAAACACCTGCTTGTCACTGTCCCGGCGCTGCGCCGATGCACTCAATACAGCAGGAACCTCAAATCCACCACACTGGCGGATGCCCGGGAATTTGCCTACGATCAAGTAATTATTGTGGCGGGGACAGAATAAGCATGGAAGACGTTGATGTCGTGATCATCGGCGCCGGTTCAGCCGGGCTTTCGGCTTCCAAGACCCTGCGCGCTGCCGGTTTTTCCTTCAAATTGTTGGAAGCGATGAACCGCATTGGCGGCCGCGCCTGGACTAGCGACCAGCATTTCGGCGTGCCGTTCGACATCGGCTGCGCCTGGCTGCATGCCGCGGACCGCAATCCCTACTTTCCCGAGGCGAAGGCCGCTGCCTGGACGCTTCATCACCACGACATGAATGTCGATCATCTCTATTACCGTGAGCGAAAGGCAAGCGAAGCCGAGGAGGAGGCGATGAAGGTGGCCGACGCAAGGCTGTTCGAACTGGTGGCGGCACATCAGGTGAGGGAAGGCGACGACGACCGCCTTTCGGCATTGCTCGCCAAGGGACACGCGCCGCGCGCCGCCGCAACCTTCGCCGGGCCGATGGATTTCGGCGCCGACGAGGACGAGATATCGATCCGCGACTTTCAGGCCGCCGCCGATCTCGATCCGAACTATTTCACCAGGGAAGGCTTCGGTACGCTGGTTGCCCGCTTCGGTGCCGATGTGCCGGTGGAACTGTCGACGCCGGTGCGCAAGATCGTCTGGGATGGGCCGGGCGTAGCCTGCGTCACCGATCGCGGTACCATCTGCGCCAAGGCGGTCATCGTCACCGCCTCGCCGGCAGTGCTCGCCTTCGAGGAGATTGCGTTCTCGCCTGCACTCCCCGATGCGCATTTCGCCGCCTTCTTCGACCTGCCGATGGGCATGCTGACCAAGCTACCGGTCGAAATATCCGGTACAAGGCTCGGTCTGGAGCCGTTCGACGATTTGCTGATCGAGCGGTTGGCACGGCACGACATCTACTTCCTCTGCTTTCCCTTCAACCTCGATTTGATGGTCGGTTTCGTCGGCGGCGATTTCGCTTGGGAGATGTCGGCGGCGGGCGAGGCGGCTGGCATCGACTTCGTCGTCGACCGGCTCTGCGGCATCTTTGGCGGCGACATACGAAAGCATGTCGGACGCGCAATGATGACCAATTGGGGCGCTGAGCGGTTCGTGCGCGGCGCCTATGCGGCGGCGCGGCCCGGCCGCTCGCAAGCGCGCCCCACGCTGATGCAGCCCGTGGCGGAAAAGATCTTCTTCGCCGGCGAGCATTTGGCCGGTCCGCTGATGCAGACCTGCGGCGGCGCCAGATTGTCGGGCGAGGCAGTGGCCAAGGAGGTCGTCGCCCAGCTTGCGACAAAATAGCATCGGCCGGCAGGAACGTGGGCAGCTGACAGGCGTTTGGCGTTCTCCTGCTCGTATCGTCCTCCGCATTTCGAATGATTTGAGACGCCAATGAAGCTTTTCGACTGCCCGCATTGCGGCCACCGTCTCTATTTCGAGAACGCGCAATGCCTGAACTGCGCCAGCCTCGTGCTCTACGATCCCGAGCATGCGCGCTTCGCGCTGTCCGGCGCCGACGTCTTCCATTGCACCAATGCCGACGAATGCGCCTGCAACTGGATGGCGGAGCCCGGCCACGCCTTCTGCCGCGCCTGTGCGCTGAACCAACTGATCCCGGATCTGTCGGTCGACGGCAACCGCCGCCGCTGGATCCGTGTCGAGGCGGCAAAGAAGCGTGCCGTCTATTCGCTGCTCGCCTTCGGCCTGCCGGTCGCACCCAAGCAGGACGTTGGCGACGAGATCGGTCTCGCTTTCGATTTTCTTGCCGATCCGATCGGCGGCGGTCCGGGCGGCGAACGTATCCTGACCGGTCATGACAACGGCCGGATCACGCTCAACGTCGCCGAGGCGGATTCGGCAGAGCGCGAACGGCGGCGCGTCGAGATGGGCGAGAACTACCGCACGTTGCTCGGCCATTTCCGCCATGAGCTCGGCCATTATTACTGGGACCGCCTGATCCGCGACGATTCGCAAAAGCTTGCCGGTTTTCGCGCTTTGTTCGGCGACGAGCGCGCCGGCTACGAACAGGCGCTGAAGACCTATTATGCCGATGGCGCGCCGCCCGACTGGCAGCAGCGCCATATCTCGGCCTATGCGACGTCGCACCCATGGGAGGACTGGGCCGAGACATGGGCGCATCACATGCACATCACCGACACGCTGGAGATGGTGCATGCCCTGAATTTCCCGCTCGGCCGGCTGGAAACCGTTGAAGCCAACGAGCTGCCGCCCGCCGATACCGGCGGCAAGCTGCAGCCGGCACCATCGGAACCCGCCTCCAGGCCAGAGCCTTTCGAAAGGATACTCGACCGCTGGCTGGTGCTGTCGGAGGCGTCCAACTCGATCAACCGCTGCATGGGCCTGCCCGATCTCTATCCCTTCGTCATCTCGGACGTGGCGGCGCAAAAACTTGCTTTTGTTCACGAGCTTTTGACCGACCTGCCGAAAACGACTGGAACAAATCGTGAGCCGGCCGAAGCCTTTTAGCCGGAACGCATGCGGCTTTGCTTCGTTTTCCGTGCCAAGGGACTGTGAAACGGAGAGAAGACCATGAAACGCATATTGTTTCCGGCGGTGGCCGGAGCGCTCATAGCGATGTCGGGCTCTGCATTGGCCGACACCGCCGTCTCGGCCATCACTGATCTCAATGTACGCGCCGGCCCCGGCCCGCAATATCCGGTGATCGGCGTGCTCGCGGCCGGCCAGTCGGCGACGCTCGACGGCTGCATCGCCAACAGCAAATGGTGCACCATCGCCGAGGCTAACGGCCAGGGCTGGGTCTATTCCGACTATGTGACGGCCGATTTCGGCGGCAGCCGTGTGGTCCTGACACAGCGTCCGGCCAGCGCCGACATTGCCGTCGTGACGCCGCCCGCCGATAGCATCGAGTATTCCGACAGCTATACCGGAGCAATCGTCGCCGGCGAGGCGATCGAGCCTATCCGCAGACCGCCGGCCGAGATCCGTACCTATGTACGTACGCATCGGCTCGATCCGGTCTATCTCGAGGGCGAGGTGGTGACGGGCGCGACGTTGCCTGACACCGTCGAGCTGCGCGAGATTCCGGACTATGATTACCGCTACGTCTATGTGAACGGCCAGCCGGCACTGGTCGATCCGGGCAGCCGGCGTATCGTGTACGTCGTGCGCTGACGATACAAACAGGGCGGTCGCCCTGTAATGGCGGCCGCTCGCACTCCCGACACTGCCACAAGCCGGTATTGCCGCTGCAATACCGGTTTCCACATTGGGGCCGATGTTCTAGACCTTGCGAGCCGAAGCACCAGCCAGCGAGCCCGCGTGACGATCGACCCAACCGCCTTCCAACAGTACCGGCACACCGCCAACAACAAGACCACTTTGCCGCGGCTTCTGCTTGGAGCGGTGGTCGTCATCCCGTTCTGGCTCGGAACCACTGCCGCCGTGCTGTTCGGCGGCACCTATGCCTTTGCCGTTTGGCAGGCAGCGTCTGGCACCGCCCCGCCAGGTGGAGGAGCGGTGCAGGATTTCATGGCCTCTCCTGCGGGCATCCTCGCGGCGCTGGCTTCATTTGCCGGAATCTGGCTCGGCCTTTGGGCTGCCATGCGCTGGATCCATCGCGAGAAGCTGACAGCCCTGATTGGCGTCAGCCGGCGCATTTCTTGGTCGGGGTTCCTGAAAGGACTGACCGCGGTGCTGATCACCTCGCTGCTTTCCGAGATCCTGCTTTATGGTTTGCAGCCCGACATCGCGCGCGGCGCGATCGGCCTGTCCGCGTGGCTTTCGTTCCTGATCCCGATCGCCGCCCTGACCTTTCTGCAGACCTCGTCGGAGGAGATGCTGTTTCGCGGTTATCTGCTCAGGGGCCTGGCGAGCCGGTTCCGGAACCCTTTCATCTGGGCGCTGCTGCCGGGATTGCTGTTCACCTCCCTGCACTGGAGCCCAGGTTCGAGCGCTGCCATCAATGCCTGCGTGCTGGCCTCGATCGCCGCCTTTGCGCTGCTGCTAACGCTTCTGGTCTATGCAACCGGTAATCTCGGTGCCGGCTTTGGTGCCCATCTCGGTAACAATCTGACCGGCTTCCTGCTGATTTCGCACCAGCAAAGCTATAATTCCTTCGCCCTGTTCAACGCCAAGCCGCTCGAAGCCGCCGGCTGGACGACTTCAGACGCCGTCCTCATCGCTTCGATCGGCATCGTCAGCAGCCTGTTGACCGTTCTGCTGCTTTTACATCCGCGCTCACCGCTGAAGGTCGAGCCGGATATGGCGCGCGCCGGCAGCGTGCGCTGATGTGCATTGCCTGGTCGTCCTGAGCTATTTGACGCAAAGCTTGACCAAAGCTTGACTCTGCGGCCGATTTCCTGTCTACACGCCGCGAATTCCGCGACGAGTATTCCTCCGAGCAAACCGACCGGGACGCCGAAACCTCTTTGAGGTGAAGTGCTGTAAATCGATCCCGGAGGCTAACACCCGGCAGCGCTGTGCGCCCCCGGGTGCTTTTTGGCTTTGGGCTTTGCCCGGACCGGCTTTTGCTTGGACAGTTGGCGCGAACGCATTACCTCTCGGGCATCATCCGGGTGCCAGGGAAAAGGAAAAAGAATGTTTGAATCGCTACAGGAACGTCTTGGTTCGATCCTGAACGGCCTCACCGGCCGCGGCGCCTTGTCGGAGGCTGATGTCTCGGCGGCGCTGCGCGAGGTGCGCCGTGCGTTGCTCGAGGCCGACGTGGCGCTGGAAGTGGTGCGTTCCTTCACCGACAAGGTGCGCGAGAAGGCCGTCGGCGCCGCCGTGGTCAAGTCGATCAAGCCCGGCCAGATGGTCGTCAAGATCGTCCATGACGAGCTGGTCGAGATGCTCGGCGCCGAGGGCGTCGCCATCGACCTCAATGCACCGGCTCCGGTCGTCATCATGATGGTCGGCTTGCAGGGTTCCGGCAAGACGACGACCTCGGCCAAGATCGCCAGGCGCCTCGCCGACCGTCAAAACAAGAAAGTCTTGATGGCCTCGCTCGACACGCGGCGTCCCGCCGCGCAAGAGCAGCTCCGCCAGCTCGGCGAGCAGGTCAAGGTCGCCACATTGCCGATCGTCGCCGGCCAGACGCCGGTCGATATCGCCCGCCGCGCCGTGCAGGCGGCCAAGCTCGGCGGCCATGACGTCGTCATCCTCGACACCGCCGGCCGCACCCATATCGACGAGCCGTTGATGGTCGAGATGGCCGACATCAAGAAGATGTCGTCGCCGCACGAGATCCTGCTGGTCGCCGATTCGCTGACCGGCCAGGACGCCGTCAATCTGGCAAAAAGCTTCGACGAGCGCGTCGGCATCACCGGCCTCGTGCTGACCCGCATGGACGGCGACGGCCGCGGTGGTGCGGCGCTCTCGATGCGCGCCGTCACCGGTAAGCCGATCAAGCTAATCGGCACCGGCGAAAAAATGGACGCGCTGGAGGAATTCCACCCCAAGCGCATCGCCGACCGCATCCTCGGCATGGGCGACATCGTCAGCCTCGTCGAAAAGGCGGCCGAGAACATCGACGCCGAACAGGCCGCGGCGATGGCCAGGAAGATGCAGTCGGGCAAGTTCGACCTGAACGACCTCGCCGGCCAGCTTCAGCAAATGTCGAAAATGGGTGGCATGGGCGGCATCATGGGCATGATGCCCGGCATGGGCAAGATGAAGGACCAGATGGCCGCCGCCGGGCTCGACGACAAGATGTTCGGTCGCCAGCTCGCCATCATCTCGTCTATGACCAAGGCCGAGCGCGCCAACCCCGATATTCTGAAGCACTCGCGCAAGAAGCGCATCGCCGCCGGCTCGGGTACCGACGCGGCCGAAATCAACAAACTGTTGAAGATGCATCGCGGCATGGCCGACATGATGAAGGCGATGGGCGGCAAGGGCAAAGGCGGCGGCCTGATGCGCGGCATGATGGGCGGCCTCGCTTCCAAGATGGGGCTCGGCGGCATGATGCCTGGCGGCGCAGGCGGCATGATGGGCGGCGGCATGCCGGACCTCTCAAAGATGGACCCCAAGCAGCTCGACGCCTTGCAGAAGCAGGCCCAGGCGGCCGGGCTCGGCGGCATGAAGGGCCTGCCCGGTGGTCTTCCCGGTGGCGGTGGTCTGCCTGGGCTGCCCGGTGGCATGAAACTTCCCGGCCTGCCGGGCGGTGGCGGGCTGCCAATGCTTGGCAAGAATGGCCTCGGCAAGAAGAAGTGAGGGCGCCATGAACGAAGAGAAGGACATGGCGGACGCGCGTGCGGCGCTGGCCAATTATCGCGCCTCGATCGACAATATCGACGCGGCGCTGATCCATATGCTGGCCGAGCGCTTCCGCTGCACCAAGGCAGTCGGCGTGCTGAAGGCGGAACATGGCCTGCCGCCTGCCGACCCGGCGCGCGAGCAGGAGCAGATCGCCCGTCTTCGCCAACTGGCGAAGGACGCCCATCTCGACCCGGATTTCGCGGAGAAATTCCTGAACTTCGTCGTCCGCGAAGTGATCCGCCATCACGAGCAGATCGCCGCATCCAACGGCGTAGCGAAAACCGGCTGAGGACCAGCCACCAACCGATCAACCAAATCAGAGCTTTTAGGAGAAAAGAAATGCCACTGAAAATCCGATTGGCCCGTGCGGGCTCGAAGAAGCGTCCCTATTACCATGTCGTCGTCGCCGACGCGCGTTCGCCGCGCGACGGCCGTTTCATCGAGTCGCTCGGCTCATGGAATCCGCTGCTGCCCAAGGACGGCGAACGCGTCAAGGTCGACGCCGAGCGCGTCAAGCATTGGCTGTCGCATGGCGCCCAGCCGACCGACCGCGTGCTGCGCTTCCTCGATGAAGCCGGCATCGCCAAGCGCGAAGCGCGCGCCAACCCGAAAAAGGCCGAGCCCGGCAAGAAGGCGCAGGAGCGCGCAGCCTTGCTGAAGAAGGCGCAGGAAGATGCCGCCGCGGCCGTTGCCGCCGCCGCAACCGCGCCGGCCGAGGCGGAAGCCGCCAGCGCCGAATAAAATCATCTCCACAACCACGAAACGGCGGGCCCTGCCCGCCGTTTTGCTATTGCATCCATATGATGCGGCCCGATCAATAGCCTTCCGGGCAACTCGCAACGTAGACACGACCGTTACGATCGCGATAACGGCATTGGCCGCTTTCGCTGGCACGGCCGATCAGTGCACCGGCCAAAGCGCCGGCCGCACCGCCGATCACCGCGCCCTTGGTCGGGTTGCCGGCCACAGCAGCGCCGACCGCCGCACCGCCCAGGCCACCAACTGCCGCGCCTTGCTCAGTACGGGAGCAGGCACCGAGCGGGACCAGCAAGGCCATCAAGATCATCACCTTTTTCATTGTCGTTCCTCTCCAACAGGGTGCCGTCCTCGCCGCTGCACCCCCTAACTCGCAACCAGGCGATTTGATCCAAAGAAGAAGATCGGCTGCCGCCCGGCGGCGCTCAATTTGATCCAAAGAGTAGAAAGGCGGCCGCAGACCGCGCCCGCTCTGGCGGCGTGGCCACCATCGAACGGCTTTCGATGTCGCCGCTATTGGCTGAACGGGAACAACGCGCGCACCCTTGGATCGCGCAGATACAGGCCACCCCAGAGGACGACGCCGAGATAGACGCCGAACAGTATGTGCGAGAACAAAGGGCTGCCGATACGCACATGCGTGGCGACGGCGCCGCCGAGATAGGCGGTGAGCAGGATGGCGCCGAGCACTGAGGTGCGTGGCAGCGCGTAAAGCGCTGTCGAGACCAATCCAATGGTGCCGAGCATGCGCGAGACATTGGCATCGGCCGGCCAGCCGAGCTGCACCATGGTCTGGGTGACGATTTCGAGCGGCGGTAGCTTGATGACGCCGTCGAAGATCATGAACAGCACGATGACGGCGCTGAGCACGCGGCCGGCCCACAAGGCACGCGATGAGACGGGTGCTGCCTGAGACATGGTCATTGACGTTCCCTCCGGTCGTTGTGAGCACTGGCTCCTCCGCCAGCTCGAACCAAGGACGCGGCCCATGACGGCGATCCGACACGCCTCCAGCTCTTTTTCAGCTCCGGGGGGACGGCGACCTTGGATGTGTACGTTCAGTCAGCAACGAACCTGGCCAAGTCCGCCTTGCGGGGTGAGGCGGAGGGCGTTATCGAAAATCCGTAGGAGTGTCTTCCGAGCGCTCGACGGCAGCAGCCGCCTGATCGCACAACGAAAGCAACCGATGGCCGGAGAGATCGACCTGAAACAGTTGCTGGCGGCAATGACGCCGGAACTGCTTGCCGGCGTTCATGTCTTCACCACGCTGCCACCCGGTGCGCCCGTTCCCGACAGGCTCCATCCGGTGATGCTATTTCGCGAGCGCGAGGGCATGACGCTGATCGTACTTGAAGACCATGCCAAGGCCGCTGGACTGAAAACCGTGTTCCGCTGCCGGATGCTGACGCTGAACATCCATTCGTCGCTGGAAGCGGTCGGCTTCCTCGCCGCCATCACCGCACGACTGACCGCGGCCGGCATCGGCGTCAATCCGGTCTCGGCCTTCTACCACGACCATTTGTTCGTGCCCGCCGACCGGGCGGAGGAGGCGATGGAGTTGCTGTTGGACCTAGCGGAGGAGAACCGGCTGTGACGCCGTCGCCTTGCTGCCTATTTGAGACGCCTGTGCCCCTCATCCGCCTGCCGGAACCTTCTCCCCGTGAACGGCGAGAAGGGCGCAAACGGCCGAAGGCCGAGCCCGCGACTGCGGGCCGCCGGCCTTCCGGCGCCCCCGCGGAGGCCAGCCGCACTAGCGGCGATACGGCCGTGAGCGAAACAACCGCCGAAGGCCGAGCCCGCGACTGCGGGCCGCCGGCCTTCCGGCGCCCCCGCGGAGGCCAGCCGGGTAGCGGCGATACGGCCCGTGAGCGAAACTATGCCGCCTTCTTCTTCGGCTGGATCAGCCCGCGCTCGACCAGTAGCTCGGCGATCTGCACCGCATTGAGTGCCGCGCCCTTGCGCAGATTGTCGGAGACGATCCACATCGACAGGCCGTTGTCGATGGTCGAGTCCTCGCGGATACGCGAGATGAAGGTGGCGTCCTCGCCGGCCGATTCCAGCGGCGTGATGTAGCCGCCGTCCTCGCGCTTGTCGATGACCTGGCAGCCCGGCGCCTCGCGCAGGATCTCGCGCGCCTCATCGGCGGTGATCGGCTTCTCGAACTCGATGTTGACCGCTTCCGAATGGCCGATGAACACCGGCACGCGCACGCAGGTCGCCGTCAGCTTGATCTTCGGGTCGAGCATCTTCTTGGTCTCGGCCACCATCTTCCACTCTTCCTTGGTGAAGCCGTCGTCGAGGAAGACGTCGATATGCGGGATGACGTTGAAGGCGATACGCTTGGTGAACTTCTTGACGTCGACCTGGTCGGCGACAAACACCGCGCGCGTCTGCGTGAACAATTCGTCCATGCCTTCCTTGCCGGCGCCGGAGACCGACTGGTAGGTGGCGACGACGACGCGCTTGATGGTGGCCGCGTCATGCAGCGGCTTCAGCGCCACGACCAGCTGCGCCGTCGAGCAGTTCGGGTTGGCAATGATGTTCTTGCGCGTGAACAGCGAGATCGCATCCGGGTTCACTTCCGGAACGATCAGCGGCACGTCCTGGTCGTAGCGGAAGGCCGACGAATTATCGATGACGACGCAGCCCTGCTTGCCGATCTTCGGCGACCATTCCTTGGAGACGTTGCCGCCGGCCGACATGATGCAGATGTCGGTATCTGAAAAATCATATTGGTCCAGCGCTCTGACCTTCAGCGTGCGGTCGCCGAACGACACTTCCGTGCCCTGGCTGCGCCGCGAGGCCAGCGCCACCACCTCGCTCACCGGAAAGCCGCGCTCTTCGAGTATGTTGAGCATTTCCCGGCCCACATTGCCCGTGGCGCCGACGATCGCAACCTTGAAACTCATCGAAATCTCCTGTCCCTCTCCGCTCGTTTTCTGGAGAAAACCCGCCGGCCGATGCGGGTTTCAACCCCCGGGCCGGACCCGGGAGAGGGTGGTTAGGCCAAGGGAATCAGACCGTTTTGGTGGTCGTTTTGCCGGTTTTTTTGAGCAAGAACGTGATTTTGCTGGAACGAGGAGACGCAGCGACGCGCCCGGCCCAATGGTTCGCATTGGGGCCGGGGATGTCGAAGGCAGAAAGCGCCATCAAAAGGCCGCGCATCGAAAACTATCCCGTTCGGTGCCGGCTTTTACGCGGTTTACGTCTAGAGTCAATCGCAAGCAGGCCGACCCGCCCGCCCTGTACAATGACGGCGGCACCAAGTACGAACGAGCATCGTCTGGCTCGTGGCGCCCGTCTGTGGCGCTTGCCGACATTTGACCCGTCGCCGGGTATTCAGAATCCGAATTTCGAAAGAGCAAGATGTCCAACTTCGAAGCTATTGTTCCCGCGCTGGCAAAGGCGCTGGAAAAACGCGGCTATGTCGAGCTGACGCCGGTGCAGAACGCCGTTCTCGAGCTTGGCCAGGCCGATGCGCTGGTTTCGGCCCAGACCGGCTCCGGCAAGACTGTCGCCTTCGGTCTGGCTTTGGCGCCGACCCTTCTCGATGGCGTGGAGCGCTTTTCCCACGCGGCGGCACCCCTGGCGCTAGCCGTGGCGCCGACGCGGGAGCTGGCCCTGCAGGTAACGCGCGAGCTGGAATGGCTCTACGAACTGACCGGCGCCACGGTGGCGTCCTGCGTCGGCGGCATGGACATGCGCACCGAACGGCGCGCGCTGGAGCGCGGCGCCCATATCGTCGTGGGCACGCCCGGCCGCCTGCGCGACCACATCACCCGCAATTCGCTCGACATGTCGGCGCTCAAGGCAGTGGTGCTCGACGAGGCCGACGAGATGCTCGATCTCGGCTTTCGCGAGGATCTGGAATTCATCCTCGATGCCGCACCCGCCGATCGCCGCACGCTGATGTTTTCCGCGACCGTGCCGCGCTCCATCGCCACGCTGGCCAAAGGCTACCAGCGCGATGCGGTACGCATCTCGGCCTCCGGTGAGGAAAAGCAGCATCTCGACATCGAATACCGGGCGCTGAGCGTCGCCCAGGCGGATCGCGAAAACGCCATCATCAACGTGCTTCGCTACTACGAGGCGAAGAATGCATTGGTGTTCTGCAACACCCGCGCCGCCGTCAACCATCTGACGGCACGCTTCAACAACCGCAACTTTTCCGTCGTGGCGCTGTCCGGCGAGCTTAGCCAGAACGAGCGCAGCCACGCGCTGCAGGCGATGCGCGACGGCCGCGCCAAAGTCTGCATCGCCACCGACGTCGCGGCGCGGGGCATCGACCTGCCCAACCTCGAGCTGGTGATCCACGCCGACCTGCCGACCAACCCGGAAACGCTGCTGCACCGCAGCGGACGAACCGGACGCGCCGGCCGCAAGGGCGTCAGCGCGCTGATCGTGCCAAACAGTGCCCGCCGCCGCACCGAGCGGCTGCTGCAAAGTGCTGGCCTTGCGGCAACCTGGGCGAGCCCGCCGTCGGCCGACGACGTGATACGGCGCGACGACGAGCGCATTCTCGCTGATCCGGTCTTCAGCGAGCCAATGAAGGATGAGGAGCGCGGCTTCGTCGAGGCGCTTCTCGATCAGCACGGGCCCGAACAGGTTGCCGCCGCCTTCGTGCGGATGTGCCGCTCCAGCCACTCGGCGCCGGAGGATCTACTCGACGTGGCAGCGTTCACGCCGTCGGGCGAAAAATTTGCGCGGCGGGACGAGACACCGAGCCGCCGCGACGATTTCGGCGACAGCGTCTGGTTCTCGCTGTCGGTCGGACGCCGGCAGAATGCCGAGCCGCGCTGGCTGATCCCGATGCTGTGCCGGACAGGCGGCATTTCCAAGCGCGAGATCGGCGCCATCAAGATGCAGCCGGAGGAAACCTTCGTGCAGATCGCGGCGGACTGGGCCGAGCGTTTCCTCGCTGCGATCGGCCCCGACCGGAAGCTGCAGGGCAACATTGCGGTCAAGCGGCTGGACGGCACGCCGGATTTGTCGCGGGCCGGCTATCAGGAACCACGGCCCGACAAGAAGCCGCACCGCGGCAAGCGCACCTTCGATCAGAACACGCCCAAATTCGAGAAGCGCGCACCGGCCGACCAGCGCCCGGCATTCGAGGCAAAGCCCTGGGCCGGGAAACCGGCCAAGGCGAAGGTCGAAGGCGGACCTGCGAAACACAAGAAATCGAAGAAACGGCCGGGGTAAATAGCCAGCACTCTCCATTTCCGCACGCCCCCTTGCGGTCTGCCGGAACTTTGCACAGTCTGGGGCGGGGAAATGGGGGTGGGCAGGACATGCGCGGCGAAGTTCTTCATTACGACGAAGACCAGGGTTTCGGCTTCATCACCGGAGCCGACGGCAACCGCTACACTTTGGCGCGCGAAGATTTGCGCCGCGAAGCATCGGTTGCCGGAGGTACGACCGTCGAATTCCAGCCGGCTGGCGGACGGGCACGCGATGTTTTTTCGATCCGCGCCCAACCTGCCAGCGCGCCCGCCGACGCCTCCACTGCAACCGCCGCGCCGTCTCAGGCCGGCAATGCGCCAGCGGCACGTCAGCCGCAACATTTCGGCCGTTCCGCTGAACAAAGTCCGGCCGAATCGGCCGGCCTGTGGAGCTACTTCTGGCGGGGTCTGACCGAGAATTACTTCAACTTCGCCGGTCGTGCCCGCCGCAAGGAGTATTGGGGCTATTGTCTGTTCTGGACGATCGCGCTGATCGTGGTCATAGGACTCGCCGTCTTTATCGACGACGCCATGGGCAATCTCGACAACAGTGAATTGCCGGCAGTGACGGTCGGCCTTTCCGGTCTCTTCCTGCTGGCGACAGCCCTGCCATGGTTCGGGCTGAACGTGCGTCGCCTGCACGATACCGGCCTGACGGGATGGCTCTTCCTGCTTTTCCTGGTCCCGACCTTCGGCAGCCTGATCATCCTGGTCTTTGCGCTGATCCCGACGCAGCCGCGCGAAAACCAGTGGGGTCCGGTGCCGGTAGGTGTCAGGGTTTAGTACCTCCATGATTGGGTCGCCGGCCGCCACGCCTTCGTCATCCTAAGGCGGAGCGACGCGAAGCGGAGCGCAGACCCTGGGATCCATGCCGCGACATAAGCCGAGGAACGCAGCGATTCAGAATGGCGCTCATATCCACCACGAAGAAGCACTCGGTTCTGGTCGGCCGAGCACTGCCGCCGGGTAACGGCATGATGGGGTGGACGGCGCCCGACGGCATCGGATGTGCCAGAATGAGTTCGTTGAGATCTCAAACAAGGGAGCCGTCCGT
>NZ_JAMYVA010000083.1:0-15473 GCF_040323505.1 Mesorhizobium sp. M0040
CGTTCTTCATCCTATCGGAGGACAGCCAGCCGGCCAGATGTTCGAACATCGCCGCCACATCTCAGGTGGCCACCGCTTCCGCGATTACTTCATGTTCGTGCATCAGGCGCAGAGCAGACGGTCGGGTTTCCAACCCGGAGCGACAAGAGCTGACCTTTGGTCGGCGCAAGTGTCGTCCTGACGTGACCCAATGCGGTCTTTCGTTGCGAGCGTCGCTTGCTGGAGCTGCGTTAAGTCGGTCGGAGGCCAATGGTATTTTCAATGGAACGCTAATATACATGGAAAACCCAACGAGCAGCGCCTGCCAGATACTTGAGGAATGCCATGCGAAGGCTCATCTTCACGGCGATATGTATCGCCGCCGCAACAGCCGCTAACGCCCATGATTGGTACGAAGATAAGATTGACCCACAGACCAAATTCAAGTGCTGCGGCGGTTCAGATTGCCGCGCCATACCTCGGTCTTCGGTGCGGTCCAGGGTAGACGGCGGGTACACTTATTTGCCGCATAATTTCACCATCCCACGGGACCGTGTACAGGAATCCCCGGACGGGCAATACCATATCTGCGAAAATAAATATGTTGTAACCAACCAGCTGTATTGGCGTTGCTTCTTCGCACCTCGTGTCGATGTGTCTATACTTCTAAAGCATTAACCGCGCGTCGCTTCCGCAACTTACATAAGCAAGGTGCTAGTCCATTAATTCTGTTGGACTTTCTTCAAAATTGCCGAAGCTCAAGCGGTGCGCGACTGCCCCAGGGATTTCATTGGATACGTCGCGGCTATCGAGAGCCTGCGCGCCCTGGGCGTAACGCCATGGGGCGCTGCCGCGGGTGACTTCTGGGCGCGCTCCGCAATTCGGTGACAGTCCAGATTTTATCGTGTCGGCGCGGCCGTGGTTGTGTAGATTGGCTGCGTGGCCCGCCTTGCCCGCATTGTCGTTCCAAGTCCACTCGCCACCTGACGCAAACGCGGTAACGGCTGGCGATTTCGACCACGATGGACAGCCAAGCGATAGGGGATAACTGGCGCGGGATCAGCACGGTTCATGCGGGAGCGGTATTCGCCGGATGAGGTAGCTGCGGCTGCAGTCTCGAATTTGACGCATCAGCACTTGCAAATCGTCAGCCGAGGTCTTTTGCTCGCGCGATAGTTGCCCTTGACCGTTGAATGGTTGGCGAACAGATGAACAAAATCGATCGACGGCGGCCAGAATCAGAAACGGACGCCACCGTAAATGCCGCAAGACTTGGAACTCGGCTGCGCCTCGCCCGCCAGACACGCGGCATGACGCTGAAGACGCTGGCCGCGGCTGCGAATTGCTCGGAAAGCCTGCTGTCCAAGATCGAGAACGGCAAGGCTTCGCCGTCCCTGCCCATGCTTCACCGTCTGGTCGAGGTTCTCGACACCAACATCGGCTGGATGTTCGAGCAAGTCGACGACGACGAGGCGATCGTATTCCGGGCGGGCGCAAGGCCTTTGATCGCGCTCGACGCGCTACGGCGTGGCGAGGGAATTTCGCTCGAACGCATCATCCCGTATTCGCCTGGCCACCTCTTACAATGCAACATCCATCACATCGAGGCAGAGGGCTCGAGCGAAGGTCCGATCCAGCATGCCGGCGAGGAAGTCGGCTACGTGCTCGCCGGGCGGGTCGAACTGATCGTCGACGGCAAGAGCCATGCTCTCGCCACGGGTGATGCCTTCGTGTTCAGGTCGGAGCTGCCGCATCATTACCGCAACATCGGTGAGGAACGCGCTAGCATTTTCTGGGTCAACACGCCGGCGACTTTCTGAGCAACGCTCTGCGTTCATTTGGATTGACAAATATTCAAGTCTCTTGAATGCTTGCCTCGTGCCTGTCGCACCAACGGGACCAGCCGAGGTCTGGTCCGCAAGCAAGGGGAACCGAAATGCGTCTGTTCAAACTTCTCGCCGGCTGTGCCGCCGCCATTGCCATGGGCTCGGCAGCCATGGGATCGGCGCTTGCCGATACGTTCGCTCTCGTCAACATCAACCAGCAGGCCCTGTTCTTCAACCAGATCAACGAGGGCGCGCAAAAGGCAGCCGACGCCGCTGGCGCCAAGCTGGTCATTTTCAACGCCAACAATGTGCCGAGCGCGCAGAACGACGCGATCGAGAACTACATCACGCAGAAAGTCGACGGCATCATTCTGGTCGCCATCGACGTCAACGGCGTCAAGCCTGCGATCACCGCCGCCAAGGCGGCCGGCATTCCCGTCATAGCCATCGACGCGCAGATCCCCGACGGCGACAATATTTCGTTCATCGGCGTCGACAACACCAAGGCCGGCGAGGACATCGGCAAATTCTACGCCGACTATGTGAAGACCGATATGGCCGGCAAGGCCAAGATCGGTATCGTCGGCGCACTCAATTCATTCATCCAGAACCAGCGCCTCGACGGCTTCAAGAAGGCGGTCACCGAAAGCGGCCAGGCCGTCACCTTCCTCGACACAGTCGACGGCCAGAACGTTCAGGAGACCGCGTTGAGCGCTTCGGAAAACCTGATGACCGCCAATCCGGACATGAACTCGCTCTATGCGACCGGCGAACCGGCCTTGCTCGGCGCCGTTTCGGCTGTGACCAGCCAGGGCCGCACCGGCGACGTCAAGGTGTTCGGCTGGGATCTGACCAAGCAGGCCGTTCAGGGCATCGACGACGGCTGGGTGGTGGCGGTCGTGCAGCAGGATCCGGCCGGCGAAGGCAAGGCCGCGGTCGAAGCGCTGGGCAAGATCAAGAAGGGCGAGAAAATCGACCCGATCATCAATATCCCGGTGACGATCGTGACCAAGAAGAATGTCGACCAATATCGCGCGATGTTCAAGTAAACTGCGTCGGCGACCGAGCCGCGGCGCCGCCCGAGGCTGCGCCGCGGATCCCTTGCAATCGCGTGGAATTCCAGATGAGCAGTGGCCAGACCTATCGGGTGCGGATGAGCGGCATCTCAAAGCGCTACAACGCCATCCAGACGCTCGATGACGTGTCGCTGACGCTGAAGCCGGGCGAGGTGCTGGGGCTGGTCGGCGACAATGGCGCCGGCAAGTCGACATTGAGCAAGGTGCTGTCGGGGGCAGTGGTTCCCGACGCCGGCACCATCGAGATCGACGGCAAGCCGGTGATCTTCAGCTCGCCGGCGGACGCACGCGCGGCGCGCGTCGAGATGGTCTACCAGGACCTGTCGCTCTGCGATACGGTCGATGTCGCCGGCAATCTGTTTCTCGGCCGCGAGCCGCGCCGCCGCATCGCAGGCATTTCCTTTCTCGACAAGAAGCGCATGCATGACGAGACGCGCCAGATGCTCGATCGGCTCGGCATCGTCATTGCCGACACGCGGCTCAAGGTCGAAAACCTCTCCGGCGGGCAGCGCCAGTCGATCGCGATCGGCCGCGCCGCCTCGTTCGAGCCGGCCGTGCTGATCATGGACGAGCCGACGGCAGCGCTTGCCGTGGCCGAAGTCGAGGCGGTGCTCGAACTGATCCGCGCGGTCAGTGCGCGCGGTGTCAGCGTCATTCTGATCACCCACCGGCTGCAGGATCTCTTCCTCGTCTGCGATCGCATTCAGGTCATGTATGAAGGGCGCAATGTCGCCGAGCGGCCGATCGGCGACACTAATATCGAAGACGTGGTCAATCTGATCGTCGGCCGCAAGTTCAGTGCGCGTTCCGCCACCAATGGCTATCGCGGTGGAGCGCCGGCATGAGCGACGCGATCCACACCGCCCAGCCCTCACGAGTACGCAGGGGCACCTGGCGCGATGCGCTGCTCGCCAATGGCAGCGTCGTCTCGATCGCGCTGTTCTTTCTGGTCGTCTGCATCATCTTCTCGGTTGCGACCGACGCGTTTCTGACATCGCCCAATCTGTTGAACATCCTGCGGCAGTCGGCGCCGCTGCTGATCGTCGCCGCGGCAATGACTTTCGTCATCACCACTGGCGGCATCGATCTTTCGGTCGGCTCCGTGCTGGCGCTGGTGGCGACGCTGTCGGCGACGCTTTTGCAGTTTGGCCTGCCGTGGCCAGTCGTTATCCTCGCCATGTTGGCGCTCGGTGCCCTGCTTGGGGCGGTACAGGGCTATTTCATTGCCTATGAGGGCATCCCGTCCTTCATCGTCACGCTTGCCGGACTTTCGGTGATCCGTGGCGTGGCGCTGCTGATCACCGGCGGCTATTCCATCCCCATCGAGCCCGGAAGCGCTTTCACCGTGCTGGGCCGCGCCTGGTTTCTTGGCGTGCCGGTGCCGGCGCTGATCGCGCTGGCGATCCTGGCCATCGCGTATCTCGCCTTCAACGAGACGCCATTCGGCCGCTATGTCACCGGTATCGGCGCCAATGCCGAGGCGGTGCGGCGCGCCGGCGTCAACACGCGGCAGACGACGCTCTTCGTCTATGTGATTTCCGCCATCGCGGCCGCCCTCGCCGGGATCATCATTGCTGCCCGGCTTGGATCGGGATCTTCGAATGCCGGCCAGGGTTTCGAGCTGGAAGTCATCGCCGCCGTCGTGCTTGGCGGCACCAGCCTGTTCGGCGGCCGCGGAACGATCATCGGCACGGTGCTCGGCGCGCTGACCGTGGCTGTCATCGGCAACGGCCTGATCCTGGCGCATCTGTCGCCTTTCCTGACGCCGATAGTCACTGGAACGATCATCCTGATCGCCATCTGGCTGAACTTCCGCCTGTTCCGCGGCGCCGTGCGGAGCCGTTGAGCCGATGAGCGATCTGTTCGATGACGCGGTGCCCAGGCGGCGGCTGCCAATCGGGGTCGAAACCGGCCATGTGATGACCGTGCTCGGCCCGGTTCCGGTCGAGGAGATGGGCATTACGCTGATGCACGAGCACATCTTGCTCGATGGAGCGCGCAGCTGGAAATGCCCCTGCCATCCCGATGACATAGCGATCGCCGAGCAGCCGGTGAACATCGAGATCATCGGCGAGTTGCGCATGAACCCATACGTCAACCGCGACAACGTCTCGCTCGACGACGCCGACCTGGCGCTGTCTGAGCTGCAGCGCTATCGCGCGTTGGGCGGCCACACCGTCGTCGATGCCACCAATATCGGCATCGGCCGCGCCCCCGAAAAGCTCGCTCGCATCAGCCGCATGTCCGGCCTGAAGATCGTCATGGGCACCGGCTTCTATCTCGAGCACACCCATCCCGAATGGCTGAAGGCGATGGATGTGGACGCCGTGACCGAGTTCATCGTCAACGATGTCGGCGGCGGCGAGACGCAGCCGCCGATCATGGCCGGGCTGATCGGCGAGGTCGGCGTCAGCAAGGATTTCACCGCCGAGGAACGCAAGTCGCTGCGAGCTTCGGCGCGCGCCTCGCGCATAACCGGCGTGCCGCTGTCGATCCATCTGCCTGGCTGGGAGCGGCTGGCGCACGAGGTGCTCGATATCGTCGAGGCCGAAGGCGCCGATCTTCGCCACACCGTGCTCTGCCACATGAACCCGAGCCACGACGATCCCGACTACCAGAAAAGCCTCGCCCGGCGCGGCGCGTTCCTCGAATACGACATGATCGGCATGGACTATTATTACGCCGACCAGGACGCGCAATCGCCCTCCGACGAGGAGAATGCACGCGCCATCGCCGCCCTTATCGAGGCGGGCTTCGGCGACCGCCTGCTGTTGTCGCAGGATGTGTTCCTCAAGATCATGCTGACGCGCTTCGGCGGCTTCGGCTATGGCTATATCCTGAAGCATTTCATACCGCGCCTAAAACGCCACGGCGTCGAGCAGCCGGCCATCGACCGCATGCTGATCGCCAATCCGAAAAGCGTATTCGCGCGGCTCTAAGCGGCCTTGAATTACACGGGAGTTCAAATGTCCAAGAAGAAGATCCTGCTTGCCGGCGAATCCTGGGTGTCGACCGCGACCCATATCAAGGGTTTCGACCAGTTTCCGACCGTTACCTACCACACCGGCGCAGACGAGTTGCTGGGTGCGCTGAAGGCGACCGACTTCGACGTCACGTTCATGCCGGCGCATGAGGCGCAGCGCGGCTTTCCACAGACCATGGAGGCGCTGTCGGCCTATGACGGGGTCGTGCTCTCCGACATCGGCGCCAACACGCTGCTGCTGCATCCCGACACCTGGGTCCACTCCAAGCCGACGCCGAACCGCCTGCGCCTGCTGCGCGATTACGTCAGCGGCGGCGGCGGTCTGTTGATGTTCGGCGGTTACTACAGCTTCCAGGGCATCAATGGCGGCGCGCGCTACCGCAAGACGCCGATCGAGGACGTGCTGCCGGTGAACTGCCTGGCCTTCGACGACCGAGTCGAGGTTCCCGAAGGCTTTGCGCCGATGCCGAAACCAGGGTCGAGCCATCCCATCCTCAGGGGTCTCGGCTCGGACTGGCCGATCCTGCTCGGCTTCAACGAGGTGACGCTGAAGGACGATGCGGAAGTTCTGGCCAGCGTGTCATCGGACTATGGTTCGCTGCCGCTGCTTGTCACCGGCCATTACGGCAAGGGCCGCACCGTGGCCTGGACATCCGATGTCGGGCCGCATTGGCTGCCGCCGCAATTCATCGCCTGGCCAGGCTACAAGACCCTGTTCGAACAGATGCTGGGCTGGGCGACCGGTGAGAGCTGAGCCATGCATGTCCACGTCGTCGGCAATGCCTGCGTCGATACCGTGTTTCGCGTCGGCCGCTTCCCTGCCGCGGGCGAGACTTTGAATGCCATGAGCTATGCCGACGGGCTCGGCGGCAAGGGCGCCAATCAGGCAGTCGCAGCAGCACGGACTGGTGCAGAGGTGACGTTCTGGACGGCGCTCGGCAAGGACCCCGCTTGCGCGTGGATCAGGAGCCGCCTCGACAGCGAGCTGTCAGACCTTGAGGTGAGCGAATTCGAGCTGCCGAGCGACCGCTCGACCATCGTCGTCGATAAAGGCGGAGAGAATTTCATCGTCAGCGGCGTCGCCTGCAGCGAAGCCTTCGATCCGGTTGCGCAAACAGCACTTGTCCGCTGGATCGCCCCCGGCGACATCCTCGTCTGCCAGGGAAATTTACGGACTGCCGTGACCAATGCCTGCCTCAGAGCAGCAAAGGGAAACGGTGCGCGCACCGTTCTCAACGCCAGCCCGATCGACACCGCCTCGCTGCCCGATCTCGGCCTGGCGGAGGTTTTGGTGGTAAACCAATCCGAAGCGCAAATCCTGACCGGCCGGGATGACATGACAGCAGCCGCTGGCGCGCTGGTGGCCAAAGGCGCAGGCGCCGTCGTCATCACCCTCGGTGCCGCAGGCTGCATCGTGCTTGGCCCGGACCGGACGGAACCGCTTCGCTTGCCGGCGCCGAAGGTCGAAGCGCTCGACACCAGCGGCGCGGGCGATGTGTTCTGCGGCTGTCTGGCCGGTGGGCTTGCCCGGGGCATGCCGGTCATCTCGGCGCTGAAGCTGGCGCTCGCCGCCGCCGCAATCGCCGTGACACGGCCGGGAACACTGGCATCCTGTCCTTCCGCCTCCGAGATGGCGGCGCTCATCGATCAAATGGAGCTCTCATGACCCAGCTCGGCCAATCCGGCGGCGACGCGCTCGTGGACCTTTTCGGCCGCACCAAGGTGGTGATCGGCGTCGTTCATCTGGCGCCGCTGCCCGGCGCGCCGCGCTATGACGGCGAGGCTATCGAGGCGATCTACCAGCGCGGGCTCGACGACGCCAAGGCCTATCTCGACGGCGGCTGCGACGGCGTCATCGTCGAGAACCATGGCGACATCCCCTTCGCCAAGCCTGATGATATCGGCCCGGAGACGGCGGCCTATATGGCGGTCGTTTCCGACCGCATCCGCCGCGAACTCGGCAGGCCGATCGGCATCAATGTGCTGGCCAATGCCGCGATCCCGGCCCTGGCGATCGCCAGCGCTGCCGGCGCCGGTTTTGTCCGCGTCAATCAATGGGCGAACGCCTATGTCGCCAATGAGGGTTTTGTCGAAGGCGAGTCGGGCCGCGCGGCGCGCTACCGCGCCAGGCTGCGCGCCAACGGCATCCGCATTTTCGCCGATGCCCATGTCAAGCACGGCGCACACGCCATCGTCGCCGACCGCCCGGTGGAGGAACTGGTCAAGGACCTGGTCTTCTTCGACGCCGACGCCATCATCGCCACTGGCCAGCGCACCGGCCACGCTGCGGATTTGGGCTACATAAGTATGATCAAGCAGGCCGCCGGCCTGCCGACGCTGGTCGGCAGCGGTGTCACGCCGGACAATGCCAAGGATATCCTCGACATTGTCGACGGGGTCATCATCGCCAGCGCGCTGAAGCACGACGGCGTCTGGTGGAACCAGGTCGACTCTGCTCGAGTAAAGGCGTTCATGGGTGGTCTGAAGCGATAGCTGGACTACCCTACCGAGGGGCTTGGGTCCAGCTTGATCAGAGACGACGGACGGGCCCAGGATACTGCGCGACCAGATCGTCGACGGTCAGCAAAGTAATGCCTTCCACAATCGATTGAGCAATCAGGGTCCGATCGAATGGGTCCTTGTGGATGGGTGGAAGCCCCTCCACTGCAATGGCATGCTCGCCGGTGATGGCAGCTTATCATAGCCATTGTCGATCAGGCCCCGACGTAAAAGACGCGCATCGACCCTGAAGTCAGGGCGGCCCAGACCGCGTTTAATGGCAATCTCCCAGGGAGTTGCGGCGCTGAACGTCAAGTGGTTATCGGCATTCTCGATCTCAGCGAGGGTTGCGGGCGGGAGCTTTTCGGGCTCGCCCGCCGCCCAGAGCAGAAGGTGGGTATCGAGAAGAAGTTTCATGCATCGCCGCCAAACAGCTTCTCGATTTCGTCATCGGCCATGCGATCAAAATCGTCCGGAACTGAAAACCGCCCGGCCATAAAACCCCACCCGACGCATTTCGCCGGCCGCAGGTGCGTCTATGGCAACGACCTTGACCATCGGCTTGCCGGATTTGGCGACAATGAAGGATTCGCCTTTGGCCGCCCTGTCGACAAGACGAGACAGATGCGTCTTGGCCTCGTGGATATTGACGGTGCGCATTGCGGGCCTCTGACTTAGTCCATGCAACTTAGTCTACACGGGCCCGATTTTTTCAAGCGTGTTTCAGTCAGTGAAGGTGAAGGATGCCGGATGCGGCTGATCCTTTCGGATCGGCCGCATGGCACGACTTCAACAAAGACGCGTAATCGATTGTCTGAACTGCATGTTTGTTGGGACTGCGTCTCACCTGATGTTGGCCGAACCTGTTGGTCCGCCATGCGACGTCCGAGTTCACAGGAGCGATTTTTGCCGAGCAAATGCTCTACATTGCGCTAGGAGCCGAAAGTGAAACGTCCGCTTTTAGGGCGCTGCACCACGGCGGCGACGAGCCCGACACTGTACCGAAGGCGATCGACGCGACGGGCGCCAAGGGCCTTACCGGACTCTATGTTCCCTTCACGATTCTCGGTTTAGTCGGTCGGCGGGATTGAGCCGCGCTCTCGAGGGCCAGGGCCAACCGCTTCTCGTCTTCGATGGCGCGATCGACTGCCTCAATTTCCTCTTGGAGCACCTTCAGCTCGGCTCCGTAGCTGGAGCCGTCGCTGTCCCCGATCTGAAAGCCACTTGCCCGCATTGCGTCGCGAGTATGGTGCACGTTACGGACTCCTTCGCGCCGCGTCGCGACCAAGATTTCCCTAAACTCTCCAAGACGTTCAACGTGATTGCGAGCCATTGCGTTCTCCTATTTCGTCTTCATCGTCGCCGACGGTGATTCAGAACGGCTAAAACCTACGGAGATACTCTCGACAAAGCATGAGTGCGGAAGCTCAAATTTGAATGTCTTGCAATAGCGTGAAGCGCGGCAGGCGGAAATTGGCTTCGACCCGATCGATCTCAGACCACATGCCAGACACTTTCGGCCGAGCGCGTCTGCGGCTCCCCCAACGGGGCCATCCGCTCATGGAATCAGTAAAAAGTCGAGTGCGAGAATGGCCCGGGCCATGGACGTCCCGCCATTCCTGGTCGAGTTTGACTTGCGGCGGAGGCAGGGCAGGCTTCGGCGCGTTGGTTGTGTAAAGCATCTCAAGCAACTGCTCTCCGTCGATCAGCTCCAGGTGCAGCTTTGACTTCGTCTCTCGGGCCTTCCTCGGTAGCGCTCGCGCTACTTTCGAGAACGAGAGGCGGTGGTGACAAATATCCCCTGCTCGGCACTCGCGAAGACCTTGCTCCTACGAAGTTTCGCACCGCTTTGGCGGATTCCGCATCGGTCGTGATGTTGCACTGCCCGCTGGATGACTCAGTTGTCACGCAAAGGCAGGAAACGGCGTAACGAAGCGAACGCGATGGCGGTGCGATGCGGCCTTTCGTCTGCGAGTGGCTGCGCGGACGCCGTCAAACGGCAGAAACTTCAAATCCATCATGTTGGCTCATTGCCAAAGCATCGCTTCAAGACAACAATGACCTCGACGCCGGCGCGCCAGACGCGCACAAAAAAGAGCGTTGGAGGAAATGGAGGAGGAAGCCGCTGGCCAAGTCACGGACGCGCTATGCATGCGGCCTTTCGGTGCTCACCACCGACGAATCTGACGCGGATGCGTTCGCCCGGGCGGTGGCAGCGGAAGCAACGGCCATTGACGCCGGGTTTGCCCTCCTGTTTTTCTCGCAGAGCCTCATAGAGGCCGTCGCCCTGTCGGAAGCGCTGAAGACCCACGCGCCGGCGCTCCACTATGCCGGCTGCTCGACGGCCGGTGAGATAACGCCCAAAGGGCTGGAGGAAGGCCAGATCCTGGCTATGCTGCTTCCCTCCGCATCGTTTTCGGCAGCCAGCACCATGGTCGAAAATCTGTCCTCATCGGGCATGGACGGGATTACCGGCGAAGTCGAGGCGCTGAGGCGTTCGTTACACGAGCGCCTCGGGCACGAGCGAGCCGACACCACTTTCGCGCTCTGCTTGATCGACGGCCTGTCTTATGCCGAAGAAGCGGTGACCTCCGCCATCCATTGGGGGCTCGACGACATCCCACTGATCGGCGGGTCGGCTGGCGATGATTTGAAATTCGAGACAACGCGGCTGATCTCGAACGGCAAAGTGACCTCCGACAGCGCCATCATCGTGCTGATCACCACGGAAATTCCTTTCCACGTGTTCAAGACCGACAATTTCGTTCCCACCGACGAGAAGCTGGTGGTGACGGCATCCGATCCCGACCACCGCATCGTGCGCGAATTCAACGCCACCATTGCCGCCGAGGAATATGCCGCCTCGGTCGGCGTCGTCGCGCAGATGCTGACGCCACTGAGTTTTGCCTCGCACCCGGTGGTGGTGAAAGTCGGCGGCGAATTTTACTGCCGTTCAATCCAGAAGATGCACGCGGACGGCTCGCTGTCGTTCTTCTGCGCCATCGACGATGGTGTCGTGCTTGCCGTCGCCCAGCCTAAGGACATGGTCGAGGCGACCCGCGCCGCGCTCAGCGACGTCAGCGAAAGGCTTGGCGGCATCGACCTGATCCTCGGTTTCGACTGCGTGCTGCGCCGGCTCGACGCGCGCAACCGCCAAGTCTATCGCGAGATTTCGGAACTCTACAAGGTCAACAACGTCCTCGGCTTCGGCACCTATGGCGAACAGTACCGTTCGATGCATCTGAACCAGACCTTCACCGGCATCGCCTTCGGTGAACGCAATGCGGCCGAAGCGGCGGAGTAGGAAATCCGGGATGCCGCTCAGGAACATCGACGACCTGGAAAAGCTGAAGAAGATCAACGCCGCGCTGATCAGCCGCGTAGAGCGTTCCATGGACCAGCAAGGCAATGCCTTTTCGCTGTTCCAGACCGCCATTTCGCTTGAGAGCCGGGTGCGCAGCCGCACCGAAGAGCTGCATTCGACCTTGCGCCGGCTGGAGCAGTCGAACATCGACTTGAACGCAGCCAAGGAAAACGCCGAGCTGGCAAACCTGTCCAAGACCAGGTTCCTGGCGGCCGCCAGCCATGACGTGCTGCAGCCGCTGAACGCCGCGCATCTGTCGGTCTCGGCGCTTGCCGAAGTACAGACCAGCGAGGAAGGCAGAAAGCTGGTCCGCCAGGTCGAGCGATCGCTGGAGACGATGGAGGACCTGCTCCGCACCTTGCTCGACATTTCCAAGCTCGATGCCGGCGTCGTGCAGCCCGACATCACCGATGTCAGCCTGGAGACGCTGTTTTCGTCTCTGCGCTCGGATTTTCAGCCGGTTGCGGAGATGAAGGGGCTGACGCTGAAGTTCCGGCCGGTCAATGCGCTCGTTCGTTCGGACCGAACCTTGCTGCGCCGCATCCTGCAGAACATCCTGTCCAATGCACTGCGCTATACCCGCTCGGGCGGCGTGTTGGTCGGCACCAGGCATCGCGGCGACACGATCCGCATCGACGTCGCCGATACCGGCTGCGGCATCCCCGACGACCAGCGCGAGGCGGTGTTCGAGGAATTCCATCGCGGCGTGATCCCGACGGATGCCGGGCTTGCCGCCGGCGGGCTGGGGTTGGGGCTGGCCATCGTGCGCCGCATCGCCGCGGCACTCGGCCATCCCGTCACGTTTTCGTCGAAGGTCGGACATGGCACGATTTTCCATATCGACGTTCCGGTCGGGATCGGCGACACGGCCGATCCAATCGCCAGCACCGTCGACATGGAGCGGCCGCGCGGCTACGGTCTGTTCGGCACAAGGGTGCTGCTGGTCGAGAACGACATCGACGTGCTGCAGGCGATGACCTCCCTGCTCGAGCGCTGGCAATGCCTGGTGCGCCCCGCCACCTCGACCGGTGACGCGCTCGACTTGCTTGGCGATACCGACTGGTTGCCAGATATTGTCATAGCCGACCAGCATCTCGACGGCGGCGACCTCGGCACCACCACAATCGCCAAAGTTCGTGATTGTCTCGGCCGCGCGGTGCCGGCGCTGATCGTCACCGCCGACGGCTCGGAAAGTGTCGCCAAGGCCGCCCGCGCCGCCGGCATCGAGCTGATGCGCAAGCCGCTGAAGCCGGCGCAACTGAGGGCGTTGCTGGCACATCTGCTGGCTTGAACTGGTCGTATCTTCCCAGCACACGGATCACCGTATTCCAGCCATTACTTGTGCCTCGGCGGTAATTCATATGAAGCAGATTCACTTCTTCGCGCTAAAGGACGATCTTCTTCCCGTATTGGAGGCAGTAGAACGTGAAATTTAGATAAAATACATCCTTATGGGTCATTTTCCCAAGATGGAATTCGACTTTTTTAGCAATAGAAGGCAAATTCCAACTCTTGGGCAATCAACCACTGAATCGGCTTCCAGCGGTCGATCATTTCTTGTCACTGGCCACGCTGTGCCCATTGAGGTGAGGCCGATAAAAACACCTTCCGGCATCCGGTATTCGTTAGATCAGCTTGGCAATCCGGACACAGTAACTTTTCCCCTGGTGGGCGATGGGCTGAAGATGTTGTGATAAATGGCCGCGTGGCAACGGTCTCCGACACGCCGCTCGCTCAGGAGCTAATGAAGACTTTTAATAGAGCATTCAAAAAGCAATTTAGTAAAATTAAAGCATTCTACGTTGGACCCGGGGCCGCCATTTTACTAGACGAGGGAAAGCGGCTAACTGCTGCAGAGCAATCGCCGCGTGAATTTGATCTGACTAGACAGGCGCGGGTTGCTTAGCTGGTGTCAGGAACGTGAGAGCCGTCGCTAGTCTAGTCCGATTGCGGTGACACGAGTGCGGTCGACTACGGTGACAGTGCGCTTTTTAGCGAGCGCTCTCAAAACCCCGCCGGATCGCGAAAAAGCTCGGCATTGTCGAGCTTCGAGACCTCGATCACCGCCTGTGTGCGGCTGTAGACGTTGAGCTTGCGCAGGATTTCCGAGACATGCGCCTTGACTGTGGTCTCGCCGACCTGCAGTTCATAGGCGATCTGCTTGTTGAGCAGGCCCTGGCGCAGCATCTGCAGCACTTTGAGCTGCTGCGGCGTCAGCGTAGCCAGGCGCTGCACCATCTCGGCGCGGTCGGTGCTGTCGGCGTCGCGCGGCCGGCCCTCATAGGTCTCGGGAACATAGATCGCACCTTCCATCACCGAGCGGATGGCGGCGGCAAGGTCGCTCTTGCGCGCCGATTTCGGGATGAAGCCGGCCGCACCGTAGGACAGCGCCTCGGAAATGATCTTCGGTTCCTCGTAGCCGGAGACGATGACCACCGGCAGGCGCGGATAACGCGTCCTGAGCTGCAGCAGCCCGTCAAACCCATGCACGTCGGGCATGCTGAGATCGAGCAGCGCCAGGTCGAACGGCTTGGCATCCGTCAGAAGCTCGAGCGCCTCGGCAATCGAGCGCGCCTCCACCGTGTCGACCTCCGGATAGGCCATCTGCACGGCGCTGTGCAGCGCCTCGCGAAACAGCGGATGGTCGTCAATGATCAGGAACCTGGCGCGATCGGTCATCAGCTTCATTTCGGTTTGGTCTGGCCTAGAATAGTCCTGCAACCATGGCCAGCTTATTGGCAAATAGTACATTGCCATCTTGGCCGGCTAAAGCAGAATGTGCCCATGATTTCCGCGGCGCCATGCGGCAGATGTGGCCGTTCTGAAATGCAATGCCTTGCCCGGTGGCCCAAATCGGCCGAATGTGCCGGCGACAGATCCATTGAAACAGAGACAGGTCGTGACCGACTTCCGGCTTCGCGTGACAGCCAGTGACCGCCGGCTTTCGCATTGTTGCCGGCCGCCACACGACGCTTCCCCGACGCCCGCCTTGTTCGCGGCCGCACCGATGGTATCGGCTGGTCTGGGGTCGCGCTGGTATACGGGCTGGTTTCCTGGACAAACGCAGCAAGCTGATAGTGCTGCCGTTCAAGCCCCGCCAGGCGCTCGATGCCGTACTGGTAACACCTTGCCGCCATCGCGCTTTGGGCGCGACTTTGCCCGCGATATCCAAGCTGTAGTCCACGATCTGGGCCGCGCCAAGCCAGAACCAACTGATCGCAGTCGCTGATGTTGAAGCTATACGATCCGGTTGGACCAATTTCAGCATATTCCCGTTGAGCCCAACGCCCCCCGAGGCTGACAGCACGTCGGCAATGACTTACGAATCGTCTACGCGCTCGCCTGCGTTCGTTCCAACGCGTGGGACCGGGCGATTTCGTCCGGCCCCCAAGGATAGTGTCTGATCAGTCGTTAGGCCGGCAACGCGCCGGATCTCTTGGCCGTCCAGGTGGCGATATAGTCCATCAGTCCTGGATTGAGGCAATCATAAGGTTCGAGGCCGATCGACTTCAGCTGTGACCTTATGCCGTCCATGCGGCTCGGATCGACACCGGACTCGATGATCGAAGAGACAAAGGCGGTGAAGCCCGGAGGCGCCCAGCCGTCTTCCTGGAAGCGCTCCGGATGGATGAAGGACAGCCCTTTGAAAGCGTGGTCGCGCTCGACCGGGCCGTGCATGTGGACGCCGCAGCCGGTGCAGGCATGGCGCAGGATCAGCGCGCCCGGATCGACGATCTTCAGCTTGT
>NZ_JAMYVA010000084.1:0-15121 GCF_040323505.1 Mesorhizobium sp. M0040
TCGCTTCCGCAGAAGCCTGGATATACGTCGCTCACATTCGCCTGCTCACCCGCAGGCTCGCAAGAAGTTGATATCAAAACACTCTTTTTGATTCAGGCTCTAAAAGGGGACTTCAACGTGCCTATCGGCACAAAGCAGACCGTGATCTTCGATACGGATGATTTTCCAGCTTGGTCAAGGGCGCTACAAGGGACAAATTTAAAGCATAGAGATTTCGAGGAAGCAATTGACGAAGCAGAGAAGGGTGACTTCGTATTTGTAGACCCGCCCTATACAGTCCGACATAATATGAATGGCTTCGTCAAATATAATCAAAATATATTTGCTTGGAACGATCAGGTGCGCTTGCGGGATGCGCTGTTGCGTGCGCGTGAACGAGGTGTCTCCTTCGCTATGACAAATGCGGATCACGAAAGTGTCAGGGAGCTGTATGCTGGGTTCGGGCGGCACCGGCAGCTAGCACGGTACAGTGTGATTGCAGGCAAGTCTGCTCACAGGGCTCAGTCGACCGAACTTTTGGTCATAGGTGATTAGGGCGGAAGATCCAACTTGCCATCCCCACCACCTTCGCCTAATCTCCCTCTGAGAAAACCTTTTCCCAAACGCCTCGCGTCCGCTGACATCATCAATCAGCACCCCGCCGGGCATTAAGAGAAAAGCTTTTCCCACCTGGGAGGATCGATATCTAAATCATGGCGTCCGATGTCCAGCCAACGCCCGCCAAGCAGCCGGTCACCCTCCGTGAGGTGGCGGCCATTGCCGGCGTCAGCGTTGCCACGGCCTCGAAGGCGCTGAACGGGCAGGGGCGGATGACGGCCGAGACGCGGACGCGCATTCGCGAGACGGCGCAGCGGCTTGGCTTTCGCCCGAACAGCCTGGCGCAGAGCCTGTTGCGGCGGCGCTCCTTTACCGTCGGCCTGTTGACCAACGACACCTATGGCCGCTTTTCGCTGCCGCTGATGGCCGGCGTTTCCGATGCGCTGGTCGATGCCGGCGTCTCGGTGTTCCTGTGCAATGTCGAGGACGACCCGCGCCTTGCCCAGCTGCATGTCGATGCCATGCTCGACAAGCGCGTCGACGGCATCATCGCCACCGGCAAGCGCATCGACCGCCATCTGCCGGTCGACCTCGCCAATCTCGGCATTCCGGCGATCTACGCCTTCACCCAGCCCGATCCCGGCGCCATCGCCTTCGTCTCCGACGATGCCGGCGGGGCGCGGCTGGCGGTCGAGCACTTTTGCCGGCTCGGGCGGCGGCGCATCGCCCATGTCAGCGGTCCGGCGAGCTTTGCCGTGGTGCATGCCCGCGCTGAGGCCTATCGCGAGGTGCTGGCCGAGAACGGCCTGCCGGTCATGGAGCCGCTGCTCGGCCCGTGGTCGGAGGCCTGGGGGCACGAGGCGGTCAGAAAACTGTTCGGCGGCGAGGGGTTCGACGGCACGCGCGAAAAGCCCGATGCCGTCTTCTGCGGCAACGACCAGATCGCGCGCGGCGTCATCGATGCCTTGCGCGAGCGCGGTATCGGCGTGCCGGACGAGGTCGGCGTCATCGGCTTCGACAATTGGCAGATCGTCGCCGAGGCGACCCGGCCGCCGCTGACCTCGGTCGACATGAACCTTTCAGCACTTGGCCGCGAGGCCGGCCTTGCCCTGCTTTCGCTCGTCGGCGGCGAACCCGCTTTGCCGGGCATCAGAAAACTGCCGTGCCGGCTGGTGGTGCGTCAGTCATGCGGCCGTCCGCCGGACGGCTGAACGAAACGGGCCGTGTCGATAGTCACCCGCTTGGGGGCGCGGCCGATCTAAAACCATGTGGAGGAGAAGCATGAGAACCACCATTACCGGGCTCGCCATCGCCGCGAGCATTTTCGGCACGCTGGCAACAGCCGGCTCGGCCGCCGCCGACACCGCCAACATCTGGGTTCGCGCCGACGGCTCGAACTTCATGCCGCGCGTCGTCGACGCCTTCAACAAGGGGCATCAGAACCAGATCAAGCTGGACATCATCCCCAATGCCGAAATCATCCCGAAATACGGCGCGGCCGCCGCCGGCGGCACGGCACCCGACGCGCTGTCGCTCGACCTGATCTACACCCCGTCCTTCGCCGCCGCCGGCCAGCTGGAAGACATCACCGACTGGGCGAAATCGCTGCCCTATTTCGCCAGCCTGTCGCCGGCGCATGTCAAGACCGGCACCTATAAGGGCCGCATCTACGGGCTGCCGTTCTCGGCCGATAGTTCCGTGCTGATCTGGAACAAGAAGCTGTTCAAGCAGGCCGGCCTCGACCCGGAAAAGGGCCCGACCAACTGGGCCGAAATCGAAGCCGACGCCGAAAAGGTCAACGCGCTCGGCGGCGACATCAAGGGCTTCTACTTCTCCGGCAATTGCGGCGGCTGCAACATCTTCACCTTCACGCCGCTGATCTGGGCCTCGGGCGGCGATATCCTCACCGAGGACGGCTCCAAGGCGACGCTGGACACGCCGCAGATGCGCGGTGCCATCGACCTCTACCGTTCGATGGTCAAGAAGGACCTGGTGCCTTCAGGCGCGCAGACCGACACCGGCTCCAACTTCTTTGCCGCCTTCGCCACCGGCAATATCGGCATCTCGCCGTCCGGCGCCTTCGCCATCGGCGCGCTGAACACGCAATATCCCGACATCGATTACGGCATCACCTTCCTGCCCGGCAAGGATGGCGGCTGGTCGTCGTTTGCCGGCGGCGACAATTTCGTCGTCACCAAGGGCACCACCAAGGTCGCGGTGGTGAAGGAGTTCCTCGACTTCGCCTATTCGCTCGAGGGCCAGACCATCCTGGCGAAATACGGCAGCCTGCCGGTGCGCGGCGACATCGCCAAGGATGCGCTCAAGGACCTCGACCCGCGCTACCAGACCGCCGCCGAAGCCATGGCCAAGGGCCGCACGCCCTATTCGGTGGTGTTCAACGACCTGATCAACTCGGCCAACGGTCCGTGGAACCAGATGATGAACGAGGTCTTCTTCGGCGAAGACGTCGACGGCGCCATCGCCAATGCGCAGGAGACCATGCAGTCGATCATCGATTCGGCGCCGCAGAAGTAAGGCGCCGGCTCCACCTCCCCCTCGAGGGGAGGTCGGACCGAAGGTCCGGGTGGGGTCGTTGCGGCAGTGCTCGACGTTTCTGTCGGCGCACTTCGCAGAGGACCCCACCCGCGCAGCACTCCACCTCCCCCTCGAGGGGAGGTCGGACCGAAGGTCCGGGTGGGGTCCTCAGTGCAACGCGCCGACGGAAAGAAACGTCGGCGCGCTTCGCGGAGGACCCCACCCCCGGCCTTCGGCCCGACCCTCCCCTCAAGGGGGAGGGGGACGTCCCGCCAATGGAACAACAGGCATGACCACCATCACAGCAACCACCGCCGCGCCAGCGCGCGCATACAAACTGGTCGGCGCCGGCCGCCGGCAGTGGATCGGCCTGCTCTATGTCGCGCCCGCCGTCGCGCTTGTCGTCGTCTTCTTCATCGTGCCGCTTTGCATGACCGCCTGGATGTCGCTGCACAACTGGCCGCTGATGGGCGCGCATAGCTTTATCGGCCTCGACAATTACTGGGCGATCCTGCGTGATACCCGTTTCTGGAACGCGCTGAAGTTCACCGGCTATTACACGGTGGTGGTGACGATCGCGATCTTCGCCGTCGCCTTTCCGCTGGCGCTGTTCATCGAAAGGCCGCGGCAGCTGACCGGCTTCTACCGGACGTCCTTCTTCATGCCGGCGGTCATCGGTTTCGCCTCAGCGAGCCTTTTGTGGTCGTGGCTGCTCAATGTCGATTCCGGCCTGTTCAGCCCGGCCGCCTTCGAGCTTGGCCTGACCGAGAAGAAATTCAACCTGCTGGCGACCTTCCAACCGGCCTTCTGGTCGATCATCGCCATGGTGGTGTGGAAGGTGGCGGGCTTCACCATGATCATCCTGATGACCGGCCTGCAGTCGATCCCGCCGGACCTGCAGGAGGCGGCGATGATCGACGGGGCAGGGCCATTCGCGCGGTTCCGGGCGATTACCTTGCCCTTGATGCGCCGCACGCTGGCGCTGGCGCTGATCCTGTCGGTCGCCGGCTCGATCCTCGCCTTCGACCAGTTCTACATCATCCTGCGCGGCGGGCCGCGCAACCAGACGCTGACCGCCGTCTACTGGATCTTCAACCAGTCCTTCGTGTCGTTCAAGCTCGGCTATGGCGCAGCACTTTCGATGGTCCTGCTGGTCATCCTGGTGGCGCTCAGCCTCATCCAGCTGCGGCTGCTGCGCAATCCCGAGGGGGTCGACTGATGGCGCAGGCAAGGAGCCGCAAACGCCGCATCGGCATGCAGATCGCCGAGCACTCGACCGGCATCATCGCGTCCATTCTGTTCCTGGCACCGATCGCCTGGACGGTGCTTTCGGCCTTCAAGCCGGCGCAGGAGGCGCGCCAGCCGCCGCTGCCGCCGTGGCCGACCAGCGGCATCTCGCTCGAGAACTACGCCACGCTCAACACCTTCGGCGACGGCCTCTGGCTGCCGGCGCAAAACAGCATCTATGTCTCGGTGATGACGGTGGTGCTGTCGGTGATCGTCAGCGTGCTCGCCGGCTACGGTTTCTCGCGCTTCCGCTTTCCGCTGAAGAACCTGCTGTTCGTCGTCATCCTGTCGACGATCATGATCCCGTTCCAGTCGATCCTGACGCCGATCTTCCTGGTGCTGACCAAAATCGGCCTGCACAACACGCTGACCGGGCTGGTCTGCGTCTACGTCACGCTGCAGCTGCCGTTCTCGATCTTCATGATGCGCAACGCCTTCGACGCGGTGCCGCGCGAGATCGAGGAGGCCGCCCGCATGGACGGCGCCAACAACGTCACAATGCTCTTGAGGGTGATGCTGCCGCTGGTCTGGCCGGGCATCGTCACCATCGCGCTGTTCGCCTTCCTTGGCGCCTGGAACGAGTTTTTGGCGGCGCTGGTGCTGATGACAGACCAGTCGAAATTCACGCTGCCGATCATGATGACCGCACTGCAGTCCGGCCGCTTCGGCGCGATCGACTGGGGCGCCGTGCAGGCCGGCGTCACCGTGATGATGGTGCCGTGCCTGGTGCTCTTCCTGCTGCTGCAGCGCTTCTACATCCGCGGCCTGATGGCAGGGGCCGTGAAGTGACCAATCGAACCGAACCGGAGTAAATTGATGACCGCATCGCAATCCGCCAGTCAGGGCGCCAAGCCGAAATTCGCCTTCCGCCCGCTGCCGGTGCCGCAGGTCGACGTGCGCGGCTTCTGGGGCGACCGCGTCGATGCCGTCGCCTCAAAGACCGCCGGCATCCTCTACGACCGCTGCGTCGAGGCGCGCATGCTGGAACAGATCGACCCGGACCGGCCATCGCCGGGCGTCGTCATTCCGTTCCACTCACCTTCACCGGACGAGGCGGCCACCGCCGGCAACGAGTTCACCGGATCGACGGTGACGACGCAGATGTTCTGGGACTCCGATTGGGGCAAAACCATCGAGACCGCCGCCTATTCGCTCTACCGCCGCCGCAACGACGAGCTGGAGGAGAAGATCGATGCCGTCATCGACATGTACGGCAAGCTGCAGCAGACCGACGGCTATCTGTCGAGCTGGTACCAGCGCATCCAGCCCGGCCTGCGCTGGACCAATCTGCGCGATTGCCACGAGCTCTATTGCGCCGGCCACCTGATCGAAGGCGCGGTCGCCTATTACCAGGCCACGGGAAAACGCAAGCTGCTCGACATCATGTGCCGCTATGTCGATCACATTGCCGAGACGTTCGGTCCCGAGCCCGGCAAGAAGAAGGGCTATTGCGGCCATGAGGAGATCGAGCTGGCGCTGGTCAAGCTGGCGCGGGTGACCGGCGAGCAACGGTATATGGACCTCGCAAAGTACTTCATCGACCAGCGCGGGGTTGAGCCGCATTATTTCGACGAGGAGGCGCGGGCCCGCGGCGCCGACCCCAAGGCCTACCATTTCAAGACTTACGAATACAATCAGTCGCACAAACCGGTGCGCGAGCAGGACAAGGTCGTCGGCCATGCGGTGCGGGCGATGTATCTCTATTCGGGCATGGCCGACATCGCCACCGAGTATGGCGACGAAACGCTGCGGGTGGCGCTCGACCGGCTGTGGGACGACCTCATGACCAAGAACCTCTACGTCACCGGCGGCCTCGGGCCATCGTCGCACAATGAGGGCTTCACCGCCGATTACGACCTGCCCAACGACACCGCCTATGCCGAAACCTGCGCTTCGGTCGGCCTGGTGTTCTGGGCAAGCCGCATGCTCGGCATGGGTCCCAATGCGCGCTACGCCGACATCATGGAGCGGGCGCTCTACAACGGCTCGATCTCCGGCCTGTCGCTCGACGGCTCGCTGTTCCTCTACGAAAATCCGCTCGAAAGCCGCGGCGCCCACCACCGCTGGAAATGGCACCGCTGCCCGTGCTGCCCGCCCAATGTCGGGCGCATGGTCGCCTCGATCGGCAGCTATTTCTACGGCCTGTCGGACGACGCACTCGCCGTTCACCTCTATGGAAACGGCACGGCTCGTTTCGATATCGCCGGGACGCAAATAGAGCTCACCCAGACCAGCAATTATCCCTGGGACGGCGCGGTCTCGATCTCCGTCGAACCGGAAGCTCCGACCGAGTTGATTTTGCACCTGCGCCTGCCGGCCTGGTGCCGCAAGGCAGCGCTCAAGGTCAACGGCGCCGATGTCGATCTGGCTGCTGTCAGCAGCGACGGCTATGCCGCGATCCGCCGCGAATGGCGCAAGGGCGACCGCGTCGAGCTCGACCTCGAAATGGCCGTCGACCGCCTCTACGCCAACCCGCCGGTGCGGCAGGATATCGGCCGCGTCGCGCTGGCGCGCGGCCCGCTGATCTATTGCGTCGAGGAGACCGACAATTCCAGCCAGCTGCACCGCATCGCTCTGCCGCGCACGGCCGACATCGAGGCGCATCAGCAGCCGAACCTTCTGGGCGGCGTCGTGACACTTTCGGCGATTGCCAAAAAGGAGGCTTTCGAAAACTGGGAAGAGGGGCTCTACCGCACCGAACCGCCGGCGGTCGAGGACGCGAAGATCACCGCCGTGCCGTATTTCGCCTGGGACAACCGCGACCCCGGCGAGATGCTGGTCTGGCTCAGGGACGAATGAAGCCCGACGGCGGCGCGCGACCGATCTCCTCGGCCACAAGTTCCTGCAGCTGCCAGAGATTGCGGTCGCGGATGCCGCAGGCGTCGAGATGGCGAATGGTCTCGAACAGATATTCGGCGCCCGAACCCCAATGGCCAACGGCCGTGGCCAGGGTCGCCGCTATCGCTCGCTTTTCGAGCTTGCCGGCATAGCGCGGATTGGCGGGATCGACAACGAAACCAAGCGCTTGGCCCGTGCCGTCGCCCGTCCTGACCTGCAGCCAGCGCGGCACGTTGACGGCCGGCAGGATGGTCATCTCACGTCGTAGCAGCGTTTCGAGATTGGCCCCCACTGGCTCGGCGACCTCGAACACCATGCCCTGACATTGGCCGCCGCGGTCGAGCGCCATCATCAGGCCGGGCTGCTCGACGGTGCCCCTGAAGCGCTGCACCGTAAAACAGAACGAACGGTGCCAGCCCGTCGCCACGGCCCGTTCGCCACCCCTGACCTCGCCGGCCGGCTTCCACAGAAGCGAGCCATAGGCGAACAGCTTCACCGGCCCGCCCGGCGCGCCGGCCAGCACCTCGTCGCGAATGCGCGCGTAATCGGCATCGGTCATGTAGACCATGCCCGGCGTCGGCCCGGCATCCTCGACCGCACGCAAGGTGCGGGCGACCAGCGCCTCGGTCAGCGCCATCGGTGTCTTGCGCGGCGAACGCCGTGATGCGGCGGAAATGACCTTGCTCATCCTCATGCTCTCAGCCTTGCCGCCATGTTGCCGAAGGCTGAAGGATTCTCAAGGGCCGAGTACACCAGCGCGGTATCGGGATTCGAACTATCGTGTCCAATAGCTTGACTGCACAAATACCTACGCGACGGGTTAAACGCGTCGACTGAACCCATTTCAACGTGATGCGGCGAGATGCTGGTCTGGCTCAGGGACGCCGGATAGGCGGTATCGCCAATTTTTGAGCCGCGTTGCATGCCTTGAATTCGCCCGGGCGCGCGTCATCTAGCTTTGAGTGGCGCCAGTCACTTGAACGGGTGGAGGCAGATTGTGGCGCTCGAAGCTGTCGCGCGTCCGAACGCCGGTGGCCGCTTTATTGCGGTCGTGGTGGTGCCGCTGCTATTCGTCGTCGGTGGACTGGCCATTCGCTATGCGGCATTTGCCTCGATCTCGGCGGAACCAGGCTTCGCAGCCTATGCCCAGGCGCTCTGCCGGTGGGATTGCGCGTGGTATGTCGACATTTCCGAACACGGTTATGAGCGCTTTCCCATTCCAAACCAGAGCAATGTCGGACGCTGGGGCTTCTTTCCGCTCTATCCGATGCTGGTGGCGGCAATCCGGTCTGTTTTCCCTTTGCCGACGATACTGCTCGCGTCGATCACATCGATTGCGTGCAGCTACGCGGCCTGTCTGGTGGCGTGGCCGCTGCTCGAGAAGAACATGCGCGCTTATGTGCTATATTGCGCCTTTCTGCTCAGCGGCCCGTTCTCCTTTCACTTCACGACTTTCCTGACCGAACCTCTTTTCGTGCTCCTGACGTCGTGCGTTTTTCTGGCACTCAAACGCTCCAGCTATCTGACCGCGGGGCTGTTATCGGCTCTGCTGTCGGCAACCAGGCTCGTCGGAGTGCTTGTTGTATTTGCGACCGTCATTCAGATGTTCAGGGATTGCCGCGCAAAGGGCGGATCGGCGCTTTCGTTCCCACGTTGGGTGCTTGGCCGACCGGATCTGCTCGTTGCAATTCTCATCTCGCCTGCCGGCTTGTTCGCCTACATCCTGTTCCTCTATCTGACGGTCGGGGACGGCTTTGCCTTCCTGCACGTCCAGCGCGCGTTTGGACGGGTGGCGGGCAATCCGCTCGCCTTCATATGGGATGGACTCTCGGCCGTTCCGACGACTGGATGGCTGCCCACGGCGCCGCAATGGAGCGCGCTCGCCGCACTCATAGGACTGGCATTATCGGCGGTTCTGGCGGTTCGCAGGCAATATGGCGCCGCGCTGTTCTGCGCCTGCTGCATCATCTCGCCGCTGATCACGAACCTGGCCTCGATGGTCAGATACGTCGTTGGGCTTGCGCCTCTGACAATATTGCTGACCACGTTGTTGTCGGCGTCGAAGCTGACTTTTCTTGCGGCTCTGGGTCTCTTCCTGGGCGCCTGCTATTTCACGACCGTCGCGTGGATCGGGGGCTATCTTGCCCTGGTCTAGCACTCCGGGCCCGCATCGGCGCGCGGCCTCGCTTGGCCGCTACACGCTGGCGGCGGTTCTGGCCGGGGCGGAAATCATCATCCTTGCGCTTGCTCTCAATCCAGACGTCAATGCCGACTATCGCGCCTATTACATCGACCGGACGACGACCTGCCTCAATCGCGATGCGGTCGGCAGCTACACACTTGGCGAGACGGTGTCGTTCCGGTCCGACGGAGCCAAAAAGGCAGCCGGCATGAGGGTCTGCGGCTGGTCGGGACCGGTAGCCGACGGCACCCATTCGCTGGGCGAGACCTCGCGGCTTCGCCTGGACATACGGCCGCTTCGCGACGGCCTGACTGCCACGCTGCAAATGGCCGCCGTCATTCGTCCGCCACAGATCACGCAAAGGGTTGTGATCTCGGTGAACGGCGTTCGGGTGCATGCGCTGACGCTGTCCGGCAAAGAGCCACGCACCGTCTCGTTCGTCATCCCACCGGCGGCTCTCGCCGAGGCCAAGACACTCGACATCGCCTTCGACTACCTCGACGGCATTCCGCAAACTCCTGCCGCCAGCAACATCTATAAGCGCTCCATCAAATTGTTGTCGCTCCGGCTCGATCCCATTGACGCGGATTAGGGCGGGCGATCGCGCTGCTGGCCGCGTCTTCGCTGCGCAAAAACCCAGCGGTCGAGCATGAGGAGATTGACCGCTGGAACAAGCAAGCATGTAACCAGGATGGCAATGATCGGCGGCAGACTGAGTTTCGCCGTCAAAAGCGCCGGCGCCGCGTAAGCCACCACGAAGCCGGTTGCCGTCAGCAAGAGAAAACGCGGAGCCTCCGATCGATGCGATCCGCTCGACGCGAAGGTCACGAACTTATGCGCGAGATAGGAAAACAGGGCGGCAGCGGTATAAGCTGCGAGCGAGGCACCGACCGGCGAGAGGCCGAACCGTTGCCATTCGACCAAAGCGGTGGCCATCACTGCATATAGGATCGTTGCAGCGATGCCGACCGACCCGAAGCGCGCCAGCAGCCTCAGCCCGGCGTCGCCGGTCGAACGGCGCTCAGACATGCGCACTGCACGCATACTGCGCTCCAAGCGGCAAAGGCGCGAATACGCGCTCGACTCTTCTGGCCAAGGGCCTTGCCGAGGGTAGCAGCAGAAAATGCTCGGAGCGGATGTCGCTGAAGCCTGTTTCCTGAAAGAGGGACCTTGCTCTGGCGGCTTTGAGCAGGACTGCGTCCTGATCGAACGGACACCGGAACACCGCAAGGCGCGTCATCGGATTATAGGGATTGTGCTCGATGATGCAGGCGATGCCGCCTGGCCGCACGACGCGCCGCATTTCCAGGAAGAAATCGAGCCAGGAGGAGGGCGTAACGTGATGGACGACACAACTGGCGAAAGCCAGATCGAACGTGCCGTCCTCATAAGGCAGCCCCTGCGTGCTGCAGGTCCTGTAGGCCACACGCGGATTGTGTTGGCTGGCGCGCAAAATCGAGTCTTGCGAGACGTCGCAGCCATCGAGGCTGTCGAAAGCGCCGTCGAGATAGGGGTGGAGCGAACCGACGCCGCAGCCGACATCCAGCGCCCTTACAGTCGACCCACCCTGCCGAAGCTTTCGCTCGACCAACAGACGCCGCAGCAGGTCCGCCTTGGCGACAAGGAAGAAGTCGTGCCTGAGTCCGGAAAACCGGATGGACCCTTCGACCGCCTCGCCGTAGTTGGAATTATAGCTGTCGAAGAGTTCGCCCATTGGCGGGGACTCCACTCCTGGGCTTGTGAAACGATCGGCGGCGCTCACCAGAGACGGCACGCATCGCCTCGTCGAAACCGGTGAGCCGATCGATCACGTACAGCGGGCGGCGTTTCACCTCGGCGTGGATGCTGCCAACATAGAGCCCGACCACGCCGGTCATGAAAAGATTAATGCCGCACAGGAGCGACACGATCACCACCGTGGATGTCCACCCGGCAATGATGCCGGCTTCAAAAAACCAGGCAAACATGGCGTAGGCACCAAAGACCACCGCAAGCGCGGAAATGGCCAATCCGCCCCAGAGCGCCAGGCGCAACGGCTTCTCGGAGAAACTGACGATGCCGTGAACCGCAAGGTGCATCATCTTCCAGAATGGGTATTTGGTCTGGCCCAGGGTTCGCGCATGGCGCTCAAATGGCACTGCCGTCTGCTTGAAGCCCATCCAGCCGAACATGCCCCTGACGAAGCGGTCATGTTCGGGCATATGCTTGAAGGTTTCCAGCGCCTTGCGGCCGACCAGGCGAAAGTCGCCGACGTCGCGCGGAATATCGACCGACGTCATTTTCTCCAGCAGGCGATAGAAAAGACTTGCCGTAAAGCGCTTGAACCGGGATTCGCCGTCGCGCTTGACTCGGCGGGCATAGACGATCTCGAAGCCTTCCTTCCACTTTGCCACCAGATCGAGAACGACCTCCGGCGGATCCTGCAGGTCGGCATCCATGACGATGACGGCATCGCCCGCAGCGGCATCCATACCGGCGGTAATGGCCATCTGGTGGCCGAAATTGCGAGAAAATTCGATCAGCCGAAAGCGCGGTTCGGCGGCGACCACCTTTTGCAGGTATTCGACGCTTGCATCGAGGCTTCCGTCATCGACGAAGATGGCCTCCGTGTCGCCGTCCAGCCGGCCGATCAGCCAACTGATCCGCTCGATCAGCCGAGGCAGCACCTGTTCTTCATTGTATATGGGCAGGACCAGCGAGTAGCGAGGCGGTGACCTGTTCACCGTCATTCCAGGGTCGTGGACCACAGACTCTCGCATGCGGTTGAAAATGGAACGCAAGCTACAAAGTTCCAAAGGCACTTAAGAAACTGCTAATTTATCTAATTCTGGAGGGAATACCGGTTCTCGATGAGCACAGGAGGGTGTCGTCGTGAGGTCGGACGTCCACATCGAGGCGTAAACTATCGGTGGCTGCTGGCGCGATCGGCCTGGCGAGAAGCAGTCGTTGAGGCATAACGCGTTGACCGCGAGGCCTACTCCCGGACTTGCCGGTTGAAGCGGGGCTACGGGTGAACCCTAAGGGTGCGGGCCGACCGCTTTTGTGATGGGTTTCGGATGCCGGCCGTCTACTGAGATGGCGTGGCTCGAGGCCGGCGTCCGGAAGCCTCCAGGGAAGGAACCCGCGGGGTGGAGATTTCGGTTTTGCGGCTATGGGGATTTGACGGTTCGGCTTGGTCCGTTGTGACCGCACCGATGGGCTTGGTGGGTGGGCAGGCGTAGCTCGATGGGCTGGCGATGGCTGTGCGCATTGCGATGCGGCCCTTGAAGAGCGGGCGGTTTCGGCGCTGCAGATGGTGCGGGACATGCGATCGGCCGGAGACGCACGATCGCCTCGGGCCGCCGACGACCAGAGTCCTCGGCGGGTATGCAGAGCGATGAAGAGCGGTTTGTGGTCATGGCGCCCTCGTCCAAGGCGGCGCGCGGGCGCGGTCGCCGCCGCGTTCGAAGGTCTCGATGACGATCATCCTGCCGCCGCAGCATGGACATGGCGGCCGCCAGTCCGATGGCGTGGCGGCATCGGCGCCCGTTCCGTTGCATTCGGCCTTGGGCTGCGGCGCGGCGAGAAGTTCGCGAGCGCGCGCGATGTTGGCCTTGGCGTGCGCACTGGCGAGCAGCCCATAGTGGCGGATGCGATGGAAGCCTTTGGGTAGCACGTGGAGCAGGAATCGGCGGATGAACTCGCCCGCTTCCAGCGTCATGGTCCGGTAGCGCTCGCTGCCATTGCGGCGGTAGTCCTTGACGCGGAATGTGACGCCCGCCTCGTCGAGCGCGATCAACCGGCTGTTGGAGATGGCGACGCGGTGGGTATAGCGCGACAGGTAGGCCAGCACGGCCTCGGGTCCGGCGAAGGGCGGCTTGGCGTAGACGAACCAGCTCTTCTTCTTGAGCGGTGCCAGGAATTTAGCAAAGGCGCGCTTGTCGCCGAGGCCAGCATTGTCGCCGAAGAACCTCAGCCGGCCGGCGGCATGGGCATCAGTAAGCTTGGCCAGCAAGAGCCGCCGGAACAGTCTTGAGAGCACGCGCACGGGCAGGAGGAAGCCGGGCCGGCAGGACACCCACCGCTCACCATCGAGCGCGATGCCGCCGCCGGGCACGATCATGTGGACATGCGGATGATGGGTCATCGCCGAGCCCCAGCTATGCAGCACGGCGGTGATGCCGATGCGGGCGCCGAGATGTTTGGATCGGCGGCGATGGTGAGCATCGCTTCCGAGGCGGCGCGGAACAACAGGTGGTAGATCACCGCCTTGTTGGGATAGGCGATGTCGGCGATCTCGGCCGGCAGCGTGAAGACGATGTGGAAGTAGCCGACCGGCAAGAGATCGGCCTCGCGTGCGGCGAGCCATTCCCTTGCCGCCGCGCCTTGGCACCTTGGACAGTGTCTATTCCTGCAGCTGTTATACGCAATGCGACTGTGGCCGCAGTCCTCGCACGCCTCGACATGACCGCCAAGCGCCGCGGTGCGGCAGGTCTCGATCGCCGACATCACCTTCAGCTGGCCGAGGCTCAAGTGGCCGGCCTGGGCCGCGCGCCAGGAGGCACCATGGCGATGGAAGATGTCGGCGACCTCCAGGGACGGGCGGCGCACCGCCGCCGCGTTATCTGTCCGGTCGTATCTCGCCCTCTGTGAGCAGGCTGATCCGGTCGAGCGGACTCATCACGGTGTGGATCGTCTTGGTGGCGACATGGGCATAGAGCGCGGTCGTATCAATTTTGGCATGGCCGAGCAGAACTTGGATGACGCGAATGTCGACGTCCTGCTCCAGGAGATGTGTGGCGAAGGAATGCCTCAGGGTGTGCGGCGTTACCCGCTTTTTGATCTCGGCGGCCTCCGCCGCGGCATGAACGGCGCGGTTCATCTGCCGCGTGGAGAGCGGCGTGATCGGGCTGCGACCCGGAAATAGCCAGCCTTGCGGCAGCATCACGCCGCGGCGTTTGCCCTCGCGCCACCAGGCGCGCAGAAGCCTGAGCAGCTGCGGCGACAGCATGGCGTGGCGGTCCTTGCGGCCCTTGCCCTGCTCGACGCGGATCAGCATGCGCGTCGAATCGATGTCGCTCACCTTGAGCGCCACGATCTCCGACACCCGCAACCCCGCCCCGTAGCCCGTGCCAAGCGCCGCCTTGTACTTCGGTCCCGGTGCGGCTTCGAGCAGCCGCGCCACCTCCTCGACGCTCAGCACCAGCGGCAGCTTGCGTGGCTGGCGGATGACGGTGAGACGGCGCGAGAGATCGGGCCGGTCGAGCGTCACGGTGAAGAAGAAGCGCAGCGCCGAGACCGCGCTGTTGATCCCCGGCGGCCGCATGCCGCTCTCGGTCTGGTGTAATTGGAAACGCCGCAGATCCTCAGCCGTCGCGGTATCAGGCGAGCGCCCGATGAAGGCTGCAAACGCCTTCACGCAACGGATATAGTCTCGGCGCGTATCCTCGGTGAAGCCGCGCATGGACATGTCTTCGATCATGCGCTCGCGAAGTGCGCTGCCGGATGGATGCGTAGGGACGGTCATCGGATGCTCCTCTCAAGCTGAAGGTTGACACTTCATGCTCGGAGGCCGATGGCCGTCCGTCACCCCTGATCGATTAAAGCCTCACCGACGCTGCCAACGAAGCTCACGCCTCAAACCCCGCGCCCCTCCCGCGAGCGGGTCGTCTAATCGCTCGAGCGTCAAGGGGGTGAGTGCAAGGCTGTCGTCCTTTCTGTCGATTCTCGTTCGTCCGCATGCCGGGTACAGGGTCGTCTACG